>JAEZAW010000264.1 GCA_023430315.1 Pseudomonadota bacterium | reverse complement strand
CGCCATGGCCGAGGGCCGCCCGCCGCGCTACGACGGGTACTGGCGCGACCGCGACCCCTCCGAGGCGCCGCCCGGCCGCAAGGGGGCGATCCGCCTCAAGGCCCCGCGCGAGGGCGAGACCGTGGTGCAGGACCTCGTCCAGGGCGAGGTGCGCGTCGCCAACACCGAACTCGACGACATGATCATCCTGCGCTCGGACGGCACGCCCACCTATAATTTCGCGGTCGTCGTCGACGACCACGACATGGGCATCACGCACGTCATCCGCGGCGTCGATCACCTCACGAATGCTGCGCGCCAGACGCAGGTCTATGTTGCGTGCGGATGGGACGTGCCGGTGTTCGCCCATGTACCGCTCATCCATGGTCCGGATGGCGCCAAGCTCTCCAAGCGCCACGGCGCCGAGGCGACGGACGCCTATAAGGCCATGGGCTATCTCCCCGAGGCCATGCGCAACTACCTCGTGCGGCTCGGATGGAGCCATGGCGATGACGAGATCATCTCGACGGAACAGCTGATCGAATGGTTCGACCTCGACGCTGTCGGCCGTTCGCCCGCGCGCTTCGACTTCGCCAAGCTCGCCGATCTCAATGGCCACTACATCCGCAAGGCCAGCGACGACGAGTTGGTCCAGCGCCTCAAGGAGTTGCTGGAGGTCATCGACGGCGGACCTGAGAAGCTTTCTAAGCTGGAGCGTGACGGCGGCTGGGAAAAGCTCCGCATTGCGCTGCCGGGGCTGAAGGAGCGCACCAAGACATTGCTGGAGCTCGTCGATGGGGCTGCCTTCCTCTTTGCCAAGCGCCCCCTGAGCCTTGACGAGAAGGCCGCCAAGCTCATCGACAGCGATGCCAAGACGATCCTCAGCGCCTTGATCCCCAAGTTCGAGGCCGCGCCAGAATGGACCGCCGCTGCCCTCGAAGCCGAGGTTCGCACCTTCGCCGAGACGAGCGGTGCCAAGCTCGGGAAGATCGCGCAGCCACTCAGGGCAGCGCTCACGGGTCGGAGCATTTCGCCACCCGTTTTCGACGTCATGCACGCCCTCGGCAGGGAGGAGACGATCGCCCGGCTGAAGGACCAGGCAAGTTGACCATTCTCAACTATTTGATGCATCGCCTAGCGGTGGCTGCTGCTTTATTAAACAGTGGCATGCTGTTATGGTGCATTGCGGCAACGGCGCTGCAGCGCCAGTGGATTGGCTCGCTGTTCAAAAGGACGTCGACATGAACGCACACGATGGGTCCAAAGCGCCCGATGGCGACCGTACGGCATCGCTACTGATCGCCAACAAGCAGGTCAAAATGCCGGTGCGATCGGGCTCGATTGGACCGGACGTCATCGACGTCGGCCGCCTCTATCGCGAGTCGGGCTGCTTCACCTACGACCCGGGTTTCACGTCAACCGCCAACTGCTCGTCGAAGATCACCTACATCGACGGCGAGGAAGGCATCCTCCTCTACCGCGGCTATCCGATCGAGCAGCTCGCCAAGACGTCGAACTTCGTCGAAGTGTGTTACCTCCTGCTGCACGGCGAGCTGCCGACTGCAGCGCAGCTCAAGGAATTCGACAACCACATCACGCGCCACACGATGGTGCACGAGCAGATGACCCGCTTCTACACGGGCTTCCGCCGTGATGCGCATCCGATGGCCATCATGTGCGGCGTGGTCGGCGCCCTCTCGGCCTTCTATCACGACAGCACGGACATCCACGATCCCAAGCACCGCATCATCGCCAGCCATCGCATGATCGCGAAGATGCCGACGATCGCGTCCATGGCCTTCAAGTATTCGATCGGCCAGCCCTTCATCTATCCGCGCAACGAGCTCGATTTCGCGTCGAACTTCCTGCAGATGTGCTTCGCAGTTCCGTGCGAGCCGTACGTCGTCGATCCGGTCGTCGCGAAGGCGCTCGACCGCATCATGATCCTGCACGCCGACCACGAGCAGAACGCTTCGACCTCGACGGTGCGCTTTGCTGGTTCTTCGGGTGCCAATCCCTTCGCGTGCATCGCGGCGGGCATCGCCTGTCTCTGGGGCCCCGCACACGGCGGCGCCAACGAGGCCGCGCTCAAGATGCTCGAGGAGATCGGCCACGTCCGGAACATCCCGGAGTTCATCAAGCGCGTGAAGGACAAGAACGAAGGCGTGCGCCTGATGGGCTTCGGCCATCGCGTGTACAAGAACTACGATCCGCGCGCGAAGGTCATGCAGGAGACCTGCCACGAAGTGCTCGCCAAGCTCGGCATCAAGGACGATCTCCTCGACGTCGCGATGGAGCTCGAGCGCATCGCGCTGCACGACGACTACTTCATCGAGAAGAAGCTCTACCCGAACGTCGACTTCTACTCGGGCATCGTGCTCCGCGCGATCGGCTTCCCCGTCTCGATGTTCACGCCGCTCTTCGCCGTCTCGCGCACGGTCGGCTGGATCGCGCAGTGGAAGGAAATGATCGAGGACCCGGAGCAGAAGATCGGTCGTCCGCGCCAGCTCTATGTCGGTCCGACGCAGCGCGATTACGTACCCGTCGAGAAGCGCTGAGCGCAAACGACGGCGTAAGTTTAAAGGCCATCGACCGCGAGGTCGGTGGCCTTTTGTATTGAGAGATCAGTATCTCTGCAACTCCTCCTCCAAGTCACGGAGCAAATCGTCCGGCTCAACCGTAACCGCCTTGCCGTCCGGAAGTGGAAACACCGCGACTAGCCTGTGATCATCTTTGAGGCCTGGCAGCCAGCGCTCCATCCAGTCATAGAGATTGATCTGCCGAGACTCGTATCCATGCCAATCGCCCTTTGCACAAGCACTTGCATACGGTGCGTGCGGCCAAATCGGCATGACTTGCCGTCCGCTATCATCACCCATCAGAGCCCAACCCTCCGACCATAAGCTCCAAATGACCTCTTGGTCGGCCACTTTCTTGATGAGATGCTTGTAGCGCTCCGCCGCGGCCAGCCGCAGCACCGCCGCCATTTCCTTCTCAGTGGGATGCCTCGTCATGGACGCTACCTCCTACAGCGGCTAACGACGCGCGCGCTCGGCGTGCGCGAGCACCCGCATGGCCGCAGCAATGGCTGGTGACGTGCCGGTCGTAATCGCATCGGGAACGCGCGCGAGCGCTGCAAGCTGAGCCTGACGCTCGGGTGTGTCTGCGAGCAGCGCCTCGAGCGCTGGCGCGAGCTTCTCCGGAACGCAGGACTCCTGCATCAATTCAGGGAACGCGCGCTCGCCGAGGACCAGATTGGCGAGAGCGAAGTGCGGCGGCTTCACGAGATCGCGAAACACCAACGCCAGGCGATCAACCCGGTAGGAGACGACCATCGGACATCCCGCAAGCGCCAGCTCCAACGTCGCTGTGCCCGAAGCCGCGAGCGCCGCGCGGGCAAGCTTGAAGGCGCGGAACTTGTCGACATCCTCCTCGATCAGGTGGACCGGAAAAGGCGGCCAGCCCTTGGTGCGCTCGACGACAAGATCCCGCGTGCTCTCGACGACCGGCAGCAGCACGTCGAGACGATGACCGCGCGCATGCAGCTCCCACAGAGTTGCCGAGAACGGCGACCACAAACGGTTGACCACGCTACGACGGCTGCCCGGAAGGACCAGCAGCGGCTGGCGATCATGCGCAAGGCGCAGTCGCTGCGCCAGCGGCTCGGGATCGAGCGCTGCGATCCACGAGCGCCGCTCCGCCAGTGGATGCCCCACGTAGGTGCACGGCGGACCGCCGAGACGCTCATGCACGCCGGGCTCGAAAGGCAGCAGTGCCAGAACTTCGTCGACATAGGCGCGCATCTTGCGCGCGCGCCACGGCCGCCACGCCCACACACTCGGCGAGACATAATCGACGATAGGTAGCGCAGGACGCGCGCGACGGACCTTCCGCGCGACGCGATGCGTAAATTCGGGCGCGTCGATGATCACCAGCACATCGGGCTCAGCGGCGAGCGCGGCCCGCACCGTCTCGTTGATCTTGCGGAGCAGATGCGGGAGCTGCGCGACGATGGCGGCCGGCCCCATCACCGCGATCTCACTCATCTCGAATACGGACGAGAGACCTGCGGCCGTCATCTTCGGCCCACCGACGCCACTGAAGGTGATGCCCGGCCGCAATGCCGTGAGCGCCATCATGAGCCGCGCCCCGAGTGCGTCACCCGAGTGCTCGCCGGCAACAACGAAGATGCGCAGCGGGCGGGCGGGCAACGCGCTCATTTCGTCCCTCCACCGTTGGTGCCCGGCACGAGGACGAACAACCGGTGCCGGTCCGCGGCTTGCACCAGCATCCTCGCGAGCGGCTGCTCGGCGTCCACACGCTCAGCAATGACGATGCCGGCAAGAGCGGCGCGCGCTGCGAGAGCCAGTACGGCGTCGATGCTCTCGGCATCCGTGCCGATATCTTCGATCGCGCTGACGACCAGAACGCCCATGCGCCGTTTGAAGGTCCTGAGGCCCCAGTGCCCGGGCCGCCGTCCGCTCAACATGCGATGAATACCGAGCGCGCCATCAACGCGCTGCACGTGCTCGCCGATCACGAGCACGGCACGGCCTGCCTGATGCGCCGCCAGCACGGCAAGTGCCTGAGCGCCGAGAAGAGCATCGCGCCGCTCGGAAGCTCCGGCGCGCTTGCTGCCGATCTGGCGGAAGGCCGGCGATGCGATGACCGTCGCCGCGCCGACGCCATCCGCGTTGTCGATACCGGCGATGAACAGGCCGAGCTCATCGGCCAACGCAATCGTGCGCTCCCGCTCGATGACCAATGCGCGTCCGGCGGCGATGACGATGCCAGCGAGACCACAGGCATGGGCCCGCTCGATCGTGCGCGGGCCGATTGCCGGCAGATCGACGCGCAACTCCTGGCCCGGCTTCGGCATTTTCACGAGCACGGCGCCGATGCTCGATAGGCCCGCAGCCTCGATCTGCTCGAGCATCTCGTCCGTTCCGTGTACACCCTCGACAGCAATGATGCGCTCGTCCGTCGCGACCGCGCCCTGCCCCACATCCAAAGCGCCGAGCGCCCTGAGCAGCGCTGCAGCGCGCGACATCGCGCGGATGCTCGCCTCACTCGGCGCGATACGGCCGAGCGGCCCGACGGGGGCCAGCAGATGCGGCGCGATGCTATCGACGCCGATGACCTCAAAACCCTCGCTCTCGAAGAAACGCACGACCCTGCGCAGGACGCTGTCATCCCCACCGCGGGTCAAACTCAGTGCAGTCTTGATCGCGCGGAAGAAACCGTGATCGACGCGGATCTTGAGGAGATTGGGACGGCGAAGCGCGCCGGCGATCACGAGCTGGCGGCAGCCCGCCTGCTTAAGGCTCGAGAGCATGCTGCCGACCTGACCGATGTTGACGATCTTGTGTGAGTAGGCAGCGATCTCGGGCTCCGCGAAACCCTCGATGCCGACAATATGCACGGAGCGCCCCGCGCCGCGCGCGGCCTCCGCGATTTCGATCGGCAGGCTGCCGGCGCAAGCCAGAATGCCCAAGGGAACCTGATCCATACCGGTCCCCGACTGCAGACTAATCCGCGACGTCGCGCGGCGTGCAGAGCGACTTCTTCCGGTCGGCGCGGATATAGGCAACGATCTCCTGGACGATCGGATTGTCCTCGAAGCTCGCGGCCACATCGTCGACGCGCTCCTTGAGCGTGCCTTCGTCGGCGAAGAGCAGGCGATAGGCACGCCTCAACGCGTGGATCTGCTCGCGCGTGAACCCGCGGCGCTGCAGGCCGACGATATTGAGGCCGCTCAGTCGCGCTCGGTTCCCGACCGCCATGCCGTACGGGATGAGATCGTTCTCGAGGCCCGACATGCCGCCGACGAAGGCGTGCGCGCCGACGTGCGTATATTGGATGACCGCCGCACCACCGCCGAGGATCACATAGTCATCGACCCGGCAATGCCCTGCGAGCATGACGTTGTTCGAGAAGATCACGTTGTTGCCGACGTGGCTGTCATGCCCCACGTGCGAGTTGGCGAGGAAGGCGCACTTATTGCCGACCGTCGTCGCCATGCCGCCACCGCTGGTGCCGGGATTCATGGTCACGCCCTCGCGGACCAGGCAGTCGGTGCCGATCGAGAGCGTGGAAGGCTCGCCGGAGTACTTGAGATCCTGCGGCTGATGGCCGAGCGAGGCAAAAGGAAAGATGCGCGTGCGAGCACCGATCGTCGTGCGCCCCGCTATCGCAACGTGGCTCAGCAATTGGCAACCCTCGCCGAGGCTGACATTGCCTCCGATCGAGCAGTGCGGCCCGATGCGGACGCCTTTCGCGATCCGCGCTCCAGCCTCGATGATCGTGAACGGACCGACCTCGACTCCAGGCGCCAGTTCGGCTTCGCTCGAGACGATGGCGGCCGGGTGGATTCCCGCGTCAGGCATTCTTGTGAGCCGCGAAGGCGCGCGCTTCAGCCGAGTCCGCGATCATCGCGCTGACCTCTGCTTCCGCCACGACATGACCATTCACTCGCGCCTCGCCGTAGAACCGCCACACGCGGCCACGGCTGCGGAGCTTGCGGACATGATAGTGGAGTTGGTCACCAGGCACCACCGGCCGGCGAAACTTGGCCTTGTCGATCCCCATGAAATACACGACCTGCGGATTGTAGTCCTCGCCGAGGCTCGCGACGCAAAGCGCGCCCGCTGTCTGCGCGAGGCCCTCGATGATGAGCACGCCGGGCATGACCGGGAACTTCGGGAAGTGGCCCTGGAAGAACGGCTCGTTGATCGTGACATTCTTGATACCGACGCAGCTTTCGTCGCCGTCCATCTCCGTAAGGCGATCGAGCATCAGAAAGGGATAGCGATGCGGCAGCAGCTTCATCACTCGCGCGATGTCTGCAGAGCCCAGCTTCTTCCCGGTGTCGATCGTCTCTTGCATGGCCACTCACCACGTCCTCAAAATTGATCCTGCACAGCGCCGCGCCTCAGGCCTCGTCGCCGCCTTCCGGCTCCGCGTCGGCCGTCCGCCCCTTGGCGAGGCGACGCAGCGCCATCCTCTCGCGCGTCCAATCGCGGATCGGTATAGCTGGTGTGCCGATCACCCGCGAGCGGGGCGGAGTATTCTCGGTAACGTGCGAGGCACCCGCGATCTGCGTGCCGGCGCCGACCTTGAGATGACCGGCGACGCCAGACTGCCCGCCCATGACCACGAAGTCCTCGAGCGTCGAGGAGCCCGCAAGCCCGGTCTGGGCAACGATCACGCACCGCCGTCCGATGACGACGTTGTGCCCGATCTGAACCAGATTATCAATTTTCGTGCCTTCTCCGATGACGGTATCCTTAAGAGCACCCCGGTCGACGCAGGAATTGGCCCCGATTTCAACGTCGTCCTGGATGATGACGCGGCCGATCTGGGGAACCTTCAGATGCCCCCCGGCCCCCATAGCGAACCCGAACCCGTCCTGGCCGATGCGCACCCCGGCGTGCAGGGTGACCCGATCGCCGACGAGAGCGTGGCTGAGCGTCACCCCGGGGCCGATGAAACAATCGCGGCCGACCGTCACGCGGTAGCCGACCAGCGCCCCCGCGGCGACTGTCGTTCCCTTGCCGATCAAGGCCTCCCGGCCGATCACCGCGCCAGGCTCGATGATGGCGCCCGGCTCGATGCGCGCCGTCGGATGGATGGGGGTAGCAGCCGGGTCGCGGGCGTCGAATTCGGCCGTCTTGGGCTTCAGGGAGGTCGGATAGAAGGCCTGCAGGGCCAGCGCGAAGCCCCGATAGGGCGCGGCCATCAGGAGCGCCACGACGCCGGCTGGCAGGCGCTCAGCGAAGGCTGGCGCCACGATGCAGGCGGCAGCGCGGGTCCCCGCGAGTTGCTCGAGGTACTTGCGGTTGTCGACGAACGTCAGATGCGCCGGGCCGGCCTCGCCGAGCGGGCGCAGATCGCTCAGGCCCCGCGTGCCGTCGTCGCCGGGGCGGAGCGCCGCGCCGATGCGTCCCGCGAGCTCGGCCGCTGTGAACGGGCCGGCACGCTCGAAGAAACCTGGATGCTCCATAGTTCGGAGGGCCCTTCCTGGGGGGCTTTTGTTATAGGGCGGCGACGGCCAGTGGCCGGATCGCTGGCCCCATATAGCAAACGCGTGCCTCGAAGGCACGCGTTGCTGAAGTTTCGTGATCTGCGTCGTGAACCTGGATCAGAACTTGGTGCTCGCGCCGAAGCGGAAGATCTGCTCCTTGTCGAAGTCTTCCTTGATCAGCGCCCAGCCCAAGTCGCCACGCAGCGGTCCAAGCGGCGAGTTCCAGAGCAGGCCGAAGCCGGCGGAAACGCGGATGTTCGATGAGTCCTCAAGATCGGCACCAAGTGAGTTCTTGACCGACTTCGACACGCCGAACAGCGAGCCCGCATCGACGAAGACCGCGCCTGAGATGCCGAGCTCATCCGGCACGAACGGGATCGGGAAGCGCACCTCGGCAGTGCCGACATAGTACGTGTCACCACCAAGGGCGTCATTGGTAAGCGCGTCGCGCGCGCCGAGGCCAAGCCTGTCGAAGCCACGGATGGTCTCGCCACCCTTGTAGAACTGATCGAGCAGTCGGACCTCGTCGCCACCCCACCCCATGATGTGACCACCGGCGGCACGGGCAACGAACGTGATACGGTCAGTAACCGGGTAATAATACCTGATCTCACCCTGGAAGCGCGCGTACTGCACATCGCCACCAACGCCCGCGAAGTCGACGCCGCCATTGATGTAGTAGCCGGACGTTGGCGTCTTGGGATGATTACGCCTGTCGTAGGTCAGCGACGTACCGATCGACGACGTCCAGTAGTCGAAGTCCCTAGGCCTGCCGGTGATAGGATCTATCCCGCCCGCCTCTTCTATGATGGCGCGCGAAGCATTAGCACTGATATTGCTCATCTCGTCGTAGCTGAGCGTGTAGTTCGTGTTCAGCCAGAGATACTCGGAGAGCGGCGCGCCGAGGCGCACAGTACCGCCAGCCCGCGTATGATCGAAGGGCTGGAAGTCGGACTCCGTCGTAATGCGATAGAAGAGATCGAAGCCCGCCGAGAGATTGCGGTCCAGGAACCGCGGTTCGGTGAAGCTCAAGTCGACCTGCAGGCGCTCCAGCGAGCCACCGAGCTTCAGGCGCAGGAACTGGCCCTTGCCCAAGAAGTTGCGCTCGGTGAAGCCAATATCGCCGATGACACCTTCCTGCGTCGAGTAACCGGCGCCGAAGGAAATCTCACCCGTTGGCTGCTCGACGACGTTCACGTCGAGGACAACGCGATCCTCGGACGAGCCGGGACGCCGCTTGATATCGACGGCCTTGAAAAGGCCGAGCTGCTGGAGGCGCTTCTTCGCGGTCTCCACCAGAAGCGGATTGTACGCGTCACCCTCCGCGAGCCGGAACTCGCGCCGGATCACGTAGTCGCGCGTGCGCAGATTGCCGATGACGTTGATGCGCTCGACATAGACACGCGGGCCTTCGTCGATCACATACGTCAGCGTGATGACGCGGCTGACCGCATCACGATCGGCGCGCGGGCGGACGCGGGCGAACGTGTGGCCGCGCTCTGTCAGCGCGAGCGTCATCGCCTCGACGGACTTGTCGATCTCGCCGGCGTTGAAGATGCTACCGCTTTTCGTCAGCGCGTAGCCCTGCAGAGCGGCGGTATCGACGCCTGGGATCTTGCTCTCGACCCGCACGTCACCGAACACGTACGGCTCGCCCTCTTCCACCACGAAAGTGATGAAGAAGCCCGAGCCGTCGCGATCGAGATGCACGTCGGCAGCGACCACGCGAATATCGGCATGGCCGTTCTTGAGGTAGTACTGGCGCAGAAGCTCGCGATCGAGGTTCAGGCGGTCGGGATCATAGAACGCCGTACCCTTGAGGAAGTCGAACCAGCTCTCCTGCGTCGTCGTGACGATGTCGCGGAGCTGCGAGTCCTGGAAGTAGCGGTTCCCGACGAACTGGATGCTCTTGACCTTCGTCGCACCGCCCTCGTTGATCTCGAAGACGAGGTTCACGCGGCCGTGGTCGAGCTCGATGATCTTGGGCTCGACGGTCGCGGAGAAGCGGCCTTGACGACGATAAACGTCGAGGATGCGCTGAACGTCCGCCTGGACTTTGGCGCGGGTGAAGACCGAGCGCGGCTTGAGCTGCACTTCGGTTTCGAGCGTGGTCTTCTCGACCTGCTTGTTACCCTCGAAAGCGATCTGGTTGATGACCGGGTTCTCGACCACGGTCACGGTCACCGTGCCGCCGCTGCGCTCGATCCGCACATCGGAGAAGAGGCCGGTAGTGAAGAGCGCAGAGATCGATTGATTGACCCGCGCTTCGCTGTAGGTGTCGCCGACCGAGAAGCGCAGGTATGAGCGCACAGTCTCGGGTTCCACGCGCCGGTTGCCGGCGACCTGGATTTCACGAACGCGGAGATCCTGCGCCTGAGCCACACCGGCGATCAGCCCGAAGCCCCCCGCAACAGTCATTGCGAGGGGGGCCAAAAGCGCCAGCATCAGCGCGAATGAAGATCCCCCAATCCCCAACTTCCCAAACTTCGGCATCCGTACTGTCTGCCTTTTCTTGCCGTTCCCCCATGAGCGGCGCAGCGCCCGGCTTTAGTCGAGCTGCGCCTTATCGAGTGCGTGGTCACGATCAGGTATCCACGTCGGCCGGTCCCCACCGGCACTTTCGGCGCCATGGTTGCTTGACCCACGAACGCCGACACCCGACTGAACTTAATTAACGATTCACCCTCCATGATGGAAGTGGCAAGAATAGCGCACCGACCCTAATTCACCCCAGTCCGATCCATTTTCTGACGATCGGAAGGTCGTTGAACGTGGCGTAGATCATCAGCATAAGCACCAAGCTCAATCCGATCCTGAAACCAATCTCTTGCGTGCGCTCGCTGAGGGGCTTACGGCGGATCGCCTCCATCGCGTAGAACAGCAGGTGGCCGCCATCGAGGAGCGGGATCGGGAACAGGTTGAGCAGGCCGATGCTCACCGAGAGAACAGCGGTCAGGTTGAGCAGGGGAATGAAGCCGCTGCTGGCCACCTGTCCCGAGACCTCGGCGATCCGGATCGGGCCGCCGAGCTGATCGGCCGCCTCACGCCCGAGGACGACGTCCTTGAGGTAGCCGAGCGTCCGACTGATCACGAAGTGAGTCTCGCGCACGCCGAGCACAATCGACTCGAGCACGCCGTGCCGCTGGAACTCCATGTCCTGCGCCTGCATGGTGCGGCGGATGCCGATCACGCCGACGCGGATCTTGTTGCCGAAGCGGTCCTCGTGCTCGCGCCGATCGGGCGTTGCCGCCAGGCGCACCCGAAGCCCGCCACGCTCGACCTCGAAGTTCAGCAGCTGGTCGGCGCTGGTCGACACGACCCGCTGCATGTCCTGGAAGCTTTTGATCGGCTGCCCATCGATGGCGACGATGACGTCGCCAGCCTGAAAGCCGGCACGCGCGGCCGGACCGTCGGCGATCACCTCGTCGATCTTCGCGATCGTGATCTGCTGGCCGACGACGGCGAAGATGCCGGCGAAAATTGCTATCGCGAGCAGGAAGTTAGCGATCGGGCCGGCAGCGACGATAGCGGCCCGCTGACCGAGTGACTTGGATTGGAACGCACCCTGGCGCTCCTCGCGGCTCATGCGCGCCAGGGCGTCCCGGGACGGCACACTGGCGCCATTCTCGTCGTCCACGAACTTGACGTAGCCGCCGAGCGGGATCCAGGCGAGCCGCCAGCGCGTGCCGTGGCGGTCGTTGAAGCCCCAGATCTCGCGACCGAAACCTATTGAAAACGCTTGCACTTTCACACCGCACCAGCGGGCCACGATGAAGTGGCCGAGCTCGTGGATGAACACCACGACCGTCAGAACAAAGAGAAACGGCAGCAGGACGGACAGAAAACTCCAGATAATGTCCAAGGGTAGGACTCCCGATTATCTTTCTGGATCAGGCCCTTGCAGGCTGGGCCGTGACGGCTGACGGGGACTTGCGCGGCCCTGTCAGGTTAACTCTCAGCTAACTATACCGTCGGAGCAAGCCGCGTGCCAGCGCGCGGCCTTCCTCATCCGCCGCTATCACGTCGTCGAGGCAGGCCGGCTCGTCGACCCGCCCCCTGCGCGCGGCTTCCTCGAGGGCTTCCCCGGCGAGCGCTGCGATGGCCGGGAAGGGGATCTGCCGCGCCAGGAACGCCTCGACCGCCACTTCGTTTGCCGCATTCAACACTGCCCCGGCCGTACCGCCGATTTCGAACGTGCGTCGCGCGAGCCCGAGAGCGGGGAAACGCTTCTCGTCGGGTGCCTCGAAGGTCAACGCGCCGAGCCTGACGAGATCGAGCCGCGCCGCGGGCGCCGCCATCCGCGCCGGCCAGGCGAGGCTGGACGCGATCGGCGTGCGCATGTCGGGCGTCCCCATCTGCGCGATGACGGAGCCGTCTGTGAACTCGACGAAGCCATGCACGATCTGTTGCGGATGCACGACCACCGCGAGTTGGTCCGCCGTGACCGGGAAAAGGTGATAGGCCTCGATCAGCTCGAGGCACTTGTTCATCAGCGTCGCCGAGTCGACGGTGATCTTGCGGCCCATGGAGAAATTCGGATGACGGGCGGCCTGCTCCGGTGTTGCCGCAGCAATCTCAGCGTCGGTCGCCTTGCGGAACGGGCCGCCGGAGGCGGTGAGTACGATCCGCTCGATGAACTTCGGATCGTGGCCACCGATGGCCTGATGAACGGCGGAGTGCTCGGAATCCACGGGAAGCAGCTCGCAGCCCGCGTCCTTGATCGCCGACATGAAGACGGCACCCGCCGAGACGAGGCACTCCTTGTTGGCGAGCGCAACCCGCCGCGCGGCGCGGGCAGCAGCGAACGTCGGCCTCAAGCCCGCCGCGCCGACAATCGCAGCCATCACGCAATCGACTGGCCGCGACGCAGCCTCGATCAGCGCCGCAGGCCCCGCTGCAACCTCGATACCGCTGCCGGCAAGGCGCGATTTCAGCTCGGCAAAGGCCCGCTCATCGCCGATGACGGCAAGGCGCGCGTGATGTTTCAAAGCGAGGTCGGCAAGGGCTCCGGCATTCGTCTGTGCCGTCAGAACCTCGATCTCGAAGGCATCGCCATGGCGCGCGACGAGGTCGAGCGTGCTAGTGCCGACGGAGCCTGTAGCGCCAAGCACGCTGATGCGGCGCGCCCACCCCTCGTGCCCGACGGCAGCGCGCGTCACTCCAGGATCGATGTCCATCACCTTCTGCATGGCGCTCAATTCAATCCGAGCAGAGCACGGGCCGGCGCCTGAATATCGACAGCCATGGCAAAGATCGCCGCAGCGACCACTGCGGCGGACAGGCCATCGATCCGGTCCATGAAACCACCATGGCCAGGGATCAGCGCGCTCGCGTCCTTGACCCCATACTCGCGTTTCAGCGCCGATTCCAGCAAATCACCGGCCTGCGACACCGCGCCGAGCAGCGCGCCCGCGAGCATCATATACCCAAAAGAGAGCTCTGAGCGCACGAGGGCGAACGCGAGACCGATCAGGCTGCCGGCAATGATCCCGCCCGCAAGGCCACTCCAGGTCTTGTTGGGGGAGACCAAAGGAATGAGCTTCGGCCCGCCGATCAGGCGGCCGGTAAAGTAGGCTCCGGTATCCGTACCCCAGACAGTCAGAAGCAGAAAGAGAACGGCCAGGAAGCCCGCCGCACCATCATGGTGCAGCCATACCAGAGATACAGCGGGAAGCCCGGCATAGAGGGCCCCGAACGCGGCCATGTGCCCCCGCTCGCCGAACGCCAGAAGGGCTGAGATGATTGCCGCGACGATCACCAGGACGAACCCGAGGCCTGCAAGTCCTCGAGCCGCAAGCAACGCAGCGGCCGCGACCGCCACAGCCTGAATGACCAGGATGGCATCCACGCCGGCGGAGCGGACGATACGGCCCCACTCCCACGTGACCACGACACCAACGGCACCGACCACGATTGCGAAAGGCAGAACGCCTGCCCACAATGCACCTAGCACTACGAGCGCCAGTGCCGCGCCCGAGGCAATGCGCTGGCCGAGGTCCCGCATGGGAGCTGCAGCAGACTTAGGCGTCTCGCCTTCCGTCACACCGGCATCCTTCGCGCACTCTGAGGCGCCCGCGCGTTCCCGATCATGAGCCCAGCACCTCCTTTGCGAGCCCACCGAAACGGCGGTCGCGCGCCTGGAAGATCGAGATCGCCTCGAGAAGCTGCTCGCGCCCGAAGTCCGGCCACTTCACGTCCATGAACACGAGCTCCGCATAGGCGGCCTGCCAGAGCAGGAAGTTCGAAAGACGCTGCTCACCGCTCGTTCGGATCACGACATCCGGATCGGGGACGCCCGTCGTATCCAGCTCCTGCGCTAGCGCGGCCTCGGTAATGGCTCCCGGCTCGATCTCGCCGCGGCATACTCTGTCGGCGAGCCGCCGTGCAGCCGCCGCGATCTCCGCCCGTGCACCATAGTTGAAGGCGATGACCAGCGTCAGCGCCTGATTGTTGCGGGTCGTCACCTGAGCTTCGTCCATGAGCCGCAGCAGCTCACCGTCCACGCGCCCGCGCTCGCCAATCACCCGAATCGCGACGCCGGCCCGATGGAGATCCTCCAGATCGCGCCGGATAAAGCGCTTGAGTAGCCCCATGAGATCGTCGATCTCGCTCGCCGGACGGGCCCAGTTCTCGGAAGAGAAGCTGAAAAGCGTCAGATAGGGAATCTTCAGCTCGATCGCAGCACGGACGGTGCGTCGAACGGCTTCCACGCCCATGCGGTGGCCGAGGCGTCGCGGCAAGCCGCGACCATTCGCCCAGCGCCCGTTGCCATCCATGATGATGGCGACGTGCCGTGGCAGCGCTGGGCCGCTACCTACTAGGCCAAGCTGTTGGCTGCGCTGGCTCACTCGCCTTTATTGCGCCCCCATGTTGAACTGGCGCCGCATCGGCGGAAATATTGCCGAGCGCGGAAAATTTGTTTGTGCGCGAACCTGCAGGCCTCGGTCAAGGACGTTGATCTCGCGCCTTGGTATGAGCCCGAAGCCCTATTCTGACACGCTTAGGAAGGAATTCACAGCGCCCTGACTGAGCGCGCGGCCAGGACACTCTTAGTCATCATGCTCAGACCTGTTTGATTTCAGCTTCCTTGCCCACGAGCATCTGATCGATGTCCTTGATGAGCCTGTCGGTCAGCTCCTGCACCTTGGTCGAGCTCTTGCGTTGCTCGTCTTCGCTGATCTTGTGATCTTTTTCGAGCTTTTTGAGGACATCCATGCCGTCGCGCCGAACATTTCGAACGCCGACTCGGGCGTGCTCGGCATACTTATGCGCAAGCTTGACGAGCTCCTGGCGCCGCTCGGCGTTGAGCGCCGGCACGGGGAGCCTCAGCAGGGTGCCGTCGACGATAGGATTGAGGCCGAGGTTGGCCTCGCGGATGCCCTTGTCGACCGCGCCGACCTGGCTCTTGTCCCAGACCTGCACCGAGATCGTACGGGCATCGGAAACCGAGACGGTCGCCACCTGGTTGAGCGGCATCTTGGCGCCGTAGACCGTAACGACGACGGGATCGAGCAGATTGGCCGACGCGCGCCCAGTGCGCAGGCCGCCAAACTCCCGTTTCAGGCTATCGATAACGCCGCGCATCCGGCGTTCGAGATCGTTCACATCGAAGCTCGCCGCTGCCATTGTTTCAGCCTCCAAGACTGCTGCACCGCCCGTACCTCAACCGCCGATGGGCTGCCGGTGGCGGGATCATCCGCCTCACGGCGACGCGGTGACCAGGGTCGAGCGGGCCTCGCCTTTCAGCATCTTGAGCAGGTTGCCGCTCTCCTCGATTGAGAAGACAATTACCGGAAGATGATTGTCGCGGGCAAGGGCAATGGCGGCGCCGTCCATGACCTTGAGATTGCGCGTCAGAACCTCATCGTATGTGAGCCGATCATAGCGCTTGGCGCTCGTATCCTTCTTCGGATCGGCTGAGTACACGCCATCAACCTGTGTCGCCTTCGCGAGAATCTCGCATTCGGTCTCGATGGCACGCAGAGCCGCTGTGGTGTCGGTCGTGAAGAACGGATTGCCCGTGCCGGCAGCGAAAATAACCACGCGCCCTTCCCCGAGATGATGCAAAGCCTTGCTGCGCACGTAGGATTCGCACACCGTCGGCATCGGGATCGCCGACATCACCCGCGAATCCACATCGGCCTGCTCGAGCGCGTTCTGGAAGGCCAGCGCGTTCATCACGGTGGCCAGCATCCCCATGTAGTCGGCGGCCGCGCGGTCCATGCCCTTCGCCGCTCCTGCGAGGCCTCGGAAGATATTGCCGCCGCCGATGACTACGGCGATCTCCACGCCAAGGTCGACCGCCTGCTTGATGTCCGCGGCAAGCGCCTGGCACACGCCGATGTCGATCCCGTAGGCACCCTTGCCCATGAGGGCTTCGCCGGACAGCTTCAGGAGGATGCGCTTGTAGCGTGGTCCGGTGCTGGTTCCGCTCACTGCCATCCTCCTGTGTCGGCCGACGTTGCGCATCGAATGCCGCCGCCCGGCGAGATCGTCAAGACACGATCATCAGGCTCCGCGGATATCCCGCTTCGGGCCGGCCTCAGGCGGGCTCGAGGTCGCGCTTGGCCATCATTGCCTTGAAGGCGGGACGAGCCTGCACCTTGGCTAGCCAAGCCTTCACGTTCGGATTGGCCTCGAAGAGCTCGGGCGCGGCCATGGCGTAGCGTACGCACTCGGCGATGTTGATATCGGCGACTGTAAAGCGCCCGCCGACTACATAGCCCGTGTCAGCCAGCGCCTTGTTGAGGACGGCAAAAGGCGCCTTCAGCGCTTCGACCGCGGCATCTGCGATCTTGGGATCGCGCTGGTCCACCGGCTTTGCGACCCGATGGTAGAGAACGAGGATCGAGCGGGGCTCGACTTCGGTCAGTGCCCACGCCGTCCAGGTCGACATGAGGCCGTCCTCGGCAATGTTCGCCGGCGCCAGTGGGCCACCATGCTTCTTCGCCAGGTAGAGATTGATGCCGAGCGACTCGTGGAGAATCAGCCCGCCATCGTCGATCGACGGGATATGGCCGTTCGGATTGATCTTTAGGAACTCGGGCGACCTCGTCGTCATCGGGAATGCGGCTTTGGCAGCACCGGCGCGATCGGCCTGGACGACCGGAACGAGCTCGTAGGGAACGCCAAGCTCATCACAGAGCCAAATGTTGCGCGTCGCGCGTGAGCGGTACAGCCCGTAGATCTTGAGCATGGGGTTTCCTTGATTTGGAGAAAGGCCCCATGCTTTTGGCACGCCGCGCGACTACGGTGAAGCGGTCAAGCCACCTATTTTGGAATGCCTTTCCCTATTCGGCGGCGACACGCGCCGGCTTCGGATCGCGCAGCATGGCGAGCAGCGAGGCTTCCTTGCGCTTCGCCTTCTCGTAGTTCGCGTGCTTGACGTGGCCGAAGCCGCGGATCTCCTCGGGAAGCCGCGCAAGCGCCATCGCCACCGCGTGCGTATCCTTCGAAAGCCGACGCTCGATCTCGCCGAGCACGACCTCGTAGTCGAGGATCATCTGTCGCTCGAGCTTGCGCTCGGCCGTCATGCCGAAGACGTCCCAGCGCGTGCCGCGCAGCTTCTTGCCTTTCGCGAGCAAGCCGAAGACCGGCATCATCCAGGCACCGAGGCTGATCTTCCTCGGATGGCCCGTGACCTTGTCGCGGAAGAACCAGGAGAGCAGCGGCGGCGCCAGATGGAACTCGAGCTTGTGGTTGCCGTCGAAAGCGGTCTTGATCGCTTCCGCGAGCCGCCCATCCGACTGAAGTCGCGCAACCTCGTACTCGTCCTTGTAGGAAAGCAGCTTGTAGTAGCCCGTGGCGACCGCCTCGGCGAGGCCTGTCGAGCCCGGCGCCTTCTCCGCCTCAAGCCTCTTGAAGCGCTCGACCATGTCGGTGAAGCGCTTCGCGTAGGCAGCGTCCTGGTAGTCCGTGAGGTACTTCACGCGCGTCGTGACGATATCGTCGAGCGTCGGCGCCGTCTTGGCCGTACGCGGCTTCACGATGCGCTCGATGGCCTTCATGTCGTGCGCCGCAAGCCGGCCGAAACGGAAGGCCGAGCGGTTCATCTCGATGGCGGCACCGTTGAGCTCGATGGCCTTCTCGATGGCCTCGGCACCCACCGGCACCTTGCCGAGCTGGTAGGCATAGCCGAGCATGAACATGTTCGAGGCGATCGAGTCGGCGAAGAGCTTCACGGCAAGATCGTTCGCATCGAGCGTATGGAGGTCGCCCTTGCGCACGCGCTCCTCGATCGCGCGCAGCAGCGCCTGGCCCGGCACCTTCAGATCCGGTTGACGTGTGAAGTCAGCAACCGGCATCTCGTACGTCGATACCATGACCGCCGTGTGATCCGGACGGATGGTCTCGAGCACCTTGTTGGAGGCCGTCACGACGAGATCGCAGCCGATGACGAGGTCGCTCGCCGCCGTGCCGATGCGGATCGCATGAATGTCCTCGGCCGACTTCGCCACGCGGATGTGGCACGCGACGGCGCCACCCTTCTGCGCGAGGCCCGTCATATCGATCGAGCCGAAGCCCTTGCCGTCGAGATGCGCGGCCTGACCGAGCACGGCCGAGATGGTCACCACACCCGTGCCGCCGACGCCCGTGACGATGATGGTGTAGGGCTTGTCGAGGCCCGGCTGCGTCGGCTCCGGAAGGCTCGCGAGCATGGTCGTAAGGCCGCCGTCGCCGGCCGCGCCCTTGGGTTTCCTCGGTACAGCGCCGTGCACGGTCACGAAGCTCGGGCAGAAGCCGTTGACGCAGGAGAAATCCTTGTTGCAGGTCGACTGGTCGATGGCGCGCTTGGTGCCGAGCTCTGTCTCGAGCGGCACGATCGCGACGCAGTTCGATTTCACGCCGCAGTCGCCGCAGCCTTCGCACACGGCGGGATTGATGAAGGCGCGCTTCACCGGATCTGGGAACGCGCCGCGCTTGCGGCGGCGCCGCTTCTCGGCAGCACAGGTCTGATCGTAGATGAGCGCCGTGACGCCATCGATCTCCGCCAGGTCCTTCTGTACCTTCATGAGATCGCGGCGGTGATACACGGGCGTGCCCGCCGGCAGAAAACCGGACGGATACTTGTGCGGCTCGTCCGTGACGACGACGAGCTTCTTCACGCCTTCTGCAAGCACCTGCGCGGCGATACGGCCCACAGTCGTGCCACTTTCCAGCGACTGGCCGCCGGTCATGGCAACCGCGTCGTTGTAGAGGATCTTGTAGGTGATGTTGGTGTTCGTCGCCACGGCCGCGCGGATCGCGAGGCTGCCCGAGTGCAAGTACGTGCCGTCGCCGAGATTCTGGAAGACATGCTTGCGCTTGGAGAACGGCGCCTCGCCGACCCAGTTCGCGCCCTCACCGCCCATGTGCGTCCACCCTTCAGTGGAGCGGTCCATCCACTGCGCCATGTAGTGGCAGCCGATGCCGGCGTAAGCGCGGGAGCCTTCCGGCACGACGGTCGATGAGTTGTGCGGGCAGCCTGGGCAGAAGTATGGAATGCGCGTAGCAGCCTCGGCGCCTAGCGCCTTGTTGCCGCGCAGCTTCTTCAGCTCGTCGACGCGCGCTCGAATGCCCTCGTCACAGCGCCCGGCGCGGATCATGCGCTCGCCGAGCGCCAGCGCGATCTGCGTCGACTCGAGCGCGCCCTTCGCCGGGAAGAGCCACTGCTCGTTCTCGTCCTTCTTGCCGAGCACCTGCGGCCGGTTCGGCAGATCGTAGAGCTGCTCCTTGACCTGCGTCTCGATGAGTGAGCGCTTCTCCTCGACAACGAGAATGAGATCGAGTCCTTCGGCGAACCGCTTCACGCCTTCTGACTCGAGCGGCCAGGGCATGCCAACCTTGTAGAGGCGCAGGCCAAGCTGGTTCGCCTTGATCTCATCGATGCCGAGCTCTTCCATGGCCGCGCGGACATCGAGATAGCTCTTGCCGGTCGTGATGATGCCGATCTTGGCATCCGGACCGCCGCTCGTGACGATACGGTCGAGCTTGTTGGCGCGGGCAAAGGCGAGGATCGCGCCTCGCTTGTAGTCGAAGAGGCGTGCTTCCTTGTCGAGCGCCTGATCGCCGACGCGAATGTTGAGCCCGCCGGGCGGCATGATGAAGTCTTCGGGAATCTTGACCTGCACGCGGTCGAGGCGGCCATCGACTGTTGCCGTCGACTCGATGTTGTCCTTGACGCACTTGATGCCGACCCAGACACCGGCAAAGCGCGAAAGCGCGATGCCGAGCAGGCCATAGTCGAGGATCTCCTGCACGCCCGCCGGGTTCAGCACCGGGATCATCGCGTCGACCATGGCGAACTCGGACTGATGCGCCGAGGTCGAGCTTTCGCAGGTGTGGTCGTCGCCGAGCAGCGCCAGCACGCCACCATGCTTCGAGGAGCCGGCATGATTGGCGTGGCGGAAGACGTCACCGGTGCGGTCGACGCCAGGCCCCTTGCCGTACCAGATGCCGAATACGCCGTCGTATTTCCCGTCGCCGCGGATCTCGGCCTGCTGGCTGCCCCAGATGGCGGTCGCGGCAATGTCCTCGTTCAGGCCGGGATTGAAGACGATGTTGTACTTCGAGAGCAGCTTGCGCGTGCGCAGCATCGCGCCTTCGAGACCCGCGATCGGCGAGCCGCGATAGCCGCTGACGTATCCGCCGGTATTGAGGCCCGCCTGCTTGTCGCGGGCCTGCTGCATCATGACGAGGCGGACGATCGCCTGCGCGCCCGTCAGCAGCTGATGGGTGTCGTTCAGATCGAACTTGTCGTCGAGTGTCGGGCTGCTCTTGACCATAGAAGATCACCTTTTGGGCAGCGGCCCCGCCCCCATCAACGCGCGGGTGCATCGGCACAGATCGTCCCCAATCACGGGGGCAATGCATTGGTCAGTAATGCTGACATAGTTTTTGATATCAATCAAACATCGCAATGGAGTGACTTGCATTCAAGTCCGAACAGCCGACCGCCAATGCATTCCTGGCGACAATACTAACGGCAGTCATCTCCTCGAGCGGCGTCAAAACGAAGAAAGCCGCCGAACATCCCGGCGGCTTCCCTATGCGCGTTCGCCAAGCGGTGAGGGCGTTACTTTTTGCCCGGACGCTGCGTCAGGGTCGAGGCCGCTGCCGACTTGGCTTCCTTGCTGGCCTTGGGGTCCTTCATGACCTTGGATGCCGCCGCTGCCGCTTTGGCGCTGGTGGTTTCCTTGCTCTTGCTCTGGGTGAGGGCCGAGGCCGCCGCCGTCTTGGCGTCCTTGCTGGCCTTGGGATCCTTCAGAACCTTGGAAGCGGCTGCGGCCGCCTTGGTGCCGGTGCTCTCGCTCTTCTTCGCTGCCATTTCGGTTCCCTCCGAGGGTGGGCGAACGGATCAGTCACAGCTTATCAGTAGTCGGATTCGACAGAGCGCGTAATGGGTATCGAATGCGCCGCATTGTGGATTGTGTTTCAAGGAAGCGCAATGCAGCGCGCCGCTTCTGCGGCACGTGAGCTGCAAAAATTTTCGGGCGTCGAAACGCGCGTCGCGCCGTGCCTTCATATGCGCATCTCCGCTCGAAGCGATTGACAGTCGCTGCACCCCCGCGCCAAAAGCGGCCGACCCCATCAATGGCTTTCCGAGGAGCAGCGCCATGTCGACCGCCGACCTGCAATCCACGATCGATGCGGCCTGGGAGGCGCGCGACGGCATCACCGCCCAAACCAAGGGTGCGGTTCGGGATGCCGTCGATACCGCCATCGACATGCTGGACAAGGGCACCGCGCGCACGGCCGAGAAGAAGGGCGACACATGGATCGTCAACCAGTGGCTCAAGAAGGCCGTGCTGCTGTCCTTCCGCCTGAACGACATGGGGCTCATCTCGGGCGCCCCCGGCGGCGCGAGCTGGTGGGACAAGGTCCCCTCCAAGTTCGCCGGCATGAGCCCCGATGACTTCAAGAAGGCCGCTTTCCGCGCCGTCCCTGGCGCCGTCGTGCGCCGGGGCGCCTACGTCGCGCCGAATGTCGTGCTGATGCCCTCGTTCGTGAACCTCGGCGCCTATGTCGGCGAGCGCACCATGGTCGATACCTGGGCGACCGTCGGCTCGTGTGCGCAGATCGGCCGCGATGTGCATCTCTCGGGTGGCGTCGGCATCGGCGGGGTGCTCGAGCCGCTCCAGGCGAACCCGGTCATCATCGAGGACAATTGCTTCATCGGCGCGCGTTCGGAGGTCGTGGAGGGCGTGATCGTCGGCGAGGGCTCGGTGCTCTCGATGGGCGTGTTCATCTCGGCGACGACGAAGATCGTCGACCGCAGCACCGGCCAGATCCACATGGGCAAGGTGCCGCCCTATTCCGTGGTCGTGCCCGGCACGCTTCCCGGCCTGCCCCTTCCGAACGGCATGACCGGACCAGGCCTCTACTGCGCGGTGATCGTGAAGACAGTGGACGCGCAGACGCGCTCGAAGACGAGCATCAACGACCTGCTCAGGGACTGAGGCCGACTACCTGAAGCGTCACTTCTTCTTCGGGGCGGCGGGCGGCGGGGCTGCTTTGCTCTCGGCCGCCGCTTCTTTGGCTGCGGCAGCGTCCTGCGCCACATTGGCCTGGATCGCCTCCCGGATCTTGGCCTTCTGCTCGTCGGTGCACTTGACTTCGCCGGGCTTGATCGGCTCGAGGAAGACCTTCAGCTCGCCTTCCTTCTCCTCGACCTTGAGCTTGCCGGCGATGGCATGGATCGTCATGCGGTGCAGTGTGGTGATGTAGAGCAGCTGCTGGTCGGTCCACTTCTTCTTGCGAAGTTCCCGCCGCATCAGCGTGTCGTAATTGGCCTGCTGCTCCTCCCACAGCTCGCAGACCTGCGCCTGCGCGGAGCTGTAGCCTATCCTGATGATGTCGCGCCCGTTCTCCATGGGCACGATATTTCCGTCCCGCTTCGACTTGTCGACCTCGATGACCTTGCCGTCGGGTGTCGTGAACTTGCTCGGCAGGATCTGCCAGGCATACTCCATGAGCGTGTTCACGGACTTGTCGCTGAGCTTACCCTGCGACTGGGCCTCGGCGCCGGCGCTGGCTGCCAGCGCCGCGCAGGCGAACACGCCGGCAATCGCACGTTTCAACGTCGTCGAAGCCATTCTCATTACCTCAGCCCCTCGATTGCCACAGCTCGCTCGTACGCAGCGACGCCCGCCTCGCGGATACGGCAGCGCTGTTCGTCATCCCGGGCACCGCAGCGCCGGGACCAGCCCCCACTGGCGAAGCGCATCGCTCGGCTGCAAGTTGGGCAAACTTATGGCGCCTTTCGCGCGCGCCCTTTGCCCTGTGCCAAAGCGGCTACAATCCCCCTCAGCGTTCGCACTTCTTGCTCGGTCGCTTCCATGCGGGCAAGCAAGGATCTGATGTTACGCACCATTGTCTGGCGCTTCTCCGGCGGATTGAAAAATCCAAGCCTTTCAAGCTCCCGCTCCAGGTGCTCATAGAGCCCGAGCATCTCTTCCTTGGTCGCCGGCCGGCTCGCCCCGACGTTCAGCCCAGTCGCCAGCGGCGTCTCGTAGGTCGTGACGCGCCCGAGGCTCGCGCGCTCGTGCTGGCGCATCCATTCGTAGCCGATGAGCAGAACCGCCTGGGCGAGGTTGAGCGAAGCGAATCGCGCGTTCACCGGGATCATGACAACGGCGTCGCATACGGCCACTTCGTCCGTCTCCAGACCATTGCGCTCGCGACCGAACAAGATGCCGCAGCGCTGGCCGTCCGCAGCGCGTCGGCGGATCTCGGCCACGACTTGTTCCGGCGTCAGCACGGGCTTTCTCAGATCGCGCTGGCGCGCCGTCGTCGCCGCCACCCAGTTGAGATCGCCGATGGCCTCCGCGAGCGTGCCATGGGCGACGCCGTCGTCGACCACGTAGTTGGCCCCCGAGGCGGCAATGCGCGCCTTCTCGTTCGGCCAGCCGTCGCGGGGCGCGATCAGGCGCAATTCATCGAGGCCGGTGTTCGCCATGGCACGAGCCACCATGCCGATGTTGTCGGCGAGCTGTGGCTCCATGAGCAGCACGGCCGGCGCCTCACCACCTGAGAACGCCGAGCCCTGGATGTGCGCACGGCGGATGCCGTGGCGGAGCTTGCGGATGACGCGGCGGGCCCAGAACCAGATGCTCTCGCCCGCCCAGTCGCGCGCCAGGACTTCGAGCGAGACCGCTTCGCCCACCGCCTCGCCAGGCCCCTCGAGCCGCACAGCGCCATCGCCAATGACGATCTCGCGGTGGCGCCGGACCAGCGCATCGAGCGATCCGATGCCATCCACGTCCGTCCGCCGTTTGCAGCCGGGACAGGTTGCATCGTCCGCTTCGCACTTGAGCTCCGCGCAGTAGACGAGCACGGGCTCGAGGCTCTCGCGATCCAGACCGTCGATGGCGAGCGCGGCGAGCCCTTGGTCGATGGTGTGCTCGTGGACAGCCGCGACGATCTCGGCGATCGGCCGCCCGGATGGCATGAGCACCGGGACTGGCCTGCCCCCACGCTCCTCGATCACGACACCAACAGACAAGGGCACCTTCTCCACGCGATCCGCCGCCGGCGCGGCAATGACCCGGCATTCCGGTCGCGTTTATAGCCGCTTGCCCGCGCGCCGTCCCGCGAACACGCCGGCGTCCCCTCGTGCCAGAACGGCCTTGATTGCGGACCGTGCCTCCCCTATAGGAGGCGGCGAGCGCTGCCCCGTTCGTCTAGCGGTTAGGACGTCAGCCTCTCACGTTGAAAACAGGGGTTCGATTCCCCTACGGGGCGCCATTTCGGTATAAGATTCGAATCCTAGGCCCTTCAGCGTCGGCTGCTCTAACGGCCTGTTCCAGAACCTATTTCCGCCTGATGATGGTACTTTCGCGCGATCGAGGGCCGTTTCGGTCGGTCGTGCCGTGTTCAAGCCGCGAGTTCGAAGTGCTATCCTTTTAGGATGACCCTGGAAGACATCCAACTGGCTATCGCGAAGCTATCGCCCGAGGACCGCGTCAAGCTGCGTCTATGGTTGGCGGAGTTCGAAGCTGGACAGGTGGAACACGAGCCTGAGACTAAGGCGTCGAAGTTCGGCAGGCTCGCTGGTCGCGCTGTGGCGGATTTCCGTAAACGCCTGCGCGAGCCCTAACTCCAGTTCCGAGCATATTTTTCAATACCCTGGGCCATCGGCGCGCACATCAATCCGCTATGCGGGCTAATTTGCTCGCTTCAAAGCAAATTCTAGCTATTCCATCTGTGGTGGGGGTTATGAGCAGCAATCAGGATTTTAAAAAGCAACTAGCCAAGCAGATAGGCTTCATTGAGCGATCCGCAAAAGACTTTGATGAGGGGCACAAAGATGAGGCATTCCGAATAGCAACCGCGCTACGAGTGATCTTTCACCAGACCACTCATAGCAAGTCACTTATTACTCATCTGGGATCGCCATCCTGCCGCTTGCGAAGCACTGTCCCGGACACAAGTGCAGACTTGAAAATGCTCGGCGACCGAAAGGTTGTCGGACAGTACCTTTTTTCTCTCGCCACTCTGACGATATCCAGCGACGGTGGGCGTCTTCTTCCTCAGGATCAGGTTGCAAGCCACCATCGGATGATCCCTAGGGACCAGTGGTGGAGCGAGACATTCGCGACGATTAACAATCAGGACTATACTCATAGAGCGCTCATCCTTTGGGCTGCTAATCAAGATGGTGGAGCGCACGTCGATAGCAATCTAAAGCCAGAGTACGAAGCAATAAAGGCAGCCGGTGCTGTCGATACTTTCATCTTCAATGGCACCTCTGTACCCATAGAGGATGCGCATCTTGTGTTCTTAAGATCGATGGCATTCGAGGTACTAAACAGTCCGGAGCTAAGGTTGCTGGCAGGACTTTGATCGAGCAAATCACGGCTGTCATCAGCCGCCCCTACCCTCCACCCATAGCTCATCGAGCCAATATCCGATGGCATGGTCGTCCACGCCATCGGATGGATCGTGCGGCAACACGTGAAAATCAGCCGCGTCGCGCTGCCTTGATTGCGGCGACGTCGATCTTCTTCATGGTCATCATCACTTCGAACGCGCGCTTGGCTTCAGCGCCGCCGGCAGCCATCGCCTCGGTCAGCACGCGCGGCGTGATTTGCCAGGAGATGCCCCACTTGTCCTTGCACCAACCGCAGGCGCTCTCCTGGCCGCCGTTGCCGACGATGGCATTCCAGTAGCGATCGGTCTCCTCCTGATCGTCGGTGGCGATCTGGAACGAGAAGGCCTCGTTGTGCTTGAAGACCGGTCCACCATTGAGGCCGATGCAGGGTATGCCGGCGACCGTGAATTCGACTGTCAGCACGTCACCTGCCTTGCCCGAAGGGTAGTCGCTCGGCGCGCGATGAATAGCACCCACCTTGCTATCGGGAAAAGTCTCGGCGTAGAAGCGCGCTGCAGCTTCGGCGTCCTTGTCGTACCAGACGCAAATCGTGTTCTTGGCCATGACGTGTCCTTTCGTTTTGAGTTTCAGTGTTGGATCTGGAGGGTCGCTGTTTCGGACGGCTCTTGCGTGACGGGAAACAGTGCCCTGAAACGCTGGTCGCGAAGCCACAGCCCGCCCCACATGAACAGCCCGAGATACAAGCTGAAGAGGATGTGGCTGAAGAGCGGGCTACCCGCCCGGATCTGAGTGGCCATCGCGCCTCCGAGCAGCCCCATCATCAACACGCCGCCGAGCACGCTCGTACGCGGGAACAGGTACAATGCGAGGCAGGCCAGCTCGATGAAGCCGATCATGAGCGCATACCCGGCCGGCCAGCCGAGCTGAGCCATTGTTTCCTCGGCTATGGGCATTTGGAGCAGCTTGGGCGTGATCGAGGCGCCGAGCATAAACAGAGAAAAAAGCCCGGTCAGTACGCGACCGGTCCAAAGCATTTGGGGCGTGTTCATTGCGGGTCTCCTAGAATGAAGCTTCAGCGCCTCTGTCCTAGGACGATACGGCCCAAGCCAATCCGACAGCCGCAATAAATTATTTTGGGCAACGGCGCTTAGCGCACCGAAGCTGCCGCACCTGCGCTAGCGCTGAAGTGAGCATTTCCCGTAACCTAGCCGGGCCGCTCATCGAAATGGAACAGGACGCCGCCCGTTCCCTTGGGATGCACAAAACCGATGAGCCCCGCGCGAGAACCCGGCCTGCCCTTCTTGTCGATAACGGGCACGCCCGCTTCATCGAGGCCGCGCAGCACCGCATTGATATCGGGCGTCTTCATCGCGATGTGGTGCAAGCCGGGGCCGCGCGCGGCAACGAACTTGGCAATGGCTCCCTGATCCTGGCGCGTCGTGCCCGAGCTGCCTTGATCGACGGCGCCCTTCTGGCGTGGATCGAAGTTCTGCAGGAACTCGAGATCGGTGTCGCCAACCGTGATGAAAGCGACACGCAAACCGCCGACAGGGATCGGCGCGCGCGTATGATACACGACTCCGTGCTTGTCGGACGTGAAGCTCTCGACCGGGATCATCACCTCCATGTCTGTCTGCTGGCTCTCGATTGGGCAGCCGAGCCGATGCGTCCACGCTGAAATCCCGGCCTGATTGTCGGCGCTGGCCACACCGAGATGATCGAGCCGTTCGATCAGCGGCGCCTTCGCGCGGTCGATCGCAACACGCTCGGTGAGCCAGGTCTTGATGCCGACAGTCTGCTCGGGAGCAAGCGCGACGCGCCGACGAGTACCGAGTCCCGTTTCGGGCTTGCCGATTACCGAAACGCCCGCCTTGTCGGCGATCGCGAGGCCATCATCGAGATGGTCGACGCCGAGAGCGATGTGATGCACGCCGGGGCGTGTCTCGCCACCGACAGCCGGATGACCCTGCGGAAACAGTGCCAGCGCACTCTCGCCAATCGCAAAGACCGGCACGCGCTGCCCGGCGCCATCGTCGATATCGTTGCGCTTGAGGCCGAGATCCCGACCGAGAACGCGCGCCATAGCGTCGCTGTCATTCACCACCAGCGCGACGTATGCGAGATCTCGTCCCAAAGTCATGTCGTCGCCTCCCGAGACTGGATGATGGGGATGATGGCGTCTCGTTCTCAGCGCTTCCGATACGCAGCGAGAAACGCGCGCACGGCCATACCGACGACGTGAGCGACGCGCTCGTCGGACGGCGGGCCGGCATGATTGAAGAGCATCGGCTTGAAGGTCGTCGATACGGAGGCGTCGATGAACTGCGCCGCAGCGACCTCGCAGTCATGCGGTTCGAGCGTGCCGTCGGCGACCTTGTCCTCGAGATACTTCCGCAAGCTTTCGACGCCGAGCGCGGGGCCTGCCTTGTAGAATCTGACGCCCAGCTCCGGCATCCGATCGGCAATGGCCATGACGGTTCTGAGTTCGGAAACACCTCCGGGCCGCGACATGAACTTCGAAAATGCGCGGCCCAACCGGCTGAGCTCGCTTTCGATGTCGGCATCGCGGTCGAGGTTGAAGATCTGCTGGCCCTGCTCCCGGCCTTGCGCCTCGACGATGGCCTCGAACAGCTCTTCCTTGCTCTTGAAGTAGACGTAGAGGGTCCCCTTGGAGACCCCGGCCTCCCGGGCGATCTCGTTCATGCTGGCCGCATCGAAGCCGTTGGCGAGGAACGTCCGACGGGCCCCTTCGAGGATCTGGCGCCGCTTGGCGCTATCCTCGAGTGCTTCTTGGGCAGGCTTTACCTGCACCGGCATCGACATGGCATCCTCTCCACTTGTCCCGGCTTCTCGATCACAAGACTTTGACCGAACCGTTCGGTCATTGACATAGGCTTCGTTCGCGCCTATGTCAACCGCATCATGACCGAACCGTTCGGTCAATTTCAACGACGATCGTGCTTTGGGAGAGACGGGTTATGTCCGAAGATCAACAGCTTACAGAGGGCAGGGGAAAGCCGGACGCCGTTGAGGGCTACCAGAACGGTGGCCCGCCTCCGACCGGAGACAAGCCGGCTGGTGCTCAAAAGACAGCCGAAGCGGCACCTCCAGCGCGCCGCGGCAGGCCCCTCGTCCGCGGCTTACTCGCGTTGGGTCTTCTGGCGGCCATCGGCGGCGGCGCCTACTACGGCCACTACTGGTGGACGGCTGGTCGCTATCTCGTCAGTACCGACGACGCCTATGTCGGCGCCAAGAGCGCGACCCTGTCACCGAAAGTCTCGGGCTACGTCTCCGACATCATCGTGGCGGACAACACCCGTGTTGCTTCGGGCGACGTGATCGCGCGCATCGACGACGGCGACTACCAGCTCGCGGTCCAGACCGCGCGCGACCAGATCGCCGTGCAGCAGGCGACGATCGAACGTCTCGGCCAGCAGACGGCAGCACAGGAGGCCGCAGTCGATCAGGCCAAGGCGCAGCTCGCCTCCGCAAAGGCTGGCGCGACCCGGGCCGACCTCGAACTCAAGCGGCAGCAGGATCTGGCCGCGCGCCAGGTCAGCAGCCAGCAGTTGCTGGAGCAGGCGAAGGCTGGCTACGACCAGGCCGTCGCTTCCGTGAAAGCATCGGAGGCCGCGATCGAAGCGGCAACCGCAAATGTCGGCGTTCTCAAGTCTCAGCAGGAAGAGGCGCGGCGGACGCTGAAGCAGTTCGAGACATCGCTCGCCAAGGCGGAGCGCGATCTGTCCTTCACGGTGATCCGCGCACCGTTCGATGGCGTCATCGGAAATCGCGCGGTTCAGGTCGGCGACTACGTGCAGCCGACGCAGCGGCTCGCGAGCCTCGTGCCGCTCGATGCCGTCTACATCGATGCGAACTTGAAAGAGACGCAGCTTGCGAAGGTGCATCCCGGCCAGCCGGTCAGTATCTCGGTCGACGCGTTCCCCGATCGAAAGCTCGAGGGTCGCGTGGCAAGCGTTGCCCCAGCGTCGGGCTCAGTGTTCTCGCTGCTGCCGCCGGACAACGCGACGGGCAACTTCACCAAGATCGTGCAGCGGCTTCCCGTTCGCATTCTGGTGCCTGCGGCCGTTGCCGAGCAGTCCCTTCTGCGGCCAGGCATGTCGGTGGTGGTGAGCGTGAACACCAAGCCGGGCGCGCCGGTTACCGAGCAGAAGCTGACGAGCGCCAGCGTGCGGCCCAGCACCAATTGATCGCGAGCCTAGGAGTACGCCGCCATGGCCGACAGTTCCGCCGCTGCGGCAACACCGTTCCAGCCGTCGACGCCTCGCGCGGCGGCTGAGGATCGCATCGATCCGCGTCGGCTCTTCGCCTTCCTGGCCATGACATTCGGCATGTTCATGGCGATCCTGGACATTCAGATCGTCTCGGCCTCACTGACCGAGATCCAGGCCGGCTTGTCGGCGTCGGCCAACGAGATCACGTGGGTGCAGACCTCGTATCTCATCGCCGAAGTGGTGATGATCCCGCTCTCCGGTTTCCTGTCGCGGGCACTCGGCACGCGGATCCTGTTTGCGGCTTCCGCCGGCGGCTTCACGGCCGCGAGCCTGATGTGCGGTCTTTCCACCGGCATCAACGAGATGATCTTCTGGCGGGCCGTTCAGGGCTTCATCGGCGGCGGCATGATCCCGACCGTCTTCGCCACCGCCTATCTCATCTTCCCGCGCTCGAAGATGGTCATCGTCGGCCCCATGATCGGCCTCGTGGCGACGCTCGCACCAACGATCGGTCCGACCGTCGGTGGCTATCTGACTGACGCGCTATCATGGCATTGGCTGTTCTTCGTCAACATCATTCCCGGCATCGCCGTCACGGCGGCTGCGCTGATCCTGATAGATTTCGACACGCCGGACTGGTCGCTGTTCCGCAACTTCGACTTGGTCGGCCTGTTGGCGATGGCAGGGTTCCTCGGCGCGCTCGAGTATGTTCTGGAAGAGGGTCCGCGCAATGATTGGTTCGGCGACCATAGCGTGCTGCTCATGGCTTGGGTGTCCGGGCTTTCGGCGATCGCCTTCTTCACACGCGTGCTCACGGCCAAACAGCCGATCGTGGATCTGCGTGCCTTCACGGATCGTAACTTCGCGCTCGGCAGTCTCTTTTCTTTCGTGCTCGGCATCGGCCTCTATGGCCTAACCTATCTCTATCCGCTCTTTCTTGGCCAGGTGCGTGGCTACGACGCGCTGATGATCGGTGAGACCGTATTCGTCTCCGGCGTTGCCATGTTTCTCACGGCACCCTTGGCCGGCCGTCTCTCGGCCAAGGTCGATCCGCGCTACATGCTGATCACCGGCTTCCTGCTCTTCGCGCTCGGCACCTTCTGGCTGACCTACCTGACCAAGGACTGGGACTTCTGGGAGCTGTTCTGGCCGCAGGTGTTCCGCGGCATGGGCCTGATGCTGGCGATCGTGCCAATCAACAACATCGCGCTCGGCACGCTCTCCGCTGATCGGCTGAAGAACGCATCGGGGCTCTACAATCTCATGCGCAACCTCGGCGGCGCGGTGGGGCTGGCTGGCTTGACCACGATCCTCAATGACCGCACCGACCTGCATCTGGCTCGGCTGCACGAGGCCATCACCTGGTCGCGGCAGCCGGCGCTCGAGACGCTCAACAGCCTGACGCAGCGCTTCTCGTCCTTCGGCAGCGATGCCCAGGCCATGGCGTTGAAGCAGCTCAATCAGATCGTGCACCGGCAGGGCGTCGTGATGGGCTTCGCCGACGTGTTCCTGCTATTGACGTTCCTGTTCATGGGACTGGCCGTGCTGGCGCTGGTGATGAAGCGTCCACCCCCGGTCGGCGGCGCATCCGGCGGCCACTGACGTCCCGTTCCCAGGTCGGCTTGACCGGACTCGAGGGCATGACACCACCCCAAAAAGTGACGTTGGAAAAACCGGCGGACGGCGATACGAGTGCCGTCCTGAGCGCCAGCGAGTCCGCTGCAAAACGAGCCAGTACGGGAGGTGTGAGACGATGCGACCCAACAAGATCAAGCAGATGTGGCGTGACGGAAAATACGTGACGCTGGGCTGGCTCTCCGTGTCCCACGGTTTCACCGCCGAGGTCATGGCGCGTCAGGGCTTCGATGCCCTCTGCGTCGACTTGCAGCACGGCACCTCTGAGATGAAGGACGTTGGGCCGTTGTTGCAAGCGATCTCGCAGACCGACACGGTCCCCGTCGTGCGTGTCGCGTGGAACGAGCCGGCGACCATCATGAAGGCCTTGGACCTCGGCGCGTATGGCATCATCGTGCCGCTGGTGAATACTGCAGAGGAAGCAGCGATGGCGGTGGCAGCGTGCCGCTATCCACCGGTCGGAATGCGCTCGTCAGGTCCCGTGCGCGCCATCCACTACGGCGGCGCAGACTACCTGGCCAAGGCCAACGACGAGATCGTCGTCATGGCCATGATCGAGACGAAAGAGGGCCTCGAAAACCTCGACGCCATCTGCGCGACACCCGGCCTCGACGCCGTCTACATTGGACCGGCCGACCTGTCATTCGCATTGGGTCTGACGCCGCGTGGCGACAATCCCGATCCGCTTCATCTCGCGACGTGCGACAAGATCCTGAAGGCCGCGCACAAGCACGGCATCAAGGCCGTCATGCACTGTGCCAGCGCCGCATTTGCGGCGGGGGCCGTCAAGCGCGGCTTCGACATGGTGATGCTGACCTCCGACCTCTCGTGTATGATCGCCGGCGCGCGCCAGCAGCTCGATGAGCTCAAGGCCAAAACGTCCTGAGCCCTCATACATTTCGGTCCTTCTGTGCTGCAAGTAGCGCAGAAGGATCTGAGGCCATTACCGCTGATTTCAATTGAACTACGCTTTCTTGTTATGCGGCGACGGTACTCTCTTCTAGTGATGGAGCAGAACTCGATGCCGGCACCCAACGTCACTGTCGTCACGCATCCGCTGGTACAGCACAAGCTGACGCTTATGCGGGACGCCAGCACGGCATCATCGAAGTTCAGGATCCTTCTGCGCGAGATCGCCCTGCTGCTCACGTACGAGATCTGCCGCGATCTCGAAACGGAGCTGGTCGAGATAACCACGCCGCTCGAGACCTATATGGCCCCGCGGCTCGAGGGCAAGAAGCTCTGCTTCGTTTCCATTCTTCGCGCCGGAAATGGCCTAGTCGATGGCATGCTCGATCTCGTGCCCTCTGCCCGCGTGGGTCACATCGGCCTCTATCGCGATCCTCGCACGCTGGCACCTATCCAGTACTACATGAAGCTGCCCGATCAGATCGAGGAGCGGCTGTGCATCTGCGTGGATCCGATGCTTGCGACGGGGAACTCTGCCGTCGCCGCAGTACATCGCCTTAAGGAGGCAGGCGCCAAGCGCATCAAGTTCGCCTGTCTGCTTGCTGCACCCGCTGGCATCGAGAACTTCTCGACAGCCCATCCGGACGTACCGATCCTGACGGCCTCAATAGATCGCGGGCTCAACGATCATGCCTATATCGTCCCTGGGCTCGGCGACGCCGGCGATCGAATGTACGGCACGAAGTAAGGAGCCGGCTCACACTCTGCGCGGTATAAATCCGGATCAATCGACCATCAGAGACATTGCCTCGCCATGAAAGACGTCTTTCAAGCTCTGATCGATGGTTTCCGGTCACTCGTATTGTTGAAGCCACGGCCGGATGCCTTCTCGGCTCCCTTGACGACGCACGTAACCATCTACGGGATCTACCTCCTGACGTTGGCGGGCCTCGAGCGTGCGTGGACCGAGGGGCCACGCACATTTGATGCCGTCGGCATTGCCTCAGCCGTCGCAGCGCTCTGCATATCTCTGGCGTTGCTGTGTCTGCTGCCGCTGAGAAGTCGCGGCGCGGCACCCGAGCGGATCGTGCTTGGCTCGGTCGCAGTTGGCATCCCCATGCTCGTGCTCGCAGCCGTTTGTGGCTACCTGCTCAGACGGTTGACCGGCATTAGTCCGGCGAACATCGACACCGAAGTCTCCCTGTTGCCGTTGGTCATCCTCGTCGTCCTGGTGGTGTGGGGATGTCTCGTACTATTCCGGCTCATCTACGGCATGGCGAGCCGTCAGCGCGCGCTGCTCGCATTCGCCGGGACGTTTCTGATTATCGTATCGTCATTCATCCTGCCCAATTCCGGCATCATCAAAGGAAGGAACGACGAAGATACACAGTTCTCGCTGCTGCAGTTGGCGGTCGATGCTCTTCGGCGTGCACCCGAGGTATCAACTGCTTCGCAGGCGCCCGCAGGCCCGCCCATCGACGGCGAGGCCGTGATGATGCGTCAGCATTCACTCGTTGCGAAGTCGATTTCGGACCTGCAGCCGGCACGCCAAGGCCAGGCAGAACTCTACTTCGTAGGGTTCGCGTCCTACAGTCAGCAGGACGTCTTCAAGCGCGAAGTCGCTGCGGTCAAGGAACTCTTCGACGAGCGATTTGGGACTTCCGGCCGCTCGATCATTTTGCAGAACCATCGCGAGAGCATCGGCGATACACCGCTCGCCAGCGTCTCGAATCTGGAAACAGTGCTCCGCGAGATCGGTCGCCGCATGAATGTCGAGCGCGATGTCCTGGTTCTGTTCGTGACTTCCCACGGCTTCGGGGACGTCATCTCGGTATCCATGGAGGGTGTACGTCTGAACAACCTTACGCCGTCCCGGCTGGTCAATGCGCTCGCGCAATCCGGCATCAAGAACCGCGTACTCGTGCTCTCGGCCTGCTACTCCGGCAGCTTCGTCGATCAATTGAGTGACGACAACACGCTGATCCTCACTGCGGCTCGATCCGATCGAACCTCGTTCGGCTGCAGCAACGAGCGGGAATGGACGTTCTTCGGCGATGCCTACTTCAATCATGCGCTGCGGAAAGAGCGCTCGTTCATAACGGCCTATGAGCGTGCCCGCGCATTGATCGAGTCTTGGGAAAAGGCGCAAGGGCTGACCGCCTCGGAACCGCAGATGTTTGTCGGGGCGGCCATCCGCGACAAGATCGACGCGATTCTCGCGGCGCGTCTTGCCACGGTAAACTGACTGCGCCGCCTCACGAGTGGCGCGCCATAAGCCGCAGCGCATTGCCGGACAGGACCTTCTCGCGATCGACAATCGGGAGACTGTCCAGCATCGGCAGCGCGAGCGCGCCTTCCGCATCGCCGATCTCGTAGGGAAAGTCCGTGCCGAAGAGCACGTGATCGGCACCGTACGTCTTGATGAGAAGCGCAAGCACGTCGGGACTGGCCACGACGGTGTCGTAGTAGAGGCTCTTGAGATAGGTGCTGGGTGGGCGCGTGATATTCGCCCGGCAGGCCTCGTTCGCTTCGTACTGCGGCGCGCTCCAGCCCAGATCGAGCCGACCCGCAAGGTTCGCCAATGTCCCGCCGCCATGCGAGAGAACGAGCTTCAGGCGCGGATGGCGCTCGAAAGTGCCGGCGAATATGAGACGCGTCACGGCGATCGTCGTCTCGGTCGGCCAGGCAACGAGCGTCCGCAGGGTATACTCCGTCTGCGTGGCGCTCAGCGCCGACGAGGTCGAGTGCATGAAGACCATGAGATCGAGCTTCTCAATGGTCGCGAACAGCGGCTCGAACACCGGATGGTCGAGAGGGTGTGGCCCTGCTGACGTGCTGAGGACCACGCCCACGAGCCCATGCTCCTCGACGCTCCTGCGAAGTTCGTCGGCGGCAATGGCGGGATCGCCCAGCGCCGGCACTGCAAGTCCGGCAATGCGGCCTTCGCCGTTCGCGACCATCCATGCCGTGGATGCATTGAGCTGCCGCGTCTCCTCGATACTGACGACCTTCGGGCCGTTCGAGATGATGCTCGGCGAAGGAGAGATGAGCTGCAGCGTCACACCTCTGCGCTTCAAGCTCTCCAGCCGGGCATCGAGGTCGTAGAGAAGCGGATCGAACGTCCCGTAGCCGGGGAGATGATAGCTGCGCGGCCCCATAGCCTGCAGCGGAAACCCGAAGCCTGGCGTATCGGCCATCCGACGCACGAACTCTTCGCTGAACCCGTGCGCGTGCACATCAACCAGCATTTCTGCGACCTCCCCGAGTCATCTTCGACGCGAGCTTATTCCTGCTCCCGGCCGCTTTCACCACCTGCCGATCGATCACCGCCATGCAGATTTCAACCATAGCCGGTACTGGCCTCGGGCCTGCCCATGCCCTACTCTCGCTCGTGCACTCCAGGGGGCATGGTACTGCAGATGAAGCAACTTCCCACCTTCCGGCTCGACGGCCGCACGGCGCTGGTGACCGGCGCGGGCCGCGGCCTCGGCGCCGGCATGGCGCATGGCCTCGCGCAGGCTGGCGCGCGCGTCATGCTCGCAGCACGAACATCCGCCGAGATTGAGCGCGTCGCCGGAGAGATCGTCGCCGATGGCGGTAACGCGACCACGATCACTCTGGATGTAACCAATGAAGCCGAAGTGCGCCGGACGTTCGCCGAGTTGCCGTCCCTGGACATCCTCGTCAACAACGCGGGTACCAACATCCCGCAGCCCTTCGTCGACGTCGAAACGCGCGCCCTCGACACGCTGCTCGGCTTGAACGTGCGGGCTGCCTTCATCGTCGCCCAGGCCGCCGTCCAACGCATGCGGACCGACAAGGATCGCCGCGAGCGTGGCGGCGCCATCGTCAACATCACCTCGCAGCTCGGCCGCGTCGCGATGAAGGGGCGCAGCGTCTACACCATGACGAAGCACGCGCTCGAGGGCCTCACCAAAGCCATGGCCATCGAGCTTGCCGCTGACAATATCCGCGTCAATGCTGTCGGACCGACGTGGGTCGACACACCCATGACGCGTCCTGCACTCGCTGATCCGGCGCTACGCAATGATGTGCTCGGCAGCATTCCCATGGGGCACATGGCCCAGATCGAGGATGTGGTCGGCGCCGTGGTGTTTCTGGCATCGCCGGCAGCCGGCATGATCACCGGCGCGAGCCTCGTCGTCGACGGCGGCTGGACGGCACGGTGATCGCATGAAAGCGCCGGACTTTCACTATCTGAAGCCCAAGACGCTACCGGAATGCCTCTCGCTGCTCGCCGAGCACGGCGATCTCGCTCAGGTGCTCGCCGGTGGTCAAAGCCTCATGCCGCTCCTGAACCTGCGGCTCGCGGCGCCAGCCGTGCTGATCGACATCAACGGGCTTTCCGAGCTGAGCGGCATCCGCGAGGCCGATGGCAACATCACCATCGGTGCCCTGGAGCGTCACGAGCAGATCGCGCAATCTGAGATCGTACGGGAGCATCTCCCGCTCCTCGCCGATGCGGCTCCGCATATTGCTCACCTCGCGATCCGCGCGCGCGGCACGATCGGGGGCAGCATCGCGCTCGCCGACCCAGCCGCGGAATGGCCCGCCTGCTGCCTCGCGCGCGGCGCCGAGATCGAGCTGGCAAGCACGCGCGGCCATCGCCGGGTTGCCGCTGTAGATTATTTTCAGGGTCTTTATACGACCGCGCGTCAGGCCGACGAACTCGTGACCGCGATCCACTTCCCGCCCGCTGCACCCGACACCGTTCACGCCTTCCGCGAGATCTCGCGACGGCGCGGCGATTTCGCAATCGCGGGGCTCGCGCTTAGCGCACGACGCAACGGCGAGACCTTGCACGATGTCCGCCTCGCTTTCTTCGGCGTTGCCGATCGCCCAATTCTCGCATCGAACGCCATGGCGGCACTCGAAGGCAGGCCACTCGGCGCGGGTGCGATCGAGGCCGCCTGCAAAGCACTCGGCGCGGAGCTGTCACCGCCCGAGGATCCTGCCTATCCCGCATCCTACAAGCGCCAGGTCGCGGCCACACTGCTGGCACGCGTTCTCGGCGATCTCCAAGCGGAACTTCTCGATGCTTGATGACAACAACACGCGTATCGCGCTCACCGTGAATGGCGAGACGGTCACGGCGAACGTGCCAGCGCGGCTGAACCTCGCGGACTTCCTTCGTCACGAGCTGGGCCTCACGGGCACGCACGTCGGCTGCGAGCACGGCGTGTGTGGCGCCTGCACGGTGCTCGTCGACGGCGAGCTCGCGCGGGGCTGTCTCATGCTCGCTGTGCAATGCGACGGCGCCCGGATCGAGACGATCGAAGGCACCGATGCGAGCGGACGCATCACGAAGCTCCAGCAGGCCTTTCATCGCCGCAATGCCCTTCAGTGCGGCTTCTGTACACCGGCCATGCTGATCACCGCGAGCGAGCTTCTGCGCGTCAATCCCAAGCCGAGCCGCGACGAGGTACGTGACTGGATCTCGGGCAATCTCTGCCGCTGTACGGGTTACCAAGCCATTGTCGATGCGGTCATGGAGGTCTCTGCGTGAACGCCGATCTCAAGGCCCCCATCGGCGCCGAGGTTCCGCGTGATCGTGCGAAGCGCCTGCTCGCCGGACGCGGCCGCTTTGTCGACGACATCAGCCTGCCGCGCATGGTGCATATGGCGTTCCTGCGCACGCCCTATCCACACGCACGCATCCGCGGCATCGACACATCCGCCGCTGCGGACATGCCTGGCGTCGCGCGCATCGTCACCGCGGCCGACCTCGCCGCCGTCGTGTCCAAGTGGCGGCCGCTGCACAACCGCTTTCCAACTATGACCGCCCCCGAGCAGAGCGTGCTCGCAACCGATACAGCCCGCTTTCAGGGTGAGGCGGTTGCCGCCGTCCTGGCCGCGACGCGAGCGCAGGCGGAAGATGCTTGCGAAGCCATCGTCGTCGACTGGGAGGCGCTCGCGCAGGTCGGCGATGTCGCGAGCGCGCTGGCGCCCGGCGCCCCGCGCATCCATGAGGAAATGTCGAGCAATCTCGCCTTCGAGGCCGAGGTTGTCGCCGGGGATGCCGAGGCCGCGCTCGCGACCGCGGACCACGTCGTCGAGCGGACGTTCCGCTTTCATCGCCATACGGGCGTGAGCCTGGAGACGCGCGGCATTCTCGCCGAGTACGATCCGACCGAGCGTCGCCTCACGGTGCATCAGTCCCATCAGACACCGCACCAGCAGCAGGACTTGTACGCGCGGCTTCTTGGGCTGCCCGAGCACAAAGTCCGTGTCATCTGCCCAGATGTCGGCGGCGCCTTCGGGGTCAAGCACCACCTCTATCCTGATGAGCTGGCCGCCTGTGCTGCAGCGGTGCTGCTCGGCCGCCCGGTGAAATTTATCGCCGATCGCGTCGAGTCCTTCATGACGGACGTGCATTGCCGCGACCACGAAGTACACGCGCGCATGGGATTTGCGGCTGACGGCCGGATCGTTGGACTCGCCATCGAGGATCGCTTCAATGCAGGCGCCTATGGCCAGCATCCGCGATCGAGCGTCGCCGAAGGGAACCAGATCACGCGGCTCACCGGCGCGCCCTATCGCCTGGAGAACTATGCTGCCAAACTCAAGATGGCCTTTCTGAATCGCGGTATTCTCGGGCACATCCGCGCGGTCGGACATCCCATTGCCGCCGCTGTCTCGGAGGCGCTGATCGAGCTCGGCGCGAAAGAACTCGGTCGCGATGCGCTGGATCTGCGCCGCCAGAATTACCTCAAGGATGACGACTTCCCGTTGACGTCGGCAGGCGGCGTCGCATTCGAGCGGCTCTCCTTCATGCAGTGCCTCGACAAGGCACTGAGCCTCGTCGATGTCGAGGCTTTCCGGCATGAGCAGTCGGCGCTACGCGCGAAAGGCATTCATCGCGGCATTGGCTTCAACACGTTCGTCGAGCTGACCGCGATCGGACCCGAGTATTACGGCGAGGGTGGCCAGCACATCAGCGCGCAGGAAACGTGCCTTCTGCGCATGGAGGCTTCAGGTCAGGTCCGCATTCACATCGGCACCACCGACCAGGGCCAGGGCATCGATACGGGCATTCAGCAGGTTGTCGCGGGCGTGCTCGGCATTCCGCTCGACGATGTTGAAGTCATCAGCGGTGACAGTGCGCTTTCGCCGATGGGTGGCGGCTCCTGGGGCTCGCGCGGTGC
>JAEZAW010000124.1 GCA_023430315.1 Pseudomonadota bacterium | reverse complement strand
GTTGGTGAGGGGGTAAGAACGCGATCAGCTCGCGGCGAACCGTACCAGCTTGATCGCCTCGAAGTTCTGCACCCCGCCGCCGACGCGCTTGGTCGTGTAGAAGAGCACGTAGGGCTTCGAGGAGTAGGGATCGCGCAGGATGCGGATGCCGACGCGATCGATGATAAATAGCCGCGGCGGAAGTCACCGAAGGCAATGGCGTAGGCATCCGCGGCGACGTCCGGCATGTCCTCGGCTTCGGTGACCGGGAAGCCCATGAGTGATGGCGCTTCGCCGGGGCTGATGGCGGGATGCCAGAGATAGTGACCGTCGCCGTCCTTGAGCTTGCGAACGATGGCCTGCGTCGCGCGGTTCATGACGAAGCGGGCATTGGCGCGATATCCGGCCTTCAGCGTGTAGACGAAGTCGATCAGCTTGTCGCCGGGATTGCTCGACGGGAAGGCGGCGTCGGTGCCGGTCTTGATGGCGCCGATTTTACCCCAGACCCAGCTTCCCTCGGCAACTTTGTCGTAGTGCATGAAGCCGGTCGGCTGGCTGCTGCCGTTGCCGGTGACGAAGGCGGTGCCCTCCTGCTCGGCGAATGCGGCGCGGACTTCCTCAGCGATCCATTGGTCGACATCGACAGCGGCATCGTCGAGGAGCGCGGGCGTTGCCGCCGGCATGGCGTAGAGTTCCATAGTCGGGAAGGAGAGTTCGGCGAGCGTCGGCGAGGTCGTCGTCGTACGCGCGCCCGTCTCTGCAACCCAGCCGGAGCCGGCGCCAGCAATCGAGAACGGCTTCTTGAAGACGGAGCCGGAGACTTGACGGACGCTCGCGATGGCGCGGATCGGAGAGATCTCCTTGAGCGCGGCGTTGACGGTCGTCTCGGTTTCGGCCGGGACGAGATAGCCGCCGTCTGGGCCGGAGCCGACGGAAAGCGCCTTGCTCTCGATGTCGAGGAGGCCGCCAGTTTCGCCCTTACGGATGTAGCCGTCGAAGGCTGTGCGATGCTCGCGAGCAAGATGCGCGTTGGGACCGGTCGACGAGAGCGGCGGGCGCGCAGATTTTAGCGAGATCTCGTCGAGGCGGCGTTTGTGATCGTCCAGCGCGCGATCGAGGCGATCGAGCTTGTCGGTGGTCAGCGGATCGGCCGCGCCGCGCGTCTCGATGTCGGCGAGACGGCGGTCGTTCTCTTCCTTGTAGGTCTCGAAGGCGCGGAGGAGATCGTCGAGCGCGTGGTCGAGGCCGGCGTTGCTCTTGGTTTCGAGCGTGGTCATGAGAGAGGTGTCCTTTAGTGGGAAGTCGTTGAGCGAAGGTAGGCGGCGACGGCAGCGCAGCGGCTGGCGAGCCGGGCTACGTCGCATGGGACGGCGGCGGCATCCCGCAACGCAGCCAGACCCCTGAAGCCCGATCGGAGAACCGCGCGGGCTTCCGTGCGCGTGAGCCCAGCGTCCTGCGTGAGCCAGCGTTCGAATTCACGTTCCGATGGACGCCCGTTCGTGAATGGCCGCGACTTCGTCGTAGCGATGCGGGCCTCGGGCAGCAGCGGGAATGTGACGATGGAGATTTCCCAGAGATCGACCTTCTCGATGCGGCGTACGCCACGGGAGCGATCGCGATGGGCCTTCACGGTGCGGAAGCCGATCGAGAGTCCGTCGATGGCGCCAGCGCGCATGAGCGAGAGAACTTCGCGGGCGCGGGCGACCGTCGGCATGAGGCGACCACGCGCGAAGAGGCCTTTGGCATCCTCGGCGAGTGTTTCCCAGACGCCGATCGGCTCGGAGGGATTGTGCTGGAAAAGCATCCGAACGCCGCCCGGCCCGCGCGTCGCGAGCGTGTCGCGGAAAGCGCCCGGCATGACGACGTCGCGGCCGAGGTCCTGCCGGCCGAAGAGCGAGGCATAACCCTCGAAGGCGCCATCGTCGGCAACGCTTTTCATGTCGAGGGCCGTGAACTTCGCTTCGTGCGGAAGCGCGCGTGGGGGTGTCGCGAAACGAGGCTCGATCACGATGAAACGCTCCGGTTTTGCTTGGGGTTGCGTGCGACCGCGATCAGGTCGGGGCCGGCGTCGGGAGATCACTCTCGGCAAGCGCGCTGTAGCCGGCGGCGGCCCGCTTCTCGTTGAGCGTGAGGAAGGATGCCTTGTCGAGACGTGCCCAGAGGGCCTCGCGTTCGGGTGAGAGAGCCTCGACAGCATCGAGATCGGGGCGCAGCTCGATGTCTGTATCCCAAGCCGGCGCGAGCCAGCGCGAGAGCGCCTTGGATGTGCGGCCGACGAGCGGAATGATGCTCTGGCGCCAGAAGCCGCGCGTGGCTTCGGCCATATTGGCGTAGGTGTTGTCGCCGGGAATGCCGAGCAGCATGGGCGGTACGCCGAGAGCGAGCGCGATCTCGCGGGCCGCGGCGTTCTTGGCTTCGAGGAAATCCATGTCCTTGGGAGAGAGCGACATGGATTTCCAGTCGAGCCCGCCTTCGAGCAGAAGCGGCCGGCCGGCGTTGACGGCACCTTGGAAGCCTTGCTCGAGCTCGGCCTTGAGGCGCTCGTACTGCTCGGTCGTGAGGTTGCCGTCACGCGACGTGTAGACGAGCGCGCCGGAGGGACGAGCGGAGTTGTCGAGCAGCGCCTTGTTCCAGCGCGTCGCTGTGTTGTGGAGGTCGATGGCCGTAGCGGCGGCTTCGAGTGGGCTCATGCCGTAGTGGTCGTGTGCCGCATGAAAGAGCTTCATGTGCAGGATGCTGCGCACGCCGGGCACGCAATCGCCGGCCAGGCGAACAGAGCGGCCAGCGACCGTGTACTCGTGGGCTTCCGGCCAGCCATCGGAACCAGGCACGACCTTCATGCGGTCGGGACGGAGAACGTGCAGCTCGCGGACTTCGTCGTCGATGGCGACAGCTTCGATGTAGCAGTTGCCGGCGACGAGGAGGTGGCCGAAGAGCGTCTCGAGAAATTCGGGACCGACCTGAGCGGGGTTTGGGCGAGCGATCAGATCGGGTAGTGCGTGCGCTTCGATTTCCTCCTCGCCACGATAGAGCAGCAGGGGCACGGAGGCCGCGGTCTCGGCGATCATGCGGACGCAGCGATAGACGATCGCATTGCTCATGAAGCCTTCGCGGGCAAAGGCAGCATAGTCGCGTGGTGTCCAGGCGGGCTGGCGAAGTGTGTCGAGCGCGATGAGCGGGCCGACGGCGCTCGCCTTTGTTTCGGCGGTTGGCGGCATGGCTCTGCCGACCCAGCGGCGGAGGAGAGTGCTGAGCGAGGTCGCAACGGATGTCGGGGTCATTCAGAGCGTCCGTATGGTTGGGCTGCGTGGGTTCGTCAGCATGAGATCGGTGAGCGCCCACACGAGCGCATCGAGCCGGTCGGGGCTCTTGCCTTGGGCGAGGCCGTCGGCGCCGAACGCGCACATCTGGCTTTCGAGCTCGGGCCATTCGCCAACATGGATCACCCGGCCCTCGGCATAGAGCGCGGACACAGGCTCGGCGCGCACCCACTTGCCGCGCGTCGCGCGAACGGCGCGGATCGGCACGGAGGCGTCGACCTGGCGCATGACGCCGACGACGAGATCGCCGCCCTGGTTGACTTCGGCGACGATGCGGTCGGCAGCGAAGTTGCGATAGGCGGCGATGGCAGCGCGGGCCCAGACAGTCGGCTCGCGGCCGCGGATGGTGCGGTCGGCAAGAATGTAGGCACGACCGTCCTCGCCGAGGCCGGCGACGATGATGCCACAGGCGTCGGAGGTCGCGTTCGACGTGACCGGCGGATCGACGGCGACGACGATGCGCGCAAGCTCAGGTGGTGCGGTGACGCGATGCTGATCGAGCCAACTCTTGCGCCAGAGACCGCCGCCGCGGTCCTCGACGATCTCGCCGTCGATCTCCTGGCGGCCGAGTGCGGTGCCGCCGTAGCGCTTGAGAACGCTCGAGAGGAACGAGGGGGCGAGGTTGGCGGCATTGTCGGTCGTCTTTGCGCGGGACGTGACGGTCGCTTCATCGGCCATGAGCTTCTTGAGGAGCGCGATCGGTCGCGGCGTTGTGGTGACGACGGACTGCGGATGGCGGCCGAGACGAAGCGCGAACTGGAGCATGTCCCAGGCATGCTGAGCGCGGCGCCATTTCGCGAGCTCGTCGCACCAGGCGGCGTCGAACTGCGGACCGCGCAGGTTGTCGGGATCGTCGGCGGCGTACATCTGGGCGATGGCTCCGTTCGACCATTGGATCTGATTGCGCGAGACGTCGTAGTGCGGGCGTTCGTGCGGCGCATGGACGGCGAGGAGGCCGGAGACGCCCTCGATCATGACGCTGCGCACCTGTGCGATGGTGAGTCCGATAAGGGCAATGCGGCGTGCCGGTGTGTCGTCGCAGATGTCGAGACCAAGAGCGCGGGCGCGGACCCATTCGGCACCGGCGCGTGTTTTGCCCGATCCGCGGCCGCCGAGAATGAGCCAGGTCTGCCAGGATCTGCCGGCGTCTGTCGTGATAGGCGCGAGCTGGTCGTCGCGGGCCCAGACCTGCCAGTCATAGGCGAGGCGGATGATCTCGGGTGCCGAAAGCGTGCCGAGGGCGGCTTCGCGCTCGCCCTCAGGCAGGGCGGACAAGCCGAGCAAGACGCTCCGCAACGTCTCGGCGGAATCGCTCCGCCTCCTCGGCGAGCTGGCGATCGCCTTGGCTGTAGGCGGGGTTTGAGGATCCGGGGAGGCGCTCGAGGTCAGCTTCGATCTCCGTTACGCGGCTGAGGTTGCCGATGAGGGCGCCGATGGCGCGGGTATCGCGCTCGTGATCAGCGGCCGTGGTGTCGGGACCCCCGTCCTTTGCGGCCATGTCGTGTGCCATGCGCCTTTCCATCTGCTTGAGCTTGGTATCGATCGCTTTGTAGAGGCGGCGGACGAGCGCCCGCCGGGCTTTCAATGAGGTCGCGGTTGTCGAGCCGCCTTGTCCTTCCGACGCGTGCTTCCCGTCACGCTTCGGGGGCTTGCGACGAGCGGCAGCCTTGGCCGTCTTTGGGGCGGGGCCTTCGCGTGCCCCGGAAGCGCGCCGTGGGCGGGTGGGCCAGCCATCCTTGCGGGCGTGGCGCGTGATGCGCTGGACAGAGACCCCGCACTGCTCGGCGATGGCGGCAAGCGTCAGCGCGCCAGCGACGTACAGGCGGCGGATCGCCGGCCAGTCGGGTTGAGCCGATCCGGTCATGCGGGCACCGAAATGTTTGATGAGGGAGCGCGGCTCAGTAGGGCAGAAGACCGTACCTGCGGGCGTCGTCCGACGCTCTTCACGCTATACTCAATTTGTACCGAACTATCGTTGCGATGTCAATAAATGATTCACGAAAAGCTTGCGCGACTTCAATATAATTTCGAGTTCATCAAGTAATGCTACGCGATCAACTCGCCAGTCTCTCATCCAACGCAGCGTGCGGGGATAAATTATTGCAGGGTCTCAGTCGCCGCTGTTAGTTCATCTTGGCCGCATTTTATTTACCAGTCGGCAATCACTGCCGGCGAATTAAGCGATGATTCAACATTCTCGTATTTCATGGGGTGTGATCCCCTCGAAGGCGTGAATCGTGAGGCGTACGCCGATGCAGCCACATTCCGACGCATCTCCGGGCCGCCGCTGGTCGTTGCCGCGGCGTTGGCGCCGCGATGAGCGTGGCACGACGGCCATCGAATTCGCGTTCGTCGCCGGACCCTTCCTGATGCTGCTCTTCGGCATCATGGGCGTGGGCCTCTTCTTCTTCACGACCTTCTCGCTTGAGAATGCGGTCGAGCGCACTGGCCGACTGATCCGAACAGGCCAGGTTCAGCAGGGGGGCATGAACGGGCAGCAGTTCAAGGAGCAAGTCTGCGAGTTGGTGCCAGGCTTCGTCGACTGCGTGAACAAGCTGCGTGTCAACGTTCTGAACTTTCCGGATTCCGAGGCCATCGGGCCTTCGACCATGGCGCAGTGCCTCGATGCCGACGGCAATCTCAACGACGTGACGTCGTTCGAACCGGGTGCAGCCGATCAGGTCGTGCTGATCTGGGTCTGCTACGAGTGGAGCCTCGCCTCGAAGATCCCGTATCTCAATCTCGGAAACATGGGCAATGGCTCGCGCCTGATTCAGGCCGCGACCACGTTCCGGACCGAGCCGTTCAACTGAGAGTGCCGCACATGAGGAACATCGTGACACGAATCCGGAGCTGGGGCCGCCCGGGCCTGTTGGCCCGGCTGCGTCGCGATACGCGCGGAGTCGCGGCAGTCGAGTTCGGATTCATCGTGCCGATCATGTTCTTCCTGTTCGTCGGCACGATCGAGTTCAGTCAGGCGCTCACCGTCGATCGACGCCTTACTCTGGCGGCGAGCTCGACGGCCGATCTCATCGCGCGCGCACCGAACTCTGGCCTGACACCTGAGCAGGTGGACCGCGATCTCAAGATCATCGAGCAGCTCATCGCACCGTATGAAATCCAGCGCCTCTACGTGAAGGTGATGAGCATCATTGCGGCGGGAACGCCCGGCAATCCGAGCGTGCTGATCTACACGGTCGACTGGTCGCGCGACAACAATGCCGGCACGCCCCATCCGCGTGGTGAGCAGTATCAGGAAATTCCGGAAGGTCTTCTCGTCGCCGGCGAGAGCGTGATCGTGTCCGAGGCGACGTACAACTACACGCCGCTGATCTTCAACTACTTCATCACGTCGGCATTCAACATGACCGAGCGCTTCTTCCTGAAGCCACGTAACTCGAGCTGCGTGCACTTGCGCCCGATCAACTGCGTCACCGGTGGCACGATGTCCTGACGCCGTACCCCGGTAGCCCGCGACGAAAACGAAACGGCCCGCCGAACCAATCGGCGGGCCGTTTCATTTCCAATCGTGCGCGCGGTCTGATTAGCGCTTCGAGAACTGGAAGCTGCGGCGGGCCTTTGCCTTGCCGTACTTCTTGCGCTCCACCACGCGAGGGTCGCGCGTGAGGAAGCCGCCCTTCTTGAGCACGGTGCGAAGGCCAGGCTCGTAATAGGTCAGCGCCTTGGAGATGCCGTGGCGCACCGCCCCCGCCTGGCCGGAAAGTCCACCGCCGGCAACAGTGGCGATGATGTCGAACTGTCCGTTGCGGTTTGCCGCCACGATCGGCT
>JAEZAW010000123.1 GCA_023430315.1 Pseudomonadota bacterium | reverse complement strand
TCTTGTCCTCGTACTTGTTGCCGGTGAAGACGACCTTCTCGGCGTTGACGACGATGACGTTGTCACCCATGTCGACATGCGGCGTGTAGGTCGGCTTGTGCTTGCCCTTGAGGCGGGTGGCGATGAGGGCGGCGAGCCGGCCGACGACGAGACCTTCGGCGTCGATGAGCACCCACTTCTTCTCCACCTCGCCGGGCTTGGCGCTGTACGTTTTCATGTGCTTGGCCCTTCGAGTACGGCGCCCGTGCCGATCGGCCGTGAGGCCCAAGGCGTGGTCGCCCAAGTTCTGCTTGGTCGGTTCGGTTTTCGCTGCGGGCGTGCGGCGCGGCCTCGAAATCTCGGGGCGATCTGCACGGCTCGAACGAGACACGGAGCGATCCCGGCGAGGGGATCAAGCGCCGCGCGCACACTTCTAGGCTGTCGGGAATCCGTGGTCAATGGAATTCGCTTGGCCGCTTGAGAATTTATATTAGCAAATTCAGTCAGTTATTTGCACGGTATTATAATACCGCAGAGGTGGTAATCATTTACCTCACGCATTCGGGGTCGACAGAACGATCGCGTAGGTGCCGGTCGCGTGGGCGATCATCTCGGTGCCGCCGTCGGAGTAGAGCGCAACCTCCGCATAGGCGAGGCGGCGGCCGACGCGCACGAGCCGGGCTTCCGCGATCACGTCGCGTGCGGGCGGACGCAAGAGGAATGTGATGTTGAGATTGCTGGTGACTGAGGGGATCGCGGCGGAACCAAGTCGGCCGAGGAGCGCTGCATATATTGCCAAGTCCGCGAGCGTGAACATAGCTGGGCCGGAGATCGTTCCGCCCGGGCGCGTGTTGTGCTCGGTGAGATGCATGCGGATGCGTGATGTGTTGGGACCGACGGATTCGATTTCCATCACGCGTCCTGATGCGTGGATCTGTGGAAAAGATGCGTCGATCAGCTCGGCGACGGCAGTGACAGAAAGGTGACTCGGCTGTGGGGTATCAGTTGACATCCTTATTGGTGTCCCACTCTGGTGATCTGCTATAGGCACGCCGGCATCGAGGCCACGCTAGGCGATCCGCACAGGCAAGCGACGCAGGCTCGAGATTCGAACGAGGAGAATCCCCCCATGTTCAGCAAGTTTGGAACTCTTGCCGCGTTTGCTTCGGCAGTGGCAATAGGCCTGATGTCGCTCATCGGCGCACCGGCCGCCAGCGCGCAGGATGCTTTCAATCAGCTTCAGCTCAGCGAGAAGCATATCCAAGGTTTCATTGCGGCGCAGCCCGATATCACCCAGTTCATAGAGCGCAATCCTGCTCAGGAAGGGACGGCGCCGACAGACAAGCAGCAGGCCGAGCTCGACGGCATCGCGAGAAAGCACGGCTTCAAGGACTACACCGAGTATGACGACGTTGCCTACAATATATCGGTGATCCTGAGCGGCATCGATCCGGATACGGGCAAGTACACCGACCCGATCGAGCTGATCAAAAAGGAGATCGCCGAGATCAATGCCGACACGCAGATCAGCGCGGCCGAGAAGAAGCAGATGCTCGATGAGCTGAACGACGCTCTGAAGAATACACCGCCGGTCAAGTTCCCGACCAATATCGCGCTTGTCTCAAAGCACCGCGAGGCGCTGGAGAAGGCGCTCGGACAGCAGTAAGCTACCGCGAGCGGCGCCAGCCCGGGCGCCGCCTTCGCGCGAGGTCTTGAAATGCAGGATGGCGGAGCACCGCAGGTCACGAAGGACGGCACCTCGTTCGTGAGCGAGGCGCGTCATGATGCGGTTGCCGTCCTGACCTTCATGCGGTCCGAGGCGCGTAACAGTCTGAGCCTCGACATGCTCGCCGCATTGCAGTCGGCCATCGACCGGCTATCGGGCGAGCGCGATGTCAGCGCCGTGGTGCTGGCGGCGACAGGTCCGGCTTTCTGTGCTGGACACGATCTCAAGGAGCTGACGGCGCATCGTCGCGACGAAGATGGCGGCCGCGGCTTCTATGCGCTCACCATGATGCGCTGTGCGTCGGTCATGACGTCGATCATGCGGAGCCCCAAGCCGTTCATCGCGGCTGTCGAAGGTGTTGCGACGGCCGCGGGCTGCCAGCTCGTCGCGACGTGCGATCTTGCGGTGGCGGGGGCGGCGGCGAAGTTCGCTACGCCCGGCGTCGACATCGGGCTCTTCTGCTCGACGCCGATGGTGGCGCTCTCCCGCAATGTGCCGCGCAAGCGCGCGATGGAGATGCTGCTGCTCGGCGAGATGCTGCCCGCGAGTGATGCCGCGGACTATGGTCTCGTAAACCGCGTTGTTGCTGAGGGTGAGGCACTTGGTGCTGCGATCGAACTCGGCCGCGTGATCGCGAGCAAGTCGCCGGCCACGATCCGGATCGGCAAGGAGGCGTTCTACGCACAGATCGAGAAGCCGGTCGCCGATGCCTACGCCTATGCGAGCGAGGTCATGGTGCGCAACATGATGCACCGTGATGCCGAGGAGGGTATCGGGGCGTTCATCGACAAACGGCCGCCTGCCTGGAAAGGCGATTGATATGATCCCGCAGAAGCTGACACTTGTGACACTCGGCGTTGCCGACGTGGCGGTGTCGCGCCGCTTCTACGAGGGCCTCGGATTTCGAGCGGCCGACTTCGACAACGAGGGCGTCGCCTTCTTCGACATGAATGGCGTCGTGCTCGCGGTGTTCGGGCACGGGGATCTTGCCGAAGATGCCAATGCCGAGCTCGAAGCCGGCGCAAAATACTCGCGCATGTCGCTGGCGATCAATCTGGAGAGCGAGGCGGCAGTCGACGCCGCGATGGATTTCGCGGCGCGCCAAGGTGGACGCGTTACGCAGCCCGCGCGCAAAGTGTTCTGGGGCGGCTATGCCGGCTACTTCGCGGATCCCGATGGATTTCTGTGGGAGATCGCCTACAACCCGTTCTGGCCGCTGGATGAGCACGGCCGACCCCAGTTGCCGCCGCCGAAGGCTCCCTGAATTCTCATGAACCACGAACGCTATGACGATGCCTACGTCGCCGCGATCCTGAACGAAAGCAAGGTGATCGCGATGGTCGGCGCGTCGGCGAACATCAATCGCCCGAGCTACTTCGCGATGAAGTATCTGCTCGGCAAGGGCTATCGGGTCATCCCGGTCAATCCCGGCCTCGCGGGACAGGAGATCCTCGGCCAGAAGGTCATGGCGAGCCTCGCCGAGATCGACGGCTCCGTCGACATGGTCGATATCTTCCGCAACTCCGAGGCTGCGCTCGGGATCGTGCGCGAGGCGATCGCGCTCAAGGAGAAGCTCGGTCTCAAGGTCATCTGGATGCAGCTTTCGGTCCGCAATGATGTGGCGGCGGCAGAGGCGGAGGCTGCGGGCCTCAAGGTCGTGATGAACCGCTGCCCGAAGATCGAGTATGGGCGCCTCTCCGGCGAAATCGGCTGGGCGGGCGTCAATGCCGGTATGGTGAGCTCGAAGCGGCCGCAGCTTGGCGCCTCGGGTGTGCAGAACCACGTGATCCGGCCGCGATCGACGTAAGGTCTACAACGCGCGAGATGACGCGAGCAGGGCGGCGTTAGCCGCCTTTCTGATTCTTCCGATACCAGCGGCCCATGAGCTCGATGGCCACCATAGCCATGAGGGAGCTGACCAAGAGTATCGTCACGCCGACCGAGCTGCCCCAGGTGTCGAGAATGAAGGCGTAGACCGTCGGCGCCAGCGCGCTGACGACGAGGATCGGCGTTGCGATCAGGCCGAGCACGCGCCCGTAGCCCTCGGCCCCGAAGAGCGCGAGCGGTACGGCGCCGCGGACAATAGTGATCACGCCCTGGGAGGCGCCCATCAGCAGCGTGAAGGCGAGGATCGGGACGAACGCGCCCTCGCTGAAGAGCAGCAGGAGAAGCGAGAACGGCAGCGCGCCGATGGCAAAGCGCGCGACCGTGAAGGCGTGCAGGTTGCGGCCGAAAACGATCTCGATGACGCGGCCGCTGAACTGCGCGACGCCCTTCAGCGAGGCAATCCAGACGGCGGTGGCGGTAGCCATGCCGGCGGTCTCGAACAGCGGCACGAGCTGGACCGAGACGACGCCAAAGACGAAGCCGTTGAGCGACATGATGAGGGCGAAAAGGATCATGCCGATCGTGCGGGCGCGTCCTTTGAGCGGTTCGCCGTCGATAGGACGGGCGGTCATCGTCACGGCCGGCCCGCTCTCGGGTTTCGGTTCGCGGATCGAGAGGCCCCACCAGTTGAGTGGCAGGCAGACCACGAGGTTGATG
>JAEZAW010000016.1 GCA_023430315.1 Pseudomonadota bacterium | reverse complement strand
CGCTCTCAGTCCAGGGCGTGACTACGGACGGCTTCTCTGCGGCAGCCGCTGGTCGTGAGGACGACGGCTATAAGAACCTGACATTCTCCGGCCGCGGCGAATACTATCTCTCGCCGAGCGCCAAGATCTTCTTCGCCGCCCGCTCCATGCGCGCACGGTTCGAGTACGACGGCTTCTCCGACGTACCTCCCAACTTCCCCCCCGCAGATGCAAACAACTACGGGAAGGTCACCCAGCACGCCGGTCGGGTTGGTACAGAGTTCAAGCTTCTCGACGGCGCCTTCACCAACACGATGGCCATTCAGGGCATGCGCATAGAACGAGATAGGTTTGAATGGGATTCGTCTGCTGGAAACTTTTCGACCGGTTGGTTCGAGGGGGATCGGGTCAAGGGCGAATACAAGGGCATTCTACGCCTCAACGAATCGCTCTCGCTCCTTGCCGGTGCAGACTGGGAGCAGACAGGCGCGAAGACTGATAGCACAATGGGTCGGAACACTGCTGACGTCAGTGGTGCCTATGCCCAGCTCATGCTCGAGCCGATCGCGGGCCTCGTTCTCACAGCTGGCGGGCGCATCGACGAGCACAGTGCCTTCGGGGACTTCAACACTTATCGCCTTACAGGCGCCTATCTCGTCCCCGGTACCGAGACCAAGTTCCGCGCCAGCAAGGGCACAGGCTTCCGTGCACCGAGCCTCGACGAGTTGTACGGCTCCTATAGCTTTGCGCCGACATACGGCAATCCCAACCTCCTGCCGGAGGAGAGCGAGAGCTGGGATGCCGGCATCGAGCAAGGCTTCCTCAATGGAAGGTTCAAACTCGGAGCCACCTATTTTGAGATCGACACGCTCAACCTGATCACCTTCAACGGCTCCACTTGCTTCAACGGCGGACTTTGCGTCGAGAATGTCTCTGGCGTCACGCATCGCAACGGCGTCGAGCTGTCGGCCGCCGCGCAGATCTCATCCGGGATCACCATGACGACCGGCTACACGTACACCGACACAGAAAAGGCGGATGGCACACGGCTGTTGCGCGTCCCGCGGCACGCTCTAGCGGTGGGCTTCGACCTCAAGCCGATGGACAAGGTTGAGGCCAATATCCTCGTGAGATACGTCGCCGACACACTCGACGGAACTCCCTCTCCCGATGACTACTGGCTGGTCAATGCCAAGATCGCCTATGAGTTCAGCCCAGGCCTGAAGGCTTACGTTCGGGCGGAGAACCTCTTGGATGAGAAGTACCAGACGGTGACCGGCTACGGCACGCCCGGTCTTTCGGTTTACGGTGGCATTCAATTCGCCCTGCCATCGAACTGATGGCACGGCTTGCATCGATCTGCGATACACGCAGATCGATGCACAAGGCGACCGGCCTCTTGAGGGAGAGGCGCGGTCTCTGAAAGTTGACGGCAAGGAGGAGCATACATTCCGGACGGCGCGGACTTAAAAGCGGCGGCTCACGACCAATTGCGCTTGAGCTTGGCGACGGCACCCGATGCCGATCGCAGGATTTTCCGCGCGCTCGCGATCGGTGCGAGCTTGGTGTGGTCGCTCTTGCTTCATGGCAGCGTGCTTGCCGCGGTTCTCTTGCTGGTCGAGCCGCAGCCCGGTGCCAGCACTGCGCCCACCGAGGCTATCTCCGTCGAGATCATCCCGAGCAGTGTGCTCGAAGCCGCTCTCACATCGCCCTCGCCCGACGCTTCGGCCTCTGCCAGCTCCGTCCAGTCCGATGCCGGTGCAGCCGAGGATGTGGCAGCGGCGTCTTCGGAGCGACCGGCGGTTGCCGATCCAGTGGAAGAGCAAATCCCAGCGCCCCATCAAGCTGATAAGATACCTGACGAAGGTCCCCGCGGCGGTGAAACTCCGGTGGACGTAGTCGACGAGGCACAAGAGCCAGCCGAGCCGGCCCTCAAGCAGGCCGCTGCCGTCATCGAGCTGGAGGAGACGTCGCCTCCCGTAGCGCCGCCCCCGCAGCAGCCCACTGAGAAGACGGAGCGTGTAACGCCGCCTCAACCGCACAAGGCGCAAAAGGAGCCGATGAAGAAGGGCGGTGCGCCGTCCCGCGCAACCAAAGGCTCATCGGCATCCAGCGGACGTATCTCGGCCAGTGAGGGCTCGACGATCAACTATACCGCGCTCGTACGCGCGCGAGTTGCGTCGCGCAGGCCGTCGGGGCCTGGCATGCGTGGAACGGTTGTCGTCCTCTTCGGCGTATCCCGCTCCGGGGGATTGGCCTTCGCCAGCATTACGCGCTCGTCGGGCGATCAGCTGCTCGACCGCACTGTCCTGTCTGCCGTGCGCAACGCCGCGCCATTTCCGACGCCACCCTCGGGGATCGCAGCAAGCCAGCTTCGGTTCAGCATGCCGTTCTATTTCCAGTAAGAGGCTCACTTGACTGACGACGACTGGTTCGTAACGCCCTGCCCGCCTCCGTCCGAGGCCCACGCCGCTGCGGCCGAAGCCCGCCAGAATATCCTGACGAAGCCGAAGGGAGCGCTCGGGATACTCGAGCACCTGGCCGTTCGCCTCGCCGCGCTTCAACAAACGGACCGTCCGCGCGCCGAGAACGTACGGATCGTCCTGTTTGCCGGCGATCATGGCATCACCGCGCAAGGCGTGTCCGCCTATCCGTCGGCCGTCACCGTGCAGATGCTCGACAACTTCGCTCGCGGTGGCGCGGCCGTATCCGTGCTCGCCCGCGAACTTGGCGCACCGCTCGAAGTGATCGATGCAGGCACGCTGGCAGCAAGCGAGATCGCCGGCGTCATGACCGACAAACCATGCCATGGCACGCGGGACTTCTCGCGCGAGCCCGCAATGACCATAGGCGACGCGCGATACGCACTCGCGGTTGGCCGACGTGCGGCGCTGCGGGCGGCAGAACAGCGAGCCGATCTACTCATCCTGGGCGAGATGGGCATCGGCAATACCACATCGGCGGCCGCTATCGCCGCCGTGCTGCTGGCTAGACCGCCGGCCGATCTCGCTGGTGCCGGAACCGGCCTCGATGACGGCGGCATCAAGTACAAGTCCAATGTCATTGCCGCCGCTTTGAAGCTGCACGGGTTGGACAAACCGCGTGTCTCTCCGATCGATGTGCTGACCCACGTCGGCGGCCTGGAGATCGCCGCGTTGACTGGCGCGATTATCGCCGCCGCGCAGGCGAAAGTGCCCCTTCTTATTGACGGTTTCATCGTGACAGCCGCCGCTCTCCTGGCCGTCCGCCTGAACGCCTCGTGCGCGGATTGGCTCATCTATTCGCACCGCTCGTCCGAGCAGGGACACCGCCTCATACTGGAGGCGCTTGGCGCCGAGCCCCTTCTCGATTTGAAGCTGCGCCTCGGCGAGGGCTCCGGCGCGGCACTGGCGCTGCCCATCGTTCGGCTTGCGTGTGCTCTGCATGCGAAGATGGCGACTTTCGCCGAAGCCCGCGTATCGGAAGCCGAGTGATGCCACTGATCGACCTCATTCGCCACGGCGAGACAGAGATCCGAGGCTTGCTGCTGGGGCGCACCGACATTGGGTTGTCTGAAAGCGGCTGGCGGCAGTTCGAGCAGCAGACTGCGGGCGGCACTTGGACGACGGTAGTCACCTCGCCATTGCGCCGCGCCCGCGAACCGGCGGAGAAGCTCGCGCATCTGCGCCATCTGCCATTGCGGGTCGATGCCGATTGGGCGGAAATGGATTTCGGTGATTGGGATGGGCGCCCTTTTGCCGAGCTGCGGGCGGACTTCACCATCGCAGCGCAACTCGATGCCTTCTATCGTAGTGCCGAGGCCCCTGGCCCGCCGCAAGGTGAAAACTGGGCAGAGTTTCGGACACGCGTGAAGCGCGCGCTCCACAGACTGCTGAATGCGCCGGCGCAGGAATCCATCCTCGTCGCGACACACGCAGGCCCGATGCGGGCCGTTCTCTCCGCAGCTTGCGATATCCCGTTCGAGCGCACCTGGGCATTCCGGATCGACTATGGCACGCGCGTAACGGTGAGAGTGGAGCGCCAGGACGATCTCCACTTGTGGGGTGAGATTATCGGAATCTCACAGCCATGACGTTGCGCTCCTTCGGCCATGCCTTGCAGTTCCTCACCCGTCTCCCCGCACCGCGCTTTGCCGAGTTCAATCCCGAGGATCTTTCTCGCTCGGCCGTCTGGTTTCCGCTGATCGGCGTGATTGTCGGAGTGATCGTCGCTGCGGCTGTTTGGGCAGGAGGACTGGGATCGCCGTGGATCGGCGCGCTTGCCGGTCTCGTGGCCTGGGTCTGGGTCACTGGCGGTCTGCACATTGACGGCCTCGGTGATGTGGCGGATGCGCTCGGTGCCGCTCATCGCACGCCGGAGCGTTTCCTCGAGGTGCTGCGCGATCCTCATGTCGGCGCCTTCGGCGTCATGGCGATCGCGCTGCAGCTCATCGCGAAGCTCGTGCTGCTAGCCGAGATCTCAGCCGTGCCGGGCTTGTTCGCGTTGATGCTCGTGCCGGCGTGGGCGCGTTGGGGCACGCTCGTGTGGAGCCTCGCCGT
>JAEZAW010000010.1 GCA_023430315.1 Pseudomonadota bacterium | reverse complement strand
ATATCGCCGTTGCCGTCGTCGTGCCGACACTCGCCGCGCTGCTCGTTCCGCGCGAGAAGACTCCCAGGAAAGATGTCGAGCCGAACCAGGATGGCGGCTTCGGCGTGCTCGGCGTCATCACCGAGGGCATTGTCCGGCGTGTGATTGCGGCGCCCTTGGCTTTCAGCCTTGCGGGGCTCGCCGCGGTCGTACTGACAGGCCTCGCCTATGTCCAGCTCGTGCCGCAGTACCGGCTCGCCGACCAGGTGCCTGACAAGGAGCACGCGCTCGCGGCCACAGAGCGCCTCGACATGAAGCTCACCGGTGCCAATCCCGTGCACGTCATGATCCGCTGGACGGGCGGTCAGTCACTCTTCGACGAGCAGACACTCGCGGCCATCGCAGCTGCGCACACCGTCCTCGAGAAGGAGGCCGGTCTCGGCAATGTCTGGTCGGTAGAGAGCCTGCGCCGCTGGCTCGCCGAGGCCGGCGACAGCAGCATCGAGACGGTCAAGAAGTACATCGGCATTCTGCCCGAGCATCTCGTCCAGCGCTTCATCGCGCAGGATCAGAAGGCCGTCTTGGTGACGGGCCGCCTCCCCGATATCGACGCCAGCCAGATCCTGCCGATTATCGAGAAGATCAATCGCGCGCTCGACCCCGTGCGTGCGGCGCATCCGGGCTACGAGATCTCCGTCACCGGGCTGCCGGCGATCGCGGCGCGCAACTCCGCACGCCTGATTGGTGAGCTGAACTGGGGTCTGATCGGCGACATGTTCGTCATCTTCATTTTCCTCGGGATCGCGCTGCGCTCGGTCCTCTCAGGTGTGACGAGCATTCTGCCGTCGCTCTTCCCGATCTTTGCGACCGGCGCCATCCTGTGGATCGGCGGCGAGGGCTTGCAGTTCGCGTCGATCATTGCGATCACGGTGGCGTTCGCGCTGGCGATCGACAGCACCATCCACTTCCTGAACCGCTTCCAGCTCGAGGAGAGCCGGCCCGGCACGGTCGATGTGAACGACGCCCTGATCCGCACGATGCATCACATCGGTCCGGTGATCGTACTGACCACGATCGTGCTCGCGCTGGGGCTCGGCGTCACGATCCTCTCGCACCTGCCTTCGCTCAGATTGTTCGGGCGATTGGCAGGGATCTGCCTTTTTGCCTCATTGATCGGTCAGCTCATCATCCTGCCGGCGACCGTGGCGCTCTTTCGCCGGTATTGGCCGCGGCGTGTGCCGGCAGCCGCCGCGTGACCGCAAGGCTCAGGGGCTGGTATGATCGTCGGGTCGTCCGTCGATGAGTGAAACGAGCAATGTCGGACCCAACCGATGCCACGAGCCCCGAATGCCGTTGATTTCTGGCGCGGCTTTGCGCTCGTCTCGATTTTCATCAATCACGTGCCGGGCATTTTCTACGACCAGTTCACGCATCGTGCGGTCTCGATCTCGGACTCGGCCGAGCTCTTCGTCTTTCTCGCGGGCTGGTCGCTGCGCTACGTGATCGGTGACACTGCGCACCCAACGCCCATGAACCAGGTCGTTTTCCGGCTCTGCGGGCGCGCCGTGACCCTTTATGCCGCCCACATGATGATCGTCATGATGGCGATCGCTATTCTTGCGATCACGTCGCGGCTTCTCGACAACCCGGTGCTGCTCGAGTGGCACAATGCGGCGGCTGTCTTCTACCGGCCGGTCGAAACGCACATCGGCATTGCGCTCCTCACCCACCAGCTCGGCTATTTCGACATCCTGCCGCTCTATGTCGCACTCATGCTGACCGCGCCATTCCTCGCGGTCATCGACCGTGTGGCGCCAAGTCTCCTGCTCCCTGCGTCCTTTACGCTCTATCTGGTGTCGCTGATCGTGCCGCTGACCATTCCCGCATGGCCGATCGACGGGCAGTGGTTCTTCAATCCCCTCACTTGGCAGTTCATCTTCGTGCTGGGGCTGGTCCTTGGGCGCGACAGCGGCCTAGGGCGCTGGGTTCGCCAAAATATCGTGGCCATCCGCTGGGGCGCACTGCCGATCGTCATAATCGGGACGATCTTTGTCCTGACCGGCGGCACGTGGATCGACCCGACCGAGGTGCCGGAGCCGAAGTTGCTGTTCATTAATGGCAAGACGTTCGCGACCCCAATCCGCGTCATACAGTTCCTGGCACTAGTCGCGGTGATGTCGATCGTCTATCCGTATATCGCGCGGTTTATACCGAGTGCTGTTGGTTATCTGGCGATGCTTGGCCGGAACTCTCTGGAAGTGTTCTGTGCGGCATCTGTCCTCAGTCTGGTTTGCCAGATTCTACGATTTACCTTGCCGGATGGCGTCTGGCTTGACACCCTGCTCGTCTTGGGCGGCGTGGCTCTCATGGGAACGGTGGCATGGCTCGCCGAATGGCGCACTCGAGTCGTTGCGGTAGCCTGAAAGGGCTTCTGCTCGCGCTTGCGCTCCTGACAGCGCTCCCGGCCTACGCGTCGGGGCAGCAGGGAGCGCCTGCGGAACCCGCCGTGCCCGCGCCCGCTCAGCCCGGAGCCGCAGAGCCAAAGCAGGGCGAGAACCTGCCGCCGGTCACGCGCGACTGCCAGATCGGCGGAGCCGAGGTCGTTACGCAGTCGCCCCTGCCGAACGTGCTGAAGGCGATGCGCGAGCGGCAGAAGATCAAGATCCTCGCAATCGGCGCCGCACCGATCGTACGCAACGAGAGTGGCGCCGGCGGTTACTACGACCTCGTCGAGCAGTTCCTCGAGCAGACCTTCAAGGGCCTGCAGGTCGAGATCGTCCATCGCGGCGTATCCGGCGAGCTGGCACGCGATGCGGGTGCGCGCATCAAGATGGAAGTGGCACTCGTCGAGCCCGATCTCGTCCTCTGGCAGGTCGGGACAGCCGATGCTCTCGCACGGCTTCCGATCGAGGATTTCGAGAAGAGTCTTGGGAAGACGCTCGTCTGGCTCAAGGCGCATGATGTCGACGTCGCCCTCATCGGACTCCACTACACCAAGGCCCTGACCAAGGACGCGCATTATCAGGCGGTCCGCAAGTCGCTCAAGAAGGTGGCGACCGAACTCGGCGTCATGCGGGTGGGGCGTTACGAGGCCACGGAGACACTCGCGCGCCTGCGCGGCGAACAGGGCACGCCGCCGGGCCGCGCACGGCTGACCGAGGCGGGCTATGAATGCACCGCCGAGTACCTCGCGCGCGCCATTGCGACCGGGCTTTTCCACAAGGACAAGTCCAGCAAACCCGCGGACAAGCCTGCAGACAAATAAAGGCGCGGCGCCCTCACCAAATCGAACCGGCAGAGCTGCCAGCCTGCACGATTGGGGTGACCGTGACGGCCGGGGCCGCTATGGTCGCGCCCCTGAGTGCGCCGTAGAAATGCGGCTTGCCCGGTGCGCCGGTGAGGAACCCGACCATGACGCAGCATTTCGCCTCCGACAACAATGCCGGCATGTGTCCCGAGGCCATGGCGGCGCTGAAACGGGCCAACGCGACCGGCCACGAGCTTTCCTACGGCGAGGATCGCTGGACGGCAGATGTCTGCGACGGTCTCCGGGCCCTCTTCCAGACGGACTGCGAGGTCTTCTTCGTCTTCAATGGCACGGCGGCGAACTCCGTGGCGCTCTCGGCCATGTGCCAGCCCTTTCATGCCGTGATCTGCCATGAGCTGAGCCACATCGAGACGGACGAGTGCGGGGCGCCGGAGTTCTTCTCAGCGGGCTCGAAGCTGCTCGCGGTCGAGGGGCCGCTCGGCAAGCTGACGCCGGACATCATCGAGTTCACGGCCAGGAAGCGCACGGATATCCATTTCCCGAAGCCGAAGGCCGTCTCGCTCACGCAGTCGACCGAGGTCGGCACGGTCTATACCGTCGAGGAACTGCGCGCGATTGCGGCGATCGCCAAGCGGCACGGTCTCAACATCCACATGGACGGCGCGCGCTTCGCCAATGCCGTCGCGACGCTCGGCTGCCATCCGTCGGAGATCACGTGGCGGGCAGGGATCGACGTACTCTGCTTCGGCGGCACCAAGAACGGGCTTCCGGTCGGCGAGGCCGTGATCTTCTTCAAGAAGGAGCTCGCCGAGGACTTCGCCTGGCGCGTCAAGCAGGCGGGTCAGCTCGCATCCAAGATGCGTTTCGTCTCGGCGCCGTGGCTGGGCCTTCTCGAGAACGACGTATGGCTGCGCAATGCGCGCCACGCCAATGCCATGGCCAAGCGTCTCGCCGACCAGATCAGCCCGCTCGAGGGCGTCAATCTCATGTTCCCGGTCGAGGCGAATGCGGTTTTCGCCGAGATTCCACCGGCGGCTCAGGTCAAGCTGCGCGACAAGGGCTGGCGCTTCTACACGTTCATCGGTGCTGGCGGCTGCCGCCTCATGTGCGCGTGGGATACCTCACCCGATACGGTCGACCGCTTTGCCGCCGATATCGCCAAGGCAGTGCAGGGCCATGCACCGGTGAATGGCGCTGGCGAGGCGCGCGGACGCGGGCGGCGCTGAGCGTCGACCCCGAGGAAAGAATTGATGTCATGAAGGGCAGGATCGCGGGGCCGGAGATCGAGCGCCTGATTCAGCTCCTGGCGCGCCTGCCGGGACTGGGATCGCGCTCGGCGCGTAAGGCAGCGCTCGCGCTTCTGAAGCGTCGCCACGAGCTGCTCGAGCCGCTTGCCGCCGCCATGCAGGAGGCGGCGCGCAATCTCGTTGCTTGCGAGGTTTGCGCCAATCTCGACACCGTCTCGCCGTGCACGATCTGCAGCGATGCGCGGCGCGACCGCTCGCTCGTCGTGGTCGTCGAGGAGATCGGCGACCTCTGGGCACTCGAGCGCGCCGGCGTCGTCAATGGCCTCTATCACGTGCTCGGCGGACATTTGTCGCCACTCGACGGCATCGGACCGGACCAGCTCAATATTGCTCGCCTCGTCGAGCGCGCGCACACGGGCGAAGTCCGCGAAGTTCTGCTCGCGCTCAATGCAACGGTTGAAGGGCAATCGACGGCGCACTATGTGCGTGAGCAGCTTGCCGATGCGGACGTGAAGGTCTCCGGCCTTCAGCATGGTGTGCCTGTGGGGGGTGAGCTCGACTATCTCGACGAGGGCACACTCGCCGCCGCGATCCGCGCGCGACGGACATTGTAGAAGGCAAGCCCGAATTCAGTCGGCGGAAATCGGTGAAGCGCATGGGAGCGCTGCGCCCGGCCCGTTGGTGCGACATATGGTAAAATTGCCAACAAAGCGAATCGCATCTTGCAGGAGCCGCCACCCATGGGTGCACCCACGCCAACACGACTTCTCATCGAAATCCAAGAAATTATTAATTCCATTCCATCCCGCAGTGACCTACGTCAGCTAACAGATGCAGGCCGCCAGTGGCTGGCGCGTGCGCATTCTGCGGTACGGGTCTGGGGAGATCCGCAAGGCATCTCCGATTGGCACCATTCGTACCATCCGGTGATGCGCCGGAGCGCTATTAGCAATCACATCGATAGACTAATCAACGTCCTAGAACGAGCGGAAGCCGATCTGAAATTGCGCGTGGAGCAACCCCTCAATTCCGCAATTCAGCAGGGTGATCAGTTTGCCTTTCACAATAGTATTCGTAGGCTAATGGAGAAAGCCCAGTCCGATATTCTCTTTGTCGACCGATATCTCGATGCAAGCTTCGCAGAGAAGTATTTGCCGCTTGTGCCTGATGGCGTGGTTGTCAGGTTGCTGACTTGGGAGCACGTCTCACGATCGCGGGCCGTCACGGCCCTGGCACAGATGGTGAAAACCTACGCAACTCAATATTCAATGCCAATTGAAGTGCGGACTCACACAAATATTCATGATCGATACATTTTCGTAGACCAGTCCACTGTCTTCCAGTCTGGTGCTTCTTTCAAGGATGGACCATCAAACGGCGAAGCGACCATAAGGCAACAGGAGGGCCAAGCCTTACACGATCTTCTCAAGACCTATGAGGCGCTGTGGCCTATTGCAGCCACCGTCCTGAAGCTCCCGTAAATGAGACGGTCATAGCTACTGTTTCCGTGGTCGATTTGGAAGCCGTGGTATAGTTGCCTCCATTTCAGGAGGACGCCATGGATCGACGATTGCTTCTTTGCGGGGTGGTGGCCGTTCTGTTGGTGTTGATCGTTGTCGGCATTGACTGTGATCTTGCGGAAGCACGCGGGCGGGGTCGAAGGGGAGGTGGCGGCGGCTCGGGAGGTGGTGCAGCAGCTGGGGTACTCAGTCTTGCCTTAGCCAGCCTGTGGATCCTCGCCTTGCCGGCTTGGATAGCGAGTGGCGGACGCGATGGCAGCGCTGGGATAGGCGCTGGCGTAGGCCTAGTGGTCTGGATAGCCCTCGGCGTCCTCTTCGGTAGTACATTGGGTTCTGCATGGTCCATTCTTGCCATCTTCGTTGCACCGTTTGTTGCCATCCCGGCTGCGTTCGCAGTGTGCGCTATGCTCGCAGAGCCTCGTCGTCGATGGCGTCGTACTCGCCGAGAACGCCGGCTCAGCAAGCCCGGTTCGTAACGGGCTCCATTCCCGCACACGTTTTGCGCATGACCGGCGCCGCTGCGATCGGGCTCATGGCGATTTTTCTCGGCGAGCTCGCGAACGTCTTTTTTCTCAGCCGTCTCGGCGATGTCGAGATCATTGCCGCCGTCGGCTACGCCTCGACGATCCTCTTTCTGCTGCTCTCCGTCGGCATCGGCACGGCCATCGCGGCGAGCGCCCTCGTCGCGCCCGCTATCGGTGCCGGCAACCTCGCGCGCGCGAAGAGCCTCAGTAGCAGCACGCACGTCTACTCGGTGCTGTTTGCAGCTGTCTCGGGGATCGTTGTCTGGATCTATGTGCCCGATCTGATCAGGCTCATTGGCGCAGAGGGTCGCACGCACGCGCTCGCGACGAGCTATCTGCGCATTCTCATTCCGTTCATGACGCTCATGTCGCTCGGCATGTGCGCCTCCGCGATTCTGCGTTCGCAGGGTGATGCGCGCCGCTCCATGAACGTCACGCTGGTCGGCGCCTTTGTGAATGTCGTACTCGATCCGCTCTTCATCTTCACATTCGGCCTCGGCATCCAGGGCGCCGCGTGGGCGACGAACATCTCGCGCGTGGCTGTTGCCGGCTTCGGCATCTACTGGCTCATCCGCGAGCACGATCTTCTTGCGCGACCGCGCTTAAGAGACGTGGTGGAAGACGCGGGCACGGTCCTGCGCTTTGCTATCCCGGCGACGCTCACCAACCTCGCGACGCCCATCGCCAATGCCTATGTTACCTACGCCATTGCTAGCCACGGCACGGCGGCGGTTGCCGCGTGGGCGCTGATCGGGCGCATTGCGCCGGTGGCTTTCGGGTCGATCTTCGCGCTTTCCGGTGCGGTCGGACCCGTGCTCGGGCAGAACCTTGGTGCGCGTCAGTGGTCGCGCGTGCGCGAGGCCTTCGATGTTTCGATGCTGACGGCGGTGGGCTTCACAGCCATTGCGTGGGTCGCCCTGGCGCTTGCCGTCGATCCGCTCATTGCTGTCTTCCGAGCGACCGGCGAGACGGCGGCCATTCTGCGCACGTACTGCATTTATCTTTCGCCGATGTTCGCCTTCCTCGGCATTCTGTTCGTTGCCAATGCGGCACTCAACGCGCTCGGCCATCCGCACTGGCCGACCGTGCTCAACTGGGCGCGCGCGACGCTCGGTACCGTACCGGTCGTGACGATCGGCGGCATGTTATGGGGACCGACGGGCGTGATCGGCGCCAATCTCGCCGGCGCGAGCGTGTTCGCACTGCTCGGGGCGTGGCTCTGCCGGCGTCTGATCGCAGGGAAAGCGCAGAAGGACGCGGATTGAAGAAGCTAGCGGTGGGGCCAGGGCTCGCATGCGATGCCGTCGCTGTCAGCGTCGTTTCTCGGCCAATAGCCTGGGTCACCTCGCAGAGCAGGAGCGAGGCCCACGGTTCGGGCCGCGCTGCAATTCGCACCAGCCGCAAAGTGTCGGATGGTCATGCCAACCGGCCAAGGCGAGACAAGCCAGATCGCGAGATAAATGCCGCCGCCGGCCAATGCCCCGATGAGGCCCCGGCGCGCCCATCGGCGCACAAACAAGGCGCGCTCGTAGCGACGCGATATTGCTCTGAAGCGCCACTTGAGATTGCGTGCTCGCGCTTCGCCGTCCAAGCCAAGTTGCGAGCGATTGAACGCCTCCACGCGGGCGTTTCGATCTCGGCGGTAGTCATCCAGGTTGGAAATGGTCATCGCGGTGCTCCCGACCGCTTGTGAGAGCGTGACCGTATCGAGCTCAGTCCGCGCTGAGCATGGCCCAACTTGCGCCGCCGGCGGCCGCCGCGGCGAGGATGCGCCACGGCCAGCTCCAGCGCGAGACAGGAGCAGCTTGTTCTGGCCGAGAACTATCGGGCGGCGTTTCCCCCGCGAGTTCCTCGGCATTTCTGGACTGGCACATGAAGACCTCCGACGCGGAGCGCGGAGTATCATCCGATGTCGGTTCGCAGGAAGTTAAGAAATCTGTGTACGTTTATGTAGGGTAAACGACGTATTGCACCGCCGTTGCCGGCTCAGTCGTCACTCGGGCGCGTCGGCTGCGTCGCACCCGTCAAATCGTGGCTGTGGTCGTGCTGGTGCTGGTAGAGCGCGAATGAGCGCGCCGCCTCGGCGCCGAAAAGCCGAACGTACTCGGGATGCTGCGCCACGGTTTCCGGCTGTCCCGAACAGCAGATGTGGCGGTTGACGCAGATGACGCGGTCGCTTTGCGCCATGACCACGTGCAGGTCGTGGCTGACGAGCAGAATGCCGACGCCGCGTGCATTCCGGATCCGCCCGATGAGGTCATACAGCTCGGCTTCGCCCGTGTAGTCGACACCGCGCACGGGCTCGTCGAGCACGAGGAGCTTGGGCTGCCTGAGCAGGGCGCGTGCAAGCACGACGCGCTGTAATTCGCCACCGGAGAGCTGAGAGAGCTGCTGGCCGATGACGCGCGCCGCACCGACCTCGCCCAGAGCGGCCTCGGCTTCTGTTTGCGTATGGCGGCTGCCGAGCGCGAGAAAGCGCGCAACGGTCATTGGGATCGCCGGGTCGCGGTCGAAGCGCTGGGGGGCATAGCCGACAGTGAGGCCATCGCGCCGTGTGACGGTGCCGCGATCGGGTCGCTCCAGTCCCAGCAGGATGCGCACGAGAGTGGTCTTGCCGGCACCATTGGGGCCGATCAGCGTGACGATCTCTCCCGGCGCCAGATCGAGATCAATGCCATCGAGGATGGTGCGGCCGGCGCGGGCAAAATGCACGTCGCGCGCCGAGAGCAGGATGTCAGTCCGCCCCGGCAGTGTGCCGGCATGGCCATGGTGATGATGGCCATGATCATGGTGCCCGTGGTCGTGGTCATGATGCGCGTGACCATGATGATCATGCGCGCCGTGTGCGTGCGACTGTGTGCTCATGCTGGTGATGCCGCGCAACTCGCGCAAAGGCCGGTCACTTCGACCATGACGCGCGCCGTCCCGAAGCCCGCGCCGCGTGCCGCGCCGTCGATGGCATCGAAAGCCGCAGGGGCTGCGACCTCGGCAACCGTCGCGCAACGCTCGCAGGCGAGAACGATCTGGCGCGCGGCGTGCTTGCCGTGCGGTGCGTGACAGGCGAAGTAGGCATTACGGCTCTCGAGACGGTGCACGACACCCATCTCGAGCAGCGCGTCGAGGGCGCGATAGACGGAGATCGGCGCCATGCGCGTGCGCTCCTTGCGCGCGAGCCGCTCGAGGATCTCGTAAGCGCCGACGGCATGATGCGAAGCCGCGACCTCCTCGAGCACGCGACGGCGCAGCGGCGTCAGCTTGAGGCCCTTCGCCTCGAAGACGTCGGCCGCACGCTCCAGCGTATCTTTCAGGCAAGGACCATGGTCGTGGCCAGGAACCGGAAAGGAGGCTGAGGGGGCGGAGTTGGGCTGTGCGCGGCGCATGCTGTGGGTCTCGCAGTGGTCAACCTGCTATGGGCGAATAATATAACACTCATCGAGGCACGTCGCACCCCCGCATTGCGGCCCGTCGGGGGATACGCGACACGCCATTGTGACGAGCGGGCCGGTTGCTGCGACAGGGGCGTCCATGCTGATGTGCCGCAAATCCGAGGCTTGAGCCACGCGGGAGCCGTTCATGAGCGACACCACTGCCAACCCCATCAATCCCGGCACGCGCATCGGCCATGTTCACCTGAAAGTGGCCGATATCGAGCGCGCGCTCGGCTTCTGGCGCGATGTGCTCGGCTTCGAAGTCATGCAGCGGCGTGATCAGGCGGTGTTCCTCTCGGCCGGCGGCTATCATCACCACATCGCCCTCAATACCTGGGAGAGCAAGGGTGGCGCGCCGCCCGCACCTGGCACCACGGGCCTCTATCACGTGGCGATCCTCTACCCGGACCGCGCGACGCTCGCCGATGCGCTTCGTCGCGTGCGGGCGGCCGGCATCAAGCTCGATGGCGCCAGCGATCACGGCGTGAGCGAGGCCCTGTATCTGCGCGACTTCGACGGCAACGGTGTCGAGCTCTATCGCGACAAACCGCAGGCGGAGTGGCCGCGTACGGAGGCAGGTGCGCTCAATATGATCACCAAGCGCCTCGATCTCGATGCGCTACTCGCCGAGGCGAATTAGAGCGATTCAGAGCTGCGCTGGCGGCCTTGCCGCGATCGTTTCAGGCGGATAGCTTGCTGCTCGATTGAATGAGCGCGCGGCGGCATGACCGTCGTGCGCGAGCCTCGGGAGAGAAACATGCAGGACCGGCCGACGACGCTGAAGCGCTACCAGACCTACATCGACGGCAAATGGACGGACGCCGCTTCGGGAAAGTTCTTCGAGACGAGCGATCCCTATACCGGCGAACCTTGGGCGCTCGTTCCCGAGTGCGATGCGCGTGATGCCGAGCTCGCCTGCGCGGCCGCTGCGCGTGCTTTCGAGAGCGGCCCGTGGCCGGCGACGACGGCGACGGCGCGCGGGCGTCTGCTGCGCAAAATGGGCGAGCTCATTGCCAAGCACGCCAAGCATCTCGCCGAGATCGAAGTGCGCGACAATGGCAAGCTCATCTCGGAGATGTACGCGCAGACGCAGTATCTGCCCGAGTGGTACTATTATTACGGTGGCCTCGCAGACAAGATCACCGGCCAGACCATCCCCGTCGATAAGCCCGACAACTTCTGCTACACGCTCAAGGAGCCGGTCGGCCCGTGCGTGTTCATCGTGCCGTGGAACTCGCCGCTCATGCTCGTCGGCTGGAAGCTCGCGCCGGCGCTGGCGGCGGGCTGCACCGTGGTCATCAAGCCGAGCGAGTTTACCTCGGCCTCGCTTCTCGAATTCATCAAGCTCGTCGTCGAGGAAGCCGGCGTGCCGCCGGGCGTCATCAATGTGGTGACGGGTTACGGTGCCGTTGTCGGCGAGCCGCTCGTCACGCATCCGAAGATCGCCAAGGTCGCATTCACGGGCGGCACGGCGACTGGCGCCCGCGTCAACGAGCTCGCCGCGCGCTCGTTCAAGAAAGTGTCGCTCGAACTCGGCGGCAAGTCGCCGAACATCATGTTCGACGACTGCATTCTCGACGAAGCGGTGAATGGCGCGATTTCGGGCATCTTTGCCGCCACGGGGCAGACCTGCATTGCGGGCTCGCGCCTGCTCGTGCAGGAGAGCATCCACGACAAGTTCGTCGAGAAGCTCGTCGAGGTGGCGGCCACGGCCAAGCTCGGCAATCCCCAGCTCTTCGAGACGCAGGTCGGCCCGGTAACGACGCCGCCGCAGTATGAGAAGATCCTCGGGTACATTGACATCGCCAAGGGCGAGGGCGCGAAGTGCGTACTCGGTGGCGGCGCGGCGACGGCGGCGGAAGGCGGCGGCAAGTATTTCGTCAAGCCGACGATCTTCACGGGCGTGAACAACCAGATGCGCATCGCGCAGGAAGAGGTTTTCGGCCCGGTGCTGTCGGTCATCAAGTTCAAGGACGAGGCCGAGGCCATCCAGATCGCGAACGACATCGCATTCGGTCTCGGCTCGGGTGTGTGGACGCAGTCCGTGCGCCGCGCGACCATGATGGCGCAGAAGATCAAGGCCGGCACGGTGTGGGTGAACACCTACC
>JAEZAW010000355.1 GCA_023430315.1 Pseudomonadota bacterium | reverse complement strand
GTCGGCGGGCGTCAATCTCCAGGCCATCCCGTATTATTTCGGCGGCAAGGAAGGCCTCTATCTCGCCGCGGCCGAGCATCTCGCGAGTCTGATTTCGAGCCACGTCGGCGCCCGGCGCCAGCAGGTCCAGGCACGCATCGCTGAGATCCAAAGTGAAGGCCGCCCCCCCACACGCGATGAGGCGCGCGAGCTACTGACTACCCTCCTGCACACGCTCGCCGAGGTCATGGTCAGCGAGAAGTCGCGTCCCTGGGCTCGCTTCCTCATCCGCGAACAAATGGAGCCGACCGAGGCCTTCGCCAAAGTCTACGAGGCCGTCATGCGGCCCATGCTCGAAGCCGTCCGCCGGCTGGTCAGTGTTCTTCTCGATGACGCGCCGACCTCCGAGCGCGTGCGTCTCAGATCTCTCTCGCTCATTGGTAGCCTGATGATCTTCCGCGTCGCGAACGCGGCCGCCCTGCGTCAGCTCGAATGGAATGAAATGGGCGCCAGGGAACTCGATGCCATCCGTGCGAACATCACCGACATCGTGCGCTCACTCCATGGTGGAGGCGTATAATGAACAGGAAGGCCTTACCGATCGTCGTTCTCGCGCTCGCAGCCGTTGGCGCCATCGCCTGGTGGAGTGGCCTCCTCGGCTCGGGCAGCCGCGATCGCGGGGCCAATCTCACGCTCTACGGCAATGTCGACATCCGACAGGTGCAGCTCGGCTTCCGCGTCAGCGGCCGCCTGGGCGCGGCGCTCGTCGATGAGGGCGACGCAATCAAAGCCGGTGATCGGCTCGCCAGCCTCGACGCCCAACCCTACCAGGACCAGATCCGCTTCGCCGAAGCACAACTTGCCTCCGCGCACGCTACACTGCAGAAACTCGAAGCCGGGCCGCGCGAAGCTGAGATCGACCAGGCGCGCGCCGCACACCAGGAGCGCGTTGCCGATCAGCAGAACGCTCAGCTCACTTATGAGCGCTCCGCGCGGCTGAGGCCCACCGGCGCCGTGTCAGAGGCAGCTCTCGATCAAGCCAAGGCTGCGCGTGATATGGCGGTGGCGCGCACGCAATCCTCTCTCGAAGCACTGCGCCTGCTCGAGCAAGGTACGCGCGCCGAAGACATCGCCGCCGCACGCGCAAACGTCCAGGCGGCCGAAGCAAGCCTCGCATCGGCGCAGACATCGCTTCGGGATGCGGTTTTGGTCGCACCCGCGGATGGCGTGATTCTTTCCCGCGTGCGCGAGCCTGGCGCCATCGTCGCGCCGAGCGATATCGTCTACGTGCTCTCGCTGGCAAAACCAGTCTGGGTGCGCGCCTACATCACCGAGCCGAACCTCAGTCGCATTCATACCGGCATGAAGGTCGAAGTGTTCTCCGACAGCTCGCCCGGTAAACCTTACAGCGGTACGATCGGCTTCATTTCTCCGGTCGCCGAGTTCACACCCAAGTCCGTCGAGACACCGGAGCTGCGCACCGATCTGGTCTATCGCCTGCGAGTCGTCGTTGATCCAGGCGACAACGGCCTGCGCCAGGGCATGCCGGTGACCGTGCGGGTCCCTCTCGCCAAGGACAGCGCAGGTGGCTCATGACGAGCGCATCGGAAAGCGGTGCGGCGAAGCCTGACGCCATCCGCATCGCCGGCATCAGCAAGACCTTCGGCGAAGCGGCGCCGGCACTTGACGGCATCACCGCGAATATCCGCGCCGGCGAGATCACAGGCCTTGTCGGTCCGGACGGCGCCGGCAAGACCACGCTCATCCGCCTGATGACGGGGCTCATGCTGCCCGATGCAGGCACCATCGAGGTGCTTGGCTACGACACGCGCACCGATGCCGCACGCATTCATTCAGCCATCGGCTACATGCCGCAGCGCTTCGGCCTCTACGAGGATCTCTCGGTGCAGGAGAACCTCGATCTCTACGCCGATTTGCGCGGTCTCCCGAAGTCCGATCGACCGGCCGTCTTCGACGAGCTGCTGACTTTCACCGATCTCAAGCGCTTCACGACGCGGCTCGCCGGTAAGCTGTCCGGCGGCATGAAGCAGAAGCTGGGCCTCGCCTGTGCGCTGCTCAGGAAGCCGCGCGTGCTGCTGCTCGACGAGCCGGGCGTCGGCGTCGATCCAATCTCGCGCCGCGATTTGTGGAAGATGGTCGAGGCCTTGACTCAGGAAGGCATCGGCGTGCTCTGGTCGACAGCCTACCTCGACGAGGCAGAAGCCTGCGATCGCGTGCTCCTGCTCAATCAAGGCAAGCTCCTGTTCGTTGGCCCGCCTTCGGAGCTAACGTCGCGCGTCGAGGGCCGCACTTTCAAGCTGTCCGACGTTGCCGGCCGACGGCGCGCGGTGCTTGCTCGCGCACTCGAAGACGACGGTGTCGTCGATGGCGTCATTCAGGGTGAGGCGATCCGACTGGTCACCGAGAAGGCTGGCGATCCTCTTACACAGGTCATCGCGAAAGCCGGGCCTGACGCACGCATCACGCCGACACCTCCGCGCTTCGAGGATGCCTTCGTGGACATGCTCGGCGGCGGTCCCGGCGGCCGCTCGAAGCTCGCCGAGGAGACACGCGCGCGCCCCGCCGAAAGCGATCGCCCCGTCATCGTGGCCAAAGGCCTCACCAAGCAGTTCGGCGACTTCACAGCCGCCTCGAACATCACTTTCGATGTACCGCGCGGCGAGATCTTCGGCCTGCTCGGCCCCAACGGCGCCGGCAAGTCCACGACCTTCAAGATGCTCTGCGGCCTCCTGAAGCCCACGCTCGGCGAGGGCCGCGTCGCGGGCTTCGACCTCCGGCGCGACGGCGCCGAGGCGCGCAACCGTCTCGGCTACATGGCGCAGAAGTTCTCGCTCTACGGCGACCTCAGTGTCGCCCAGAACCTCGATTTCTTCGCCGGGGTCTACGGCCTCTCAGGCGCCCGCAAGCGTGAGCGCGTCGCGCTCATGACCGAGATATTCGACTTCGGACCGCACGCCGCTCTCAATTCCAAGGATCTGCCGCTCGGCCTCAAGCAGCGCCTCGCGCTCGCCTGCGCCGTGTTGCATGAGCCCGAAGCTCTCTTCCTCGACGAGCCGACCTCCGGCGTCGACCCGATCACGCGGCGCGAGTTCTGGACGCACATCAACGGCCTCGTCGAGAAGGGCGTGACCGTTCTCGTCACCACGCATTTCATGGACGAAGCCGAGTACTGCGACCGCATCACGCTGATCAATCGCGGCCAGGCGATCGCGCTCGGTACACCCGACGAGCTCAAGGCGCGCGTCGCCACGACCGAGACGCCTGATCCGACGATGGAAGATGCCTTCATCGCGCTCGTGCAGGGCTCGGCCGAGAGAGCCGCGGCATGACCGACATCGCGCACAGCACTGTCGAGGCGGGACACAGCGGCACTGCCCGGCGCCTCGCATCGCTCGTGTGGAAGGAGAGCCTCCAGATTCTGCGCGACCCGAGCAGCATCCTGATCGCCTTCGTGCTTCCCGCCGTTTTGCTCTTCCTGTTCGGCTATGGTGTCTCGCTCGATATCCAACGCACGCGTGTCGGCCTCGTCGTCGAAGTGCAGACGCCGCTGACGCAGGATCTCGCTGCGAGCTTCCAGGCCTCGCGCTACTTCGATGTCAGCATGGGCCGCGACCGGCGCGCCTACGAGGAGGATCTCGTCCTCGGTCTCATCCGCGGCATCATCGTCATCCCGTCGACATTCACATCCGATTTCGCGGCGCATACGAAGCCGACCGTTCAGGTGATCGTCGACGGCTCCGAGCCCAATACTGCGAGCTTCGTCCAGAATTACACCCAGGGCGTCGTTGCCAACTGGGCCGCCCTGCGTAGCGCCGAGACCATGGCGCAGCAGCCGGCCGTCATCCCGGAGCCGCGCTTCTGGTTCAATGCCGAGCTCGAGAGCCGCAATTTCCTCGTGCCTGGATCGATCGCGATCGTCATGGCGCTAGTCGGCACGCTGCTGACCTCGCTCGTCGTCGCCCGCGAGTGGGAGCGCGGCACCATGGAGGCGATCATGGCGACGCCGGTAACCGCTGCCGAGCTTGTTGCCGGCAAAATCCTCCCCTACTTCGTGCTTGGACTCATCTCGATGACGCTCTGCGTCGCGGTCGCGGTTCTCTTGTTCGGCGTTCCCTTTCGCGGCTCTCTCATCGCTCTCTATGCTCTGAGCGCCAGCTTTCTCGTGCCGGCACTCGGACAGGGACTGCTCATCTCTGCCGCCACCAAGAACCAGTTCCTCGCTTCACAGGTCGCACTGCTCTCGGCCTTCATGCCGGCCTTCTTGCTGTCCGGCTTTCTGTTTGAGATCAATTCCATGCCGACGGTGATCCAGTGGATCACCATCATCGTGCCCGCGCGTTACCTGATCCCGAGCCTGCAGACCGTGTTTCTCGCAGGCGACATCTGGCCGATGTTCCTCGAAGCCATGGCCGTCATGCTGGCAATGGGCGCCATCATGTTCGTCCTCGCGGCGCGCAGCACCCGGAAGAGGATCGCGTGACATGTGGATCCGGCTCAAAGCCCTGATCATCAAGGAGCTGCTGGCAATCCTGCGCGACCCAAGAAGCCGCATGATCCTGATCGGCCCGCCGATCGTGCAGCTCCTCGTGTTCTCCTACGCGGCGACGCTCGAAGTGCGCAATGTCGACGTCATCGTGTTGAACCGCGACTCCGGTCGCTGGGGCCACGAGCTTGTCCAGCGGATCGATGGCGCGCCGACCTTCCGTCGTATCTTCCACGCGCAGTCTCCCACGGCATTGCGCGAAGCAATCGACCTTCAGAGCGCCATCGCCGCGATCCACATCGGCCCGACCTTCTCGCGCGACATCGAGGCTGGTCGGCCGGCGGACGTACAGATCATCCTCGACGGACGCCGATCCAACGCCTCGCAGATCGTCGGCGGCTATCTCAATCAGATCGTTGCCAACCTTGCCGCGGATACGCCGACAGGTCGTCGCGCAGCCGATGCCGGCCTCAGCGTCGTGCCGCGCAACTGGTTCAACCCGAATCTCATCTTCCAATGGTTCATGGTGCCCAATCTGATCGCGAGCATCGCCCTGATCATCGGGCTGGTCGTCACCGCGCTGTCGATTGCGCGCGAACGCGAGCTTGGCACGTTCGACCAGCTCATGGTCTCCCCGCTCCGCACGCACGAAATCCTGATCGGCAAGCTCACACCGCCGATGATCATCGGCGTCTTCCACATCACGATCTATATCTTGGCGGCGATTTTCGTTTTCGGCATCCCACTGCGCGGCTCTCTCGTGCTGCTCTATGGCAGCGCGATATTCTATCTCGCATCGGTCGTCGGGCTCGGCCTCTTCATCTCCGCCCTTTCCATGACGCAGCAGCAGGCCATTCTCGGCGCCTTCCTGGTCATGGTGCCAGCGATGCTGCTCTCGGGCTTCGCGACGCCGATCGAGAATATGCCCGGGTGGTTGCAGCACGTGACGATCGTCAATCCGCTGCGCTATTTCCTCGTCGTCGTGAAGGGCGTGTTTCTCAAGGACATTCCTCTGAGCGAAGTCGCACGCAATACGCTGCCGCTTGCGATCATCGCCCTATTTACGCTCAGCGCCGCCGCGTGGCTCTTCCGCCGCCGGCTCGAATAGAGAATTTAAACATCGTCTTCGCCGACAGCACCGCCTTCGCCTTCAAGCCGGTTGATGGCGCGGACATCGCGACTGTTGAACCTGAGCCGAACGCCAACGCCGCCGTCGCTATCTTCCGGAATCAATACGGCACCGCCAACCTCCAGCGCAGCCTGGAGGCGGTTCAGAACGTCCTTGCCTGGATTTTTTCGGCCCGTCTCGAAATCGGCAATCACCTCGACGGAGATGCCGCTGTCCTCAGCCAGCTCTTCGCGCGACCACTGGACGAGCGCTCGGGCCGCGCGGCACTGCGAACTCGTTATCGGCATGGATGGCTCCCGGAGGTCGGCTTCTGGATTGAAGCATAACCCGAGGCGCTCAGGCTCGACACTATACGACAGGATTACTGGGGAAACGGATATACGAACGCGTACAGCCCCGCGAGAATGACAACGGCAAAGAGCAGGGAGGTCAGCAACACGCGCAGATTCATCCGCCGTCGATCACCCTGACGCGCTTCGACCGTCGTCTTCGTTTCCGGCCGTTCCATCGTTTCGTGATTTTCCATGGCAGCCTCCTGCATCCGGCTGTAACGCAGGCGCACCCGGCCGGTTCCGGTAACCACGGCAATCGGCAGGCCTCACATGCGGGGGAAAAGGTTGACGGGGGCCCGGGTTAACCCGCAATGTTGCGCCCGCGAACATCACATCTCCGATACGGAAGTCGTCCGCTGCCGCTGGAGCGTGCAATGGCGCGGAATCCGACGCCCGACAAGGACAGCGCAGCCCCATGGACAGCTCGCCGAACAGCGCCCTGCAATCTCCCGGCCCGACATCGCGCGTGTTCTTCTCGCAGCGCCTGCGCCTGCATTACGTGGACTGGGGCAACAGCTCGGCACCGCCGCTCATCCTGCTGCATGGCGGGCGCGATCATTGTCGAAACTGGGACTGGGTGGCCGAGCGCCTGCGCCGCGACTGGCACGTCATCGCCCCGGATCTGCGCGGGCATGGTGACAGCGAATGGTCGCGCACCGGCACCTACAGCATGATCGGCTACATCTACGATCTCGCACAGCTCATTCACCAGCTCAAGCTGGCGCCGGTGACGGTGGTCGCGCACTCGCTCGGTGGCAACATCGCGATCCGCTACGCCGGTATCTACCCGGACAACATCGCGCGACTCGTCGCCATCGAGGGGCTCGGCCCTTCGCCGAAGAAGCACGCCGAGCGTTACGGCAAGCCAATCGACCAGCGCATGGCCACCTGGATCGAAGACCAGCGCAAGCTCGCCGGCCGCCTGCCGCGCCGCTACCCGACCATCGAGGACGCCTATGCGCGCATGCACGAGGAGAACAAGCACCTCTCGCCCGAGCAGGCGCGCCACCTGACGGTTCACGGCATCAACCAGAACGAGGACGGCACCTATAGCTGGAAATTCGACAACTACGTCCGCTCGTGGCCGCCCGATGACATCGATATGACGGATCTCGAGCGCCTCTGGTCGCGCATCACCTGCCCGACGCTGCTCGTCTACGGCAAGGAGAGCTGGGCATCCGACCCGCGCGAGGACGGCCGCATCCAGCATTTCAAGAGCGCGACGGTCGCCCGCTTCGAGCGCGCCGGCCACTGGGTTCACCACGACCGCCTCAACGACTTCATGGCTCTCATCGAGCCCTTCATCAAAGGCAAGCCGCTGCCACAGGGCATTGCAGGCGTGACCTGATCCGACAAACGAACAAGCACAACGCCAACCGGAGTCTCATGAGCACGACCGAATCCGCGACCGAGCGCACTTCGCCCCTCGACGACCCGATTGCCACACTCGCGCGCAGCGGCAAGGATCCAGCCGACATCGTCGCAGCCATCGCTGCCGACGCCGAGGTCGCGACCACGCCTTGCGGTGACGGCCAACTCGTCTGGCGCCGCTGGGGGCGAGGCCGTCCCGTCGTGCTCGCACACGGCGGCTCAGGCTCATGGACGCACTGGATCAAGCAGATTCCCGTACTCAAGAAGCACTACGAAGTGTGGGCCATCGACCTGCCGGGACTCGGCGACAGCGCGATGCCTTCTACGCCGCACACACCCGAGAGCAGCGGCGCGGCTGTTGCTGAGGGACTCAAGTCGCTCATTCCTCGCGAGCGGCGCGCGCATGTCGTCGCCTTCTCCTTCGGCGCGCACGTGTCCACGCACGCCATGGTACGCCTCGGCGACTGGGTCTCGGACTTCACGATCACGGGTTGCGCGGCACTCGGATTTCCGCAAGGCCCCGGCATTGAGTTCCCGAGAGAGCGGGTCGGCATGAGCGAGGAGGAGCGCATGGGCGTCCATCGCCAGCTCCTCGAAATCCTCATGTTCAAGGAGAACGACCGCATCGATCCGCTGGCCGTCTACCTGCAGTCGGAGAACATCCGCCGCGCCCGTTTCCGCTCACGCCCCTTCGCGCGCACGGACGAAATCCGCGTGAAGCTGCGGGAGGTGGTGGTGCCCGTCCGCGCCATCTGGGGAGCCGAGGATCAGACGGCATGGCCATCAGTCGCCGCTCGTTATGATGCGCTCCGGGAAAGCCATCCTGAGCTGGTCACGCGCACGATCCCGGATGCCGGCCACTGGGTCATGTATGAGCAGCCGGCGGCCTACACGGCAGCCCTGCTCGAGGTGCTGGACCTCGATTGAGACCGGCGCTTTGCGGCCCGCCGCGACCGGGACTTGCAAACGCTCAGGCGGTCTGATACCCACCTGCGGCGAACGAGGAGGGTGGCCGCCGCGCGATAGCCGGGCCGGCCATTTTTATCCGTAGTTCCTGTGCGGTCGTGGCGGAATTGGTAGACGCACTACCTTGAGGTGGTAGCGCTCACAAGGCGTGGAGGTTCGAGTCCTCTCGACCGCACCATATTTCCGGAGTTTCCTAGTTTGCATTCCTGAAACTACTAATTTATTTCAGTGCCTTATGCGCCAGCAGCAGCCTGTCCGCTATAGGTCCCGTTCGGCAAGTGGATCTTCTGGAGTGCGGCTCGCACCTCAGCCGTCGAATTCCATCCAGCACTTGATGCAAGCGGACTTCACAGTCCCCGCGCCCACCGGTGGCGACCTAACCTGGGAGAATGGAAGGATGGCAGCGTGACAGGGCGCTTCTGGCGGCTCAGGAAGCCAATACTGCGATCGTCTCTCTGCAAGCAGAGCGACTTCTCATCGCGATGGTATCGGTCTTGGGTCGAACGCATTGCACAGGGCGCGCCCACTCTACCGGCCGACCAGGAAGCAGTTTGGGGCACAGTGTGGGCCGGAATGCGAGGCAAGTTCCTGCATCGGAAGCTCTGGGAGTGGGCCGCCATTTCCCAAGCGCTCTATGAGCGCGAGATGCTTCAGGTGGGTAAATCCGGAATCGGCTTCGCCGTTGGTTCTGAGCCCTTGTCATCAATCTATGCTTCTATGGGCGCAACGATCACCGCCTCGGATTACTCGGGCGGGGCAGCGCATTGGCAGACCACTGGGCAATTGGGCCACTCCCTTGAGGCCATCCACTGGCCCGGCATCCTGCCCTTGGAGACTTTCAAGCAGCGGGCGACTTTTCAAAGCATAGACATGAGGAATCTAACGTCGATGCCTACTGAGGCATTCGACTTCTCCTGGAGTTCATGCTCGTTCGAGCACCTAGGCAGTCTGGCAGCGGGCACCGACTTCATCCTGCAGTCGATGCGATTGATTCGACCTGGCGGGGTTGCCGTCCACACCACCGAGTTCAACATCTCGTCGAACGAAGCAACGGTTGTGTCGGGCGACAGCGTTATCTATCGACGCACAGACATTGAAGCGCTAGATCGCTCCCTCCGAATACTAGGGTGCGGGATCGAGAGCCTGGACCTCGACCCGGGGACCGAAACACACGACCTCGCCTATGACCGCCCGCCTTACTACTCTCATGGCCGGCAGCACCTGAAGCTGGACCTCATGGGCCACATCAGCACATCGATCATGCTGATCGTACGAAAAGGGTGATCCGACGGTAAAGCCTCGTGGTTTTCTGCTCGCGTTGAACGGCCTCAGCGAGATCTTCCCAAGCCGCGTTTAACCAGCCGGCCAGCCAATCTCATAGGTAATGAACCTCGCCAAGAGGTTGATGATCGCGCATCTTTGATTTCCGAGCAAACGGCAGGTGGCCGATTTGAAAGCCTATCTTTCTCCGTTCGGGCGTCGTCGCGCTGCTGCTTCAAAGCGGCGATCTCCTGCAAGGAGGTACTGAGATCGTAAAGTGGATTGGGGAAGAGAGATGTGGAGTAACGGTTGTAGCTCAATGGGAGATGGGGCCATGCGAGCGCTTCAGCGCCAAAATAAGCGGCAATCAATCCGTCTCCGCTGAAGCTCTCATGAACATCGTGCTCAGCCAAGATCTGCCCGCCGAACGAGCACAGCAACTCCAAGCAACGTTGGTGCGTAAGGGGATCTCCGGTGATCTGATGCGCATGGGTTGACACAACGACAAAGCGGACGCGGCGGTCCCGAAGCAATAGTTCACAAGACTTGATAACGTCCACTTCAGCACCCTGGGTATCGCAGTGAAGGATATCCAGGTGCGAAATTCCGCGATCTCGCATTAGGTCTGGCACGGCGATCTGAGGAATCATCACCTCGCCGGCAGTCTCTGTCATGAAAGTGCAAAGCCCTGTCGATCTAGGGCCGACAAACCCCTGAATGAATTCGATGGACCTCTCGTTCAAGGCGGCGTTCTTACGGCCGACCTGCAGATTGTTGGAGTCTGGCTCGAGTACGATTGATTTGCGCAAAGCAGGGGCGTGGCTCAAAAACCAAAGTGAATAGTAGGACCAGAAGCCTCCCAACTCGATCATAGATGCTTTTGCAGGTACGTGCTTCAGTATTTCGTGGAACACAAGCTCTTCTTGCGGCTCATGATGCCCGCGGAGACGTCTGATGATCTCCGCCATCCAATCGCCGTGGTAGCCACCGGCAAGAACGCGCACGTCATTGTGCATGATCTGAACACTACAGCCGTCGACGGTCAGAATTTCGCCAGCGTTCGCGACCTTTGGAATTGCATCACTGTCGCGACAGCTAGCTGTTATGTCGATCCTTCTTGTCATATGGCAATCCAGTCCCTACGAGCTGACCTATTTCGACGGTCGCACCGATGACGCGTCGTTCACGCCCCGGAACGTAGAGGCGGAGCCCTAGAGATTGTGGAGTGTTGCTATAGAAACGTCAGCCGATTCGCAGACCCCATCCACACTTCTTTGAGTGCTCGGAGACATCACGACGATCGCTTGCAGTATGCTCATGCGTTGGGTGGGCGATGCGGTCACTGGCGCGACTCGATGTTGCAAAAATGCGTCTCCCTGATGCTAATCGGCGATGATGCATTCCTCCATCATTCTCGCCGTTTGACCACCGTTCGCGAGGCAATGCATTGCAGGCCTCTCCGCTTCCCTTGCAGTAGCGAAACAAATCGAGAGAGTTCTGCAGCGGCAGCCAGCGTTGCGACTGACTAGCCTTCATAGACTGGAGAAACGATGGAAATCGCCGCGTCGACACTTGCCGTGCGGCGTAGGAAGGATGAAAGTGGAGCAAGTGATCAGAATGCTTCAGACGCGCCTTGGATCAACATGACCTTCATCTCTTACGCCCAGAACTTCGAAGACGTTATGCTTCGACGCGCGTTGATGCATGTAGACCGCGGCTTCTATATCGACGTGGGAGCCTATTCGCCTGACATCGATAGCGTAACTCGTGCGTTTTACGAGAGGGGTTGGAGAGGGATTAATATCGAACCGAATCCAGCCGGGCTCGCCAAATTTTCTGTGAGACGTCCCGATGATGCGAACATCGGCTTCGTAGTAAGCGAGCGTGACGGTGATGTCACATTGAATATCTTAGAAGATACTGGATTGGCCACGGTCGACACGGGCATAGCCGAACGCCACGCCCAGGCAGGTTGGAAACGTACCACCATGACGCTTCCAGCTCGCACACTTTCGCGCATTTGGGACGAGTATGTTCCTGCTGATCAGCCGGTTCATTTCTTGAAGGTCGATGTGGAAGGGCACGAGGAAGCCGTGCTGCGAGGCGCCGATTGGATGCGGCACCGCCCCTGGATCGTAGTGGTCGAAGCCACACTCCCAAGCTCGCAAGTAGAGACACATATGGCTTGGGAGCCGATATTGACAGAGGCAGGCTACGTGTTCGCCTACGCAGACGGCTTAAACCGCTTCTACTGCGCGTCGGAACACGCTAAGTTGTTAGCGTCCTTCAAATTTCCACCAAATGTATTCGATGGATTCGTACAAGAGGGTAGTGCTCAATTTGCCGGCGAACTGGCGAGGCTAGCTGAGCAGAATAAGAGACTTACTTCACAAATTGCAACAGCGCTCGAGCAAGCTCAACAGCTGCAAGCCAGGAACAAATACCTGGAGGATAGAACCAGCTTGGAACGCATTTTGTTTCGCACATCTGGAAAGCCAAAATGGGCCGTCAGACGCGTGCTGTTTCACAACAACGGCAAGCCGAGGGGTATCTTCAGGAAATGGGTGTTGCGTAAGGACGGGCGGCCGCATTGGCCGTTCAGGCCGTGGATGGAAAGTCAAAGTTACCTAGCGCTGCCTCGGGCAGTTAAATTTTCACGGCATGAGCTGCATCGTTCCATCGCCTCCCTTTCACCGCGCGCCCAATATTTTTTAAAGCGGATTGAAGCTGCGCGACTGCGGTTCTAAGGGGGTCAAGTGCGTATCGTTATCGATCTACAAGGCGCGCAATCAGCAAGTCGAGATCGCGGCATTGGCCGGTATTCTTTAAACTTGGCACAGGGGATTGCTCGCAATCGCGGCAAGCGAGAAGTTCTCATTGTACTTAGCGATCTTTTCCCCAACACAATTAGTGATGTACGCAGTGTTTTTGAGGGCATTCTAAGCCCAAGCGCAATTCGGGTCTGGACTGCCCCCCATCCTACGTCGTGGCGTGACCCGTCAAATGTGGACAGACGGCGATGCGCCGAGATCCTCCGCGAGGCTTACATAACTTCGCTAGAGCCAGACGTGGTGCTCCTAACTAGCCTATTTGAGGGATGGGTTGACGATGCCGTCACCAGCATCGGTCAGCTTGCTCACATCCCGACGGCCGTCATTCTTTATGACTTGATCCCATTGATTTATCCAAACGACTATCTCTCAATGGACGCGATGCGCGCATGGTATCAGGACAAAATTAGCTCCCTTAAGCACGCTGATTATCTTCTATCGATCTCTGCGTCGGCAGCGAACGAAGCGCGATCGATTTTAAGTTGGGATGCACAGCGAATTTCGAATATATCGACGGCCGCAGATCGCCGCTTTCGACGACTGGAAATATCCGAGGAAGACAGATCGCATATTTTGCGCAAATACGCGCTCACTCGTGAATACCTTATGTATACAGGCGGGATTGATCATAGGAAAAATATCGAGGCCCTAATCAGATCGTTTGCGCGCCTTCCGCCAGACATCCGAACCGGTCACCAGCTCGCCGTCGTTTGCAACATCTCGGACGCCGATAGAAAAAGACTGACCAAACTGTCGCAGACAGCCGGTGTGTCAGCCGATGACATCGTCTTGACGGGGTTCGTTTCTGATGATGATCTCATAAAGCTATATAATTTATGCAAGGCTTTTGTATTTCCAAGCCTGCACGAGGGATTCGGCTTACCCGCCCTGGAGGCGATGCAAATCGGCAGGGCAGTGATCGCATCGAATACCTCGAGCCTTCCTGAAGTTGTTGGCCGAGCAGATGCATTATTCGATCCGCGCGACGAGGCAAGCATTACGGCTCAGATGCTTCGCGTATTGTCGGATGGCAGTTATCGCCAGGATTTGGAACAGCATGGCCCCATACAAGCCGAGAACTTTAGCTGGGACGCCACCGCCAAACGAGCTATCGACGCTCTAGAATGTCTGCTGGAAAGACGCGGTAATCCGATTTCCGATCTCGCTACAAAAAAAGGAAAGAAGCCACGACTAGCTTTTGTATCTCCTCTTCCGCCTGCGCAGTCCGGGATCGCCGATTACGCCGCCGCACTCATGCAGGTTCTAGCAATTCATTATGAAATTGTTGCCATCGCTGATCAGGGTGAAGTATCGGATCCCTGGATAACCGCGAACATAGCCATTCAGAACAGCGCTTGGCTGCGACGCCATGCTCGTGAATTCGAGTGCGTCCTCTATCATTTTGGTAATTCCGATTTTCACGCACATATGTTTGATCTTTTGCAGGTAGTTCCCGGGACAGTTGTTTTACATGACTTCTTCCTATCCGGCGTCCTGAACTATATGGGTCAAGAATTCTGGACTAGCTACATGTTGAAAAGCCACGGCTTCGATGGCTTACATGAAACTAGGGATGCTGAAGGACGACAGCGCGCGATCTTGAACTATCCGGCTAATCTCCCAGTCCTTCAGAATGCGGTTGGCGTCATAGTTCACAGCAATTGGTCCAAGCAACTAGCCGAGCACTGGTACGGGGCGGGAGCTGCGTCTACGTGGGCTGCTGTACCATTCCTGCGCAAATTACCGGATGTGAACCCAGGCCTCCGCCTTGAGGCGAGAAGCGAGTTCGGTTTCGGAGACGACGATTTTGTCGTCTGCTCGTTTGGCCTTGTCGCCGAAACAAAGCAATCCATCGAGATACTGGAAGCGTTTGCTTCGCTCGACGGCGTCGCCCGACAAAGAGCGAAGCTCGTCTTCATAGGGAATTGTGGCGGTCCATATGGAGAGAGATTGCGGCACGCACGGCGTGACCTGGCCCTCGAGCAATTCGTCGACATTACGGGCCTGGTAGCCCCGGTCGCGTACAATAACTATCTACTGGCCGCCGATATGTGCGTGCAGTTGCGCACACAATCGCGAGGCGAGACTTCGGCAGCCGTTTTTGACTGCCTAGCCTACGGTTTACCTACGATCATCAACGCCAATGGCGCAATGGCCGAGATCGACCCCGATGCAGCATATATAATCCCGGATCAGTTCTCAGCCCATGAGCTCGCCGACGCCTTGAGCAACCTCATAGGAAATGCAGAGTTGCGGAAGCGAATTGGCTCGAGGGCCCGATTGCTCGTCCAAGAGCACCACAATCCCGAATCGTGTGCGCTAAAATACCGAGATGCAATCGAGAGTTTCCACTCTCTCGCCAGCGACACGATTTGGAAAATCCCAGATCTTCTGGCTAGCATCGACGCAAAAGGAGTAGACGATCGCTCTTTAGCGACTTCATTGGCTGCGAACTTCCCGCCGTGGCCACGAAGGCCAACATTGTTTGTCGACGTTAGCGCTATTACTGAAAGCGCTCTCCTAACCGATGTCCATAAGGTTGCGCGCGCGATTTCCGAAGCATTGATCTCAGTGACCGGAACGCCATTCACCGTTCTGCCCGTGCGTGAGACAAAGTACGGGGAGTACGTTCTGGCATCTCGATATGCGGAACAATTTGTAACATTCCCAGCTGTTCATGATGTGCTCGAAGAGCCTATTGAGCCAGCCCCGGGGGACGTATTTCTCGGCCTCGATCCCAACCCAATACGGGGTCAGCGGTCGCTCGAGGAATTGAAGCGCTTGCATCGAAAGGGCATAAAGGTTTTCAATGTTGTGCACGATCTATTGCCAATCCAGCAACTCGGGCACTTGAACAATCCAGGACAGCTCGAGAAATGGCTGTCGAATATCCTCTCATTCGATGGAGCGATATGCATTTCACAAGCGATAGCCATTGAGCTCAAGGATCAGATCTCTGCGCAGGCGCAGACGAGAACACCATCATTTAGCGTGGACTGGTTCCCTCTAGGATCCGATATCGCGGCTTCCGCGCCTTCGGACAGAACTCGTAAGCCCACCTGGGAGGAAAGCGCGCGAGAGTTGCTGCGAATTGTTGAGATCCGCTCCAGCGATGCGCCGAGCGCTCGATCGTCAGCTAGACTGCTGGCCTGAAGATCTACTTCCGGCCAGCCGCCTGGGCTAGCGCCATCTCCTGCCTGAACCCCCGCACGCCAACCTACCGTTGCGGTTAGCAATATCGCCATAACCACAGTCACGCAGGTCTAAAGAGCTTCGACGCCACTCGCCATTCCAACTCAAACAAATCGCAGTCAAAATCGGGCCTCTCTGGTCTACCCGGCGGCAAGTTTCCAAGTAGCTGCCGCGCGGCGCCGCCTCAACGCTCGAGGTGGCAGCCACCACAACGGCGGCCGCGCACAGGCTCAAGGCATAAACCTTTATCATTTTGGCCTCCTTAAAGTCCTCTTGGGTCCGCACCAACACTGGTCTTCTCTATCATAAGGATTGTCCAACGGTAGCACCGCTACGCAAGTTCCCTTCTACCATCCATGTGAGAAGCGAAGCCCAATGCTGCGGCGAGCCGCATTGCAACGCCTTGCCAGGTTACGCCAGCAATGGCGTCCCTCCCGGCGGCGCCCATAGAGCTCGCGAGCGATGTGTCGCGTGCCAACCGTCGCATGTACCCAGCAATAGACTGAGCATTTGGCGCGGCAATGAAGCCTGACACGCCGTGCTGGACGATGCGCGCGGGTTCTCCGCTATCCAAGCATGTAATGACAGGCTTGCCCGCAAGAAATGCCTCTAAAGTGACGAGGCCCAAATCTTCAGATTGCGGCACAAAAGCCACAGCTAGGGAATTGGCGTACAGCTCAACCAGACGCTCCTCACTTACCCTTCCCACAAAATCGATGCGGGCATCGCCATTCGCTCGGCGATGTAAGAGATCGGCATCTTCGCCCTCGCCCGCGATAACAAGCCGCAGCGGCAGATCTAAGGACCGCAAGGCGTCGATAGCAAGATGCACGCGTTTCCAGCGATGCAGCCTGCCGGGCATGAAAATGTAGTCGAACGAGCCACCCTGCAAGCCCGCAAGTGTCGTCGGGCACCGCAAATACGGTGCATGGCAACCGTTGTAGAATCTCAGCCGCTCTGACACTTCAGCACCAATCGAGAACAGAGCTTTGAGTCGTTTTGGGGATAGCAGTCTCGAATCAAGCCGCTGAACAAATCGCCGCTGAAGTAGCTGATCTTCAGATGGGCGTAGACGCTCCCAATCGAACATGTCGTAAAATATGCGCATCGTGTGCACAAGATAACAAACGTGATTGCGGTGACGAACTGCATACGTCGGCGATTTCGTGCTTATCACGCCATCAAACTCATCCAAATTGAGATCGTAAAAAGTGAGATACGACCGAAGAACGTTGTTGAAAGCTCCACCCTCAACTGGCCGACTCACTAATGTGCTTCCGAAGCCTAGTTCGGCAAGCGCCTCACATAGTCCAAGAAAGAGGCGCTCCGCTCCACCCGTCTCTCCAGATGGGGATGATGCGGCGACCACTGCAATTCTTGGCACACTCCGTGGTAACACGTGATCAGCTCCGATTTGACGGCGCAAGTTCCGCGCGGATCAGCTCCATTAGCTCATCGATATCAGCGTCACCGGCCGCGTCCGGATCAATCTGAACGTGCCAGACCGGCCGCGGCTCGCTGTCTTCCTCTGCGCGCCCATCGGCTCCTCGCACAGCTTCCGGCAGCGATAGATAATCGATACTGCTCATCCATTGACGGAAAGCCTGGCGAGGGCGTCCGTAGGAGTTGAGGACAAAGCCCCGAAAGAGCCTTCTCGGCCCACCTCCCTCGCGAAACAGCAAGCGCCGAAGCAGCTTCACTGGACGCCCGTCGGATCGAAAAAGGAGCAGCTGCCACACTGATCGGTTTGGTAGATAGGCGTACTGGCGAACCACTTCATCTCGGCTCGCTGTTACTTGACGTAATGCGGTTTCGGCTGTGGCTAACGTGGCGAGGGCATCGCGAAGCCTAGTCTCGTCACTGCTCAGCTCCAGCTGATTCCTGGCGAGATAGAGTGGATGATCTTCAGTATCCATTTGCGCTTCGTGTACATGGCTCTCTAGATGCGTGGAAGATTGAATGCCGGATAATTTTGCGCACGACAAGGAATCGTTGTCTAAGCAGAGACGAAAAATGCATCGATCGAAGCTCCAATGAGGAGCAACCGCCCCATACGGGCATCCGCCTCAATGACATGGACATCAACGCGGAGACTCTGAGTGGCGTACTTATTCTGCTTCGCCCGCGAATTGTCATTCTATCAACGACGGATGCGGGGCCTCGAGCCGCACCAGCAGACTAAGCATGGAGGATATGTCGACCAGCGTGCGGATCAGATAGTCTTGCCTCAAAGATGGCGGATGCTGTGACTATCGATTGCATTGCAGGGGCGCCGTGCCAAGCGCTTGGTCTCGCTATGATCTGTAAGAGGCATTCGAGGTTCATGCTCAGCTGCATGAAGGGAACACCATGAAACGGAAGGCTTTGATCACCGGGATCACGGGACAAGACGGCAGTTACCTGGCAGCGCTACTGATTGAAAAGGGATACGAGGTTTATGGCCTTGCTAGAAGGTCCTCACACGGCGGCGTAGCCGACCACCGAATGCGATGGCTCGGCATCGAGGGCAAGCTCAAGGTCGTCGAAGGCAATTTGATCGACCTCTCGAGTCTTCTGCGAGTTGTTGGCGAAATACAGCCGGACGAAGTCTACAATCTTGCTGCGCAGTCATTCGTCGCCACATCATGGCACCAGCCGATACTGACGAGCAATGTCACGGGCCTCGGCACCATGAACCTTTTGGAGACGATCCGCATCCTTGCTCCCGAGGCGCGCTTCTACCAAGCATCATCGTCGGAAATGTACGGCAAGATCCAAGCCGAGAAGCAAACCGAGACCACGCCCTTCTATCCGCGATCTCCATACGCGGTCGCCAAGGTTTTTGCTCACTTGACGACTGTGAACTACCGGGAAAGTTTCGGGCTGCACACCAATTCCGGCATTCTGTTCAATCATGAGAGTCCGCTCCGCGGCCTCGAGTTTATTTCCCGCAAGGTGACCGACGGCGTGGCCCGCATCAAGCTCGGACTCGCGAAGGAGCTGCGATTGGGCAATATCGATGCGAAGCGGGATTGGGGCCACGCTCGCGACTATGTGCGGGCGATGTGGCTCATGCTGCAGCAGGACAATCCAGGCGATTATGTCGTGGCTTCAGGGCGAAGCACGTCTGTGCGCGACATGTGCCGTATTGCCTTCGACTACGTAGGGCTGAACCCCGACAACCATATCGTCATCGATCCCGCGCTCTTCCGGCCGGCGGAAGTGGATGTTCTCCTTGGCGACCCCTCGAAGGCCAAAAGGGTCCTAGGCTGGACCGCCGAAACAACACTCGAAGAAATGATCCGCGAGATGGTCGACGCCGACCTGGCCCGATTGAAGGGCTGACGCGGGAGCAGTCGACATGGGCTCAGACAGTGCGCAATCGCGTATCGCCGCTATTGCGCCAACCTCAAGTCGCTCAGCATCTCGCCCATCGACTTTTGAAACGCTTGGCTGCTGAACAGCGCGCGATACAGTCGCTTGCTTGCTTCCTGAAATGGCGCCGGGTCTTCGAGAGCTGACAGAGCTGCCTCAGCAAACGCCTTCGGCTCGTCATACGCGCTCAGGCCGGCAGCTTTGACGTCCTCCATAGGAAGGCCGCGGTAGGCATAGGATGTTCCCACCATAGGCAGCCCAAATGCACACGCCTCGATCGTTTTGATCGAGACACCCCGGCCAGTGACCATGGGGGCCAGCACGCATCGCGAGCCACGATAGCAATGCGATACATCGGGCACACTGCCCGTGAAGAAATCCTCGAAGCGAGCATAGAGCTCAGGGTTTCGCCTCTCTACGACGTCCTTCACTGACCCCACGATCCTCAACGTCCGCCCTTGATCGATCAAAGGCCAGACATCGTCGAGCAGCCACTTCACCGCGTGATAGTTCGCAATGTGCCTGGCGCCGACGAGAATGAAATCGGAGAAGGGTTCCCCTGCGCGACGCTCGTTCTCCTCGAAACTCTCGATCGTGGGGAGCACAAGCTTGTGGGGGACGCTCGGCAGACGGTCGCGAAAGAACTGCTCGTCATCCTGCGAGACATGGACCACGTAGTCCGCACCGGCGAGAGCCTGCAGCTCAGTCTCCAGCAGCACCTCGATGGTATCCGACTGTCTGGTGAACGGATTGACCTCCGAGTTGTCGAGGAGGACGTGGCTTTGGATGTCGTGCGTCACCACCGCAGTGGGCACTGCGGTGGGCAACCTTGCACGCAGCTTTTGGGCGACCGGCAGCGTGTAGATGTGGTTCGCAAGAATGAATCTGATATCGAGCTCTCTCGAGCGAACGAGCGTTTGAAGGCTTTGAGGGAGATTGGTCGCGTGGCCGGGCTCGAGAGCCCAATGCATGGCGTTCTGCCCTCGCCAGCGGCCACGTAGCTTGCGCACTATGTTCGGCTTTGAGACGCGCCGCCTGAAGGAAGCAATTTCGGTGAAGTCGGCATTGAGATCGACCTTCTCTTCGTCGAATCGCTTCCAGATCTTTCGAGAATAAGCATCGGTCCGCTTGAAGGGGCAGGCAACGAATATTGTCGTCCACCCCAATGATCTGAAGTAAGCGATCTGGGCTTGCATGACTTTGCCCGTCCCGCTGCGTATCCATGGCAGGCCGGTGATGAGTACTGCAGGCCGACTATTCATATGAGGATGCCTGCCCGGAGCGTCGCTATGTCGATATTGCCGGGCGCAGACAACATTGGAAGTCGGGCATCGAACAAAATCGAGTGCAACATCTCCGCCCCCTCGGAGAACGACATGCCGCGAAGATCATGAATGAGCGGCGATGTCCCCGAACTGCAAGCGGTGCAATTTCGCATAAAGGCCATCGCGCCGCAGCAGCTCTGCTTGCGTGCCACTTTCAACCATACTGCCGTGGCTCAACACGTGAATCACATCGGCCTTAGCTACTGTGGCCAAGCGGTGCGCGATCACAATGGTCGTGCGTCCGCCAGTCAGCGACTGAAGCGCAGCTTGGATGATCTGCTCAGCCTCGCTGTCCAGCGCTGACGTTGGCTCATCCAGCAATATGATGGGAGCATCCTTCAAAAAGGCCCGGGCAATTGACAAACGTTGCCGCTGGCCCCCGGACAAGCGCCCGCCGAGTTCGCCGACCGGTGTGTCGTAGCCATGAGGAAGAGACCTGATGAACTCATCGGCGTGGGCAGCTCGCGCCGCGGCAATGATGGCCTCCTCCGAGTAGTCCTTCCGGCCCCCTACGAGGTTCTCTCGAACCGTACCCTCGAAGAGAAAAACATCCTGGCTGACCAAAGCGACCTGACTACGAAGTGAAGCAAGGGAGACTTCAGCGATCGTCTCCCCGTCAATCGTGATGGAGCCGCTCGACGGCTCCCAGAGCCGCTGAATGAGGTTGAAGACAGTCGTCTTGCCACTTCCGGAAAGACCCACAAGAGCCGTCGTCTTGCCAGGCGGAGCGGTAAAGCTCAAAGCTTTCAGCACCGGCACGTTGTCTGCGTACGCAAACGAGACCTTGTCAAATCGAAGCTCGCCCCGCTTTACGACCAGAGGACGCTTCGGCGGAACCTCTGCCTCCGGCGACGGCGTATCGAGCAGGTCATAGAGCATCTTGACCTGCACGGCAGATGTAACGAGCTGCAACTGAAGCCTCGACAAGCGGCGCAGCGGCTCTCCCGCCATCAGCAACGCCGCAATGAAAGCGAAGAACTCGCCTGGCGTCTGTCCATGCGAGATCGTCCTCCAACCCGCGTATGCGACCGCGGCAGCGATCGCGAGACCTGCCGCCGTCTCCAGGAGCGGGTTCACGCGGGCCTTGACGGCCACCATTCTATTGTTGAGCCGTTGGACGGCCTCGATTGCAGCACCCATTTGCTGCCGCATCTTGTCCTCGAGCTGGAAGGACTTGATGATGCGAATTCCCTGCGTCGTCTCGCGCATATTGGAGACGACTTGAACCATCGAATGGACTTCGCTTCCTGCAACCTTCTTCACCCGTCTGCTCAGCTGCCTCATGCCATAGGCTGCACCTGGCCCGACGAGGATCAACACGCAAGAGAGCACGGGATCCTGCAGCACCATGACCACCAGGAGGCTGCACACTGTCATGAGATCTCGGCCAAGTCCCACAGCGAGGAGGTTCATCATCTCGCGAGCGGCCTGAGCATTCGTGGAAATACGTGTAATCAGCTCTGCCGAGCTGTGATCCTGAAAGAACTTCGCATCCATTTTCAGGATGTGATCGTAGAGCCGCCTCTGCATATGGGCGACTATTTGGTTGCCGATCCGGCTCAACAGGATTTCTTGAATGTACGCAGCAACGCCCTTTGCAACGAAAAGAGCGGTGATCACCAACGGGAGCCAAATGAGCGCCTGCTGATTCCGGTTGACGAAAACGTCATTGATGACGTCGCGCATCAGCCAAGCGGTGAGCGCCGTGGAGCCCGCGACTATCGCCATGAAAACAAAGGCGACCGCATAGCGGGGGGCGTATTCCCAGGCGTGCTCGCCGAACAGCCGTCTGACAACGGGCCAGATAGCTTCATTGCTTTTCATCGTCGCTGGCTTCCAGAGTCGTCAAGCACGAGTGAATCGCTCCATACGAGCGCCAATGTCCTACCATAGGCACTCGCCCTCAGGCCACCATGCGCAATGGTCGCGGTGTGCTCCACCGACCGCTCGCCAGGCTGGACGTCGGTCAAAAAGTAGGCAGAAATACAACAATGGAGGAGGCGGGAGCGCGAGGCCGCGGTTTACTGTGGACGGCAGCTCCCTTTTCGTTGCAATGCCGCGCTCCTGCCCCAAATCATTCTCGCCCACTAGGGTCTATTGAACTTTACGATTGAGATTGACAATTGGTGGAGGCGAGTATGATGCACGGGACTATGTGGAACGTGCCAGCTGCATCAATCGAACGAACTGCTACGGTCGCCGACCCGACCGTGAGCGTCATCCTGCCGACTTACAATCGCGGCGCGATTGTTCTGCAGTCCGTCCAGAGCGTGCTGGCTCTCGAGGAAGAGAATTTTGAGATCATCGCCGTCGATGACGGCTCCCAGGATGACACGCTCGGCGTCCTGACGAAGTTCGACCATCCGCGGCTGTCGGTCATAAGCCTTGCGACAAACCGCGGTGCAGGTTCAGCGCGCAACGCCGGGATCGCACTGGCCCGGGCCCCATATGTCGCCTTTCTCGACTCGGACGACCTGTGGCTTCCCGGCCGCCTGGAGCTGCCACTATCGGTGCTCAGGCGCCATCCGGACGTCGGAGTCGTGCTTTCGGCATTTACTACTGAAAAGAAGAGCAAGCTGACGCACTACCCGATGCCGAGCCGCCTGTACGAGGGAGGAGAGCTCGAGCGCCTCGTGGCCCGTCACGTGCTCCAGCCGACCACCTCGGGGCTGACGGTCCGAAAGGACCTGCTGATAACCGTCGGCGGCTTCAATGCCGGCCTTCGATGGATGGAAGACCGTGATCTCGTCATGCGAGCGGCACGGCACGCTGATGGCGCGACCATAGAGAAGCCTCTGTGGCACAAGCGATGGCAGCCCGATAGCATCTCTTCCAATCACAACACCTACTTTCCGTCGCTGCTGACCTTCCTTGCCAATCACTCGATCTACGAGGATCAAGAACTCGAATTCCGGAACTACCTCATTGCCAGGCATTTGGCGAAGATGGCCTACAATTCGGGCATCCTGGCCGCGATGAGAGACTATAGTGAGGCGCGTGATCGGCTCTCGCCACGATTGCCACCCTTGTCGGTCCTTTTGATGAAGTACTTCGGTGCCCGCAGGTCTCGGCGCGCACAGCAACAGGAGCTTCTCACGCGGGGTGGCAAACGCCGAGGCATCGTGGAGCCCTACTCTGTGCTATCGTAGTCGCAACGATCACCGCGAGCATTTTGTCGCAGCTCCAGGCTCCCAGCTTCTACTTACTGAGCACGCGCCCGTGAAGGCTGTAGTCGCGCTTTGCACTCGCAACCGTCCCAATATGCTTCGCGACTGTCTGGCATCTCTCTTTGCGCAAGAGGTGCCGCCAGGCATCCAGCCTATTGCTTTGGTGGTCGAGAACAACGAGGCACCCACCTGTCGCGCACAAGTGGAAGCGGCTAGTGGGACCGCGCCGTCCGATTGGCGCGTTCTCTACGTGCTCGAGCCTCAATTGGGCATATCAATGGCGCGCAATCGCGCTCTGGAAGCAGCGCTCGAGCTCGATCCGGACTGGATAGCCTTCATCGACGATGACGAGGTAGCTGCCCCCAATTGGCTATCTGCCTTGCTCGCTTGCGCCAGCCGCTTCGATGCTGATGTGGTCCAGGGTCCCGTGCATTACGAATACACATCGGCCACGCCCGTCTGGCTCTCCAAGCGGGCTGCCAAAAGCAGAAAATCCGGCACGCGGCTGCTCACCGCCTTCACGAACAACGTCATGTTGCGGACGGCGATCGTGCGAAGCGGCCTCAGATTTGATGAGGCCATGCGCTATTCTGGCGGCGAGGACTCCGACTTCTTCTATCGAGTGGCGGAGGCTGGCTGGACCATATGCTGGGCTGACGATGCGGTTGTGCACGAGGCCGTCATTCCTGCGCGTCTGACGATGCGCTGGCAATTGGACCGGGCCATGCGCGTGGCTTCCAACGCCAGCGTCAGCCACGCCAAGCGCCGCGGCCTGCCATCCGCGGTGATGACGCATGGAAGCAAAGGTCTTCGGCGGATAGTGCGAGGTGCCGTCATCGCGGGAGCGGGGAGCATTGTCATCCCACTCTCTCCAAAGCGCGGCAAACCGCTTGCCTTCAGGGGCCTCCAAGACATCTGGTCCGGGTTCGGCAGCCTTTCGGCTTTTGTACTCAAGCCACCGCAGCCCTACACAAAGGTCGATGGCGACTGACCTGACCCGCCTAGAAATGGGGCTCGACGAAATTGTGCAGTCGCACAATAATGCGGTCGGGCTCTCTCACGCGATGGCTATATGAGCAGCATTCTAGATAAATGCGCCGGCCTCCCGGTGGTCGAGCTGGAGCCCGGCAGCGTCCTCCTCAGCGAGGGCGAAAAGTCGGGCAAGCTCTACATACTCATCGACGGCGAGGTGGAGGTCGCGCACGGCGGCGTCCAGATTGCCAACATCTCCACGCCCGGCTCTCTGTTCGGCGAGATGTCCTTCCTGCTCGATACGCCACACACGGCATCGGTGAAGTCGACGCGACCGACTCGCGCTTACCTGATCGAGAACGTCGGAACCTTCCTGCAATCAAGACCCGAGATGTTCCATCACATCGCGGCCCTGCTGGCCCTGCGGCTGCAATGCGTCACCGGCTATCTCGCCGACATGAAGCGTCAGTTCGCCGGGCACGACAACCACCTCTGCATGGTCGACGAGGTGCTGGGAACCCTCCTGCATCAGCAGCGGCAGGAGATCATTGCGGGACCTGAGACAGGATCCGATCCGCGGCTGTAAACCACGCGGGCACCTCGCTGATCTTCTCGACTTTATGGAGCTCGAGCCCTGCCAGAGGCGCCGCCTGGAGGCTTGTTGCCGAGAACCAGAGTATAGCGTCCTCGTCGGTGTCGATAACGACATAGGCGGGGACGGGACCGAGCTGGTATCCGGCATTGAAGACCGTCGTTGTGCCGATCCTGTCGATCCACGAGCCACCGGGGCTCAGGGGCGCATAGTGGACATGCCCGCAGAAGACCAGATCGGGGCTGTACGCCGAGATCCATTTCGCGAGTTCCTGATCCCCGTATGATCGCTTGCCGTCCCAGCTCGTCGGCGAGCCGGCAGGCGGCGCGTGGTAGACCCAGACCCAGCGCTTCTTCTCCTTTGCCGCGTCGCGGGCGAGCTGCTCGGCGACCGCCGCCTTGGTCGCGGGCCCATCCCACCAGGGGCAGATCGTGAAGAGCGTATCGTCTATCGAGAACGTATCGCCATCCGCTGATATGCCGAGGTTCCGGATCTCGGAGAACCAGCGCGCTGTCTTCTCGCCATCGGCCGTCAGGGCATCGAGATCGTGATTGCCGGAGCACGTCACGAGCCTGGTCAGGCCGGCGAGGCGCTGCAGATACTTGAGAACGACGACGATCTGCGCCGGCCTCGGCACATGGGACGAGAGGTCGAGGGGATCGCCGGCTATGATGACGACGTCGAATTCGGGCGCGGCACGCAGGAGCCAGTCGTACTGCTTGAGCGCATAGTGAAGATCGGCCACGAGCAGGCAATTCATTGTCATTCCACCTTGGGCCGATCGGGAGGGGGCGCCACTGATCTGCGGGAATAGGTTGGCGGGAGAATGCACGAAGCATTCGCAATCTCGATGACTAAGATTCTATCATGTTGGAAGCTCGGCCTGAGAACGGAGTGGCACCTTGCTGACACAGAGGGACAACTGGGGCGTTGAGGCCCGCATCGGCATGTTTATCGTCGGCAACGAAGCCGTGCCCGAGGCCGAGTGGTGGGCCATGCTGCCGCCGCATGTTTCGGTCCATGCCGCCCGCGTGATGGCACGCGCACCGTGGGCACAATGGCGCGAGGACCGCGCAGGCGTCGCACTTGCGGACGATTTGGTGCGTGGCGCGCAGCAATTCGGGGCCATGCGCCTTTCCGCTGTTACCATCGGGCACACATCGAGCAGCGTTCTCGGCGGCAAGGGATGGGACGAGGTCGCGGTCGCGGCGCTGTCCGACGCGCTCGGCTCGAGCGCGCACGTCACGACCAATGGCCTCGACACCTTGGCTGCCCTCCGCGCGTCCGGCATTCGCCGGCCCTTCCTCGTCCTGCCACCGTGGTACGGCGAAGAGACCGTCAGTGCCGGCGTCCGCTATTACGCCGATCACGGATACGAGCCGTCGGCGCATCTGCGGTACGATCCAGGCCCGACGTGGCAAGGTGTGCCTCCAAATGAGATGTACCCGCGCGGCATGGGTTTCGCGCAGGAGATCGAGCCGCTCTATGCGCAGATCAAGGCGGCCTGTCCGGCTAGTGCCGATGGCATTCTGATTGCCGGAACCGGCTTCCGCTGTGTCGCCATCATCGATGCACTCGAGCAGGAGCTGAAGCGCCCAGTCCTTTCGGCGAACCAGGCGAGCCTCTGGCACTGCACGCGCCTCTCCGGCGTGCAAACGAAGATCTCGGGATACGGACGCCTGTTGAGCCTGTGATGAACAATCTCTCCGCTGACGCGATCATCGCCGCCGTCGCAGCCCAGCGATCGCGCGCAGAAGATCTATTCGATCAAATGGCCCGCTGCAGCCAGCGTCCGCGTGGAATCACGCGCGACACCTACGGTGCGGGCGAGAATGCGGCGCACGAGGTATTCGGTGTTCAAGCCGCCAGTCTCCGCCTCGACATCCGCCGCGATGTCGCTGCGAATACCTACGCGACGTGGCCCGGGCGCGATCGCGGCCTTCCGGCCATTATCATGGGCTCGCACCTCGACAGCGTTCCGCATGGGGGAAACTTCGACGGAGCCGCCGGCGTGATTGCCGGTCTTGTCGCGGTGGCCGCGCTGAAGGATCTTGGCGTCGTGCCGCGCCGGGACATCACCGTCATGGGCATCCGCGCTGAGGAGAGCGTGTGGTTCCAGGTGTCCTATATCGGCAGCCGATCGGCCCTCGGCACACTGCCGCCCGGAGCCCTCGAAGCAAGGCGCATCGACACGGGACGGACGCTCGCTGATCACATGACGGCCAGTGGCGGCGATCCGGCAGCCATCCGCGCGGGCCGGCATGAACTCTCGCCTTCCGCGATCCACGCTTTTCTCGAGGTCCATATCGAGCAGGCGCCGAGCCTCGTCGAGCTGGGCAAACCGATCGCCATCTGCACCGGCATTCCCGGCAACTTCCGCTATCCCGATGCGCGGATCATTGGCCGCTACGACCACGTCGGCACGCCGCGGCGCTTTCGTCGCGATGCCGCGACAGCTGCGGCCGACTTCGCGGTCGCACTCGACAAGCTATGGGAGGAGCACGAGGCCGCCGGACTCCCCATGGCCGCCACGCTCGGCCGCTTCCACACCGACGCTGCGGCGCATGGACTGACGAGCGTCGCGGGCGAGTTCTGCTTCAGCCTCGACGTCAGGGCCTATGATGCGGCCGTCCTCGCCGATCTGGAGGCCAGCCTCAAAGGGATCATCAGCGAAATCGAGGCCGGACGCGGCGTGCGCTTCGAGCTCGGACCGCGCGCCTCGGCCGCGGTCGGCATCGTCTCGCCGGTGATCCGCTCGGAATTGGAGCAGGCGGCCGCGTTGCTCAAAATTCCAGCTGCGACGATCGGTAGCCCCGCCTCGCATGACGCCGCGGCCTTTGCTGCGGCCGGCGTCCCCGCAGCCATGATCTTCGTGCGGAACGAGAAAGGCAGCCATAACCCCGACGAGGCGATGGAGATCGACGATTTCCTCCAAGCCTGCGGCGTACTGACGGCGTGGATCGCCGCAAACTGCGCGGCATAGTCGACCGGGCACGTTGAATGCGCACCCGTTTACCCCACAGACATGCGCCTATTGGAGATCGGCTCCCCCTCGCATATGGCTCATCACGCAGCATTACACTGTTGCAACGGAGGCTTCATGTCTCCATAGACATGAACGAGCAGAAGTAAGACCTCACCCCGTGCAGCATTCCGTCCGCACGGCCAAAGGCCTGGCCGCAAAAGTGGCCCGCTGCCAGTTGGATGGAAACACTAGTCCCTCGGAGGATTAAGCATGCGGTTTTCTCGCGCGGCTGCGGCCGCCATGATCTTCACATTTGGTTCCGGCACCGCTGCCTTTGCCGCGGAAGTCCGCTTGATGACGGGCCCGCAGGCCGGCTTCTGGGTCCCGCTCGGCGGCCAGCTCAAGGATGCCTGGGAGAAGGCCGTCCCCGATCTGAAGATCCAATCGCTGCCGGGTGCCGGCATCGCCAACGTCCGCGCCATTCAGGAAGGCAAGGCCGAAGTTGGCTTCGGCAATACGATCACCACCGCGGACGCGGTCGCAGGGACGGGCGAAGCACCGCTCGACAAGAAGCACGACAAGGTCTGCAACGTCGCGACGCTCTATCCGCAGTACTTCCAGCTCGCGGTGAATGCCGATGCCGGCATCAACACACTCAAGGACATCAAGGGCAAAGGCTTCGCTACGCAGGTCAAGGGTAACACCGGCGAGCTGATCTCTCGTCACGTCCTCCGCGTGACCGGCCTCACCTACAATGACGTCAAGGCGAGCTTCACCAACAGCTACACCGACAGCGTCGAGCAGATGAAAGACAACCGGATGCACGCCTTCGGCCTCGGCACCGGCATTCCGGCGAGCTCGCTGATGGACCTCGCGTCCGCGCGCGATATCAAGCTCATCGACATGGCCGAGATCTACGAGCCCATGCGAAAGATCAATCCGGCCTACAAGCTTGTCACGATCCCGAAAGGGACCTACCCCAAGCAGGACAAGGACGTGCAGGTGATCGGCTACTACACGCACGTGGTCGCCGCCTGCTCGCTTCCGGAAGACACTGTCTACAAGATGACGGCAGCCATCTTCGGCGCCAAGGACGGCATGACCGCGATCTACAAGGAGATCAGCAAACTGACGCCTGAGATCATGGCGCAGGACATCGGCGTGACTTTCCATCCCGGCGCCACCAAGTGGTACAAGGAGAAAGGCGTTCTCAAGTAAGCGCTCTCGACTGAGATCTCCGGGGCGGCCGCAAGCCGCCCCGGCCGCGTAACGACACCACACAAAGAAGACCCTCGGGCGGGAAACATCATATGACATCGAGCACGGCCACGCGGAACCTGCCGCGCCAGCTCGCAGCAGCCGTCGCACTTGCGATGGCGCTCTACCACATCTACGTCATCATCCCGCCGATGGATTTCATCTCGCCCGCCTGGCGCGAGATTTTCCGCGGACCGCCGACGGACTACATTTTCCGCGCGATCCATCTGATCTTCGCGCTCGTCCTGACATTCATGTACTACCGGCTGCGCTCGCCGACCGACGACGAGCTGTCGATGCTGATGCCCGATGAGCGCGAGCAAGTTCTGCGCAAGACGCAGGCGCCGTCGATCCTGGACTGGGTGCTGATCGCCGCGAGCATCGTCTCGGTCGGCTACATCTACGTGTACTACGATTACATCATCGAGCGGATCATCTACGTCGACGACATGACGTGGACCGACATCGTCCTCAGCGTCACCTTGATCCTGCTGGTGCTCGAGTCGACGCGGCGTGTGCTCGGCCCGGCGCTGCCGCTCACCTGCATCGCATTCTTTGTCTATGCGTTCTTTTTTACGCGCGTCGAGCCCATCCGCCTCATCGATCAGCTTTATCTCTCGACCGAAGGCATCTTCGGGCAACCTCTCGCTGTGTCCGCCTCCTACGTGATGATCTTCGTGCTCTTCGGCTCCTTCATGGAGCGGACCGGCACGGGCCAGCTCTTCATGGACTTCGCCATGGGCATTACGGGCCACACGGCAGGCGGCCCGGGCAAAGTTTCTGTCGTTTCGTCATCACTGTTCGGAACGATTTCTGGCTCCGCCGTCGCCAACGTGATGGTCGACGGCCCGATTTCCATTCCGCTCATGAAGCGCACGGGTTTCAAGGCGCACTTCGCCGCCGCCGTCGAAGCCGTCGCCTCGACGGGTGGCCAGATCATGCCGCCGATCATGGGCGCAGCAGCCTTCGTGATGGCCGAGTTCCAGGGCGTGAGCTACCTGCAGATTGTCGTCTGGGCCACCATCCCGGCGATCCTCTACTACGTGTCCTGCTTCGCCGCCGTGCACCTTGAAGCCAAGCGCCAGGGCCTTCTAGGCGTGCCGCGCTCGCAGCTTCCCGTGCTTCGCGAGGTCCTCGTCGCCCGCGGCCATCTCTTCATTCCTGTATGCTCGATCCTGTTCGTCATGTACTCGGGCTACAGCGCACCGCTCGCGGCGCTCACAGGTACGCTCCTCTGCTTCCCGGTCGCCTGGTTCGGCCCCGTCGTGCTGCTCGTACTGCCGGCGCTGATGGTGATCTCTTATCTCGTGCCGAGCGTGCCCACGATCATCCCGGAAGTATTCGGCCTGAATGCGCTGATCGAGGCCGCATTGATCACCGGTCTCATCCTGCTTTGGATGCGGGCCGTGCGCGGCAAGATCATCCTGCTGCCGATCGAGCTGAAGCCGATCGTCGATGCCCTCATCGACGGCGCGCGCAACACGCTTCCCGTGGCGCTCGCCTGCGCCGCCGCCGGCATCATCATCGGTATCGTGATCCTGACCGGCCTTGGCATCACCTTCACACAGTGGGTGATCGGCGTCTCGCAGGACATCTTGATCCTGGCACTGTTGTTGACGGCCATGGCCGGCATCGTTCTCGGCATGGGCATGCCGACCACGCCGGCCTACATCATCATGGTTGCTCTGATGGTCCCCGCGCTGGTCAAGCTCGGCGTCGTGACACCGGCGGCGCACATGTTCGCCTTCTACTTCGCGATCCTTTCCGCCATCACGCCGCCGGTCGCGCTCGCCGTCTTCGCCGCGTCGGGCCTCGCGAAGTCCGATCTCTGGTCGACGGGATGGGCAGCCGTAAAGATCGGCGCAGCCGGCTTCATCGTGCCATTCATGTTCGTTTATGAGCCGGCGCTGCTGATGATCGGCGACTGGCCGTGGATCGTCTGGCGCGTGATCGTCTCGTGCATCGGCATCGCCATGCTCGCCAGTGGCCTGCACGGCTATCTGCTTGGGTGGATGCCAGCCTGGCAGCGCGCGGTGGCGATCGTCGCGGCATTCTCGCTCGTGGCACCGTATCTCGTCAGCGACATCCTCGGCATTGGTTTGGCTGCCGCGCTGATAGCCTATCAGTACCTCGTGCCGTCGGCCGTACAGCCGACGCTCGTCCGCCCTGCTACAGCAGGGCCCTCCCAGAAGCCGAGCACTTGAGGAAGATGGCCGGCAAGGTCAGCCCTGCCGGCTGAACTCCGCTGCGATCGCCGGCGCATCGAGCCGCTTGGTCAGCTCGTCGTGCACATTGCAGAGCGTGATCCTAAGATAGTTCTTGAGCGTTGGAAAATCCTGCCCGCGCAAGCTCTCGTGGATCGGCATCAGCGCGAAGTAGGCCTTAGCGAACGGCTCGGGAATGTCCATCGCGCGCTTCGGTGGATGCAGGCCGATGCGATCGAGCCGCTCGGTCAGGCTGGTGCGCAGTCCCCGCCACTCCTGCTCTCCGAGCACTGTCGGCACCTCAAAACCGTCGAACCCTGCCAGCGCCAGATCTGCAACTGCGCGAACCACGGTCTCGCGCGGGAGAGACGTTGTCTGCTGAAGAACGACAGTCGCCACTTCTCCGACCATCGCCAAGCCAAGAGGGAAAGCCCGCCACCGCGACTCTTCGACGGCCCTCTGGAACCCTGGCTCGGAGAACAGGACCTTCGAGTAGTGCCCCGCGCGGGCGCGCGCGTACTCGTAGATGCCCTTCTGCACGACGAAGGCCGCGTTCGCCGTGATGAACTCCGTAAGGGCGGCCGAATCGCGGATCGGATCGGGCCGCTTGAAGAGCTTAGTAAGGAAGTTCATCCGGTTGCCGATCTGCTAACTCCACAGCCCTAGGACGAAAGTCTAATTAAGGCGTCCAACTCCACGATGTTAGCCTTTGGACACGGATCACTCAATTGGTGGTCGCCGATTCGGCAAAAGACCGAACGGAAAGATGGGTACGGGGAGGTGCCGCCATGGGCAACAGACGATTCCTCCTCACGCAGTCCTGCACGCGCGCACGCTCTGGAGGAAATCGACCCCATGCAGACTTCCAGCAATGACGAAGCCCATTGGTCGAAGACCAGGAACCTGATGTTCACGCATCTCGTGATCTGGTTCTTCTTCGGCTACATCATCCACATGTTCGTCAAGCCTCTCAATCAGTTCATCATCCCAGTGCTCAACTTCCCGCTCGGCTTCTACATGGCCGCGCAGGGATCTCTTATCGCCTTCGTCGTGATGCTGTTCATCTTTGCGCGACAGCAGGATCGGATCGATCGCGAGTTCGGCGTGGCTGAAGACGATTGAGGGGGCACACATGGCGACGCAAACTTCATCATCTTCGGACTTCATCAAGAACCTCGGCCGCATATACGGCATCTACACGGGAACGTTCCTCGCGTTCGTGATCTTGATCGCGATCCTCGAGCAGGTGGGCGTACCCAATAAGATCCTCGGCTATCTGTTCGTGTTCTTCACGCTCGCGGTCTACGCCCTGATCGGCATCCTGACGCGAACTGCGGAAGTCTCCGAGTACTACGTGGCCGGCCGGCGCGTTCCTGCCTTCTACAACGGCATGGCGACCGGCGCCGACTGGATGTCGGCGGCGTCCTTCGTCGGCATGGCCGGTACGCTCTTCCTGCTCGGTTATGATGGCCTTGCCTGGGTGCTCGGTTGGACGGGCGGCTATGTGCTGGTATCGATCCTGGTTGGTCCATATCTGCGCAAGTTCGGCGCCTATACGGTTCCGGACTTCATGGCGTTTCGCTTCGGCGGCAACTTCACGCGCTTCCTGGCCGTCATCGTGCTGGTCTGCTGCTCCTTCACATACGTGACGGCGCAGGTGTTCGGCACGGGCATCATCGCCTCGCGCTTCCTCGGCATGGACTTCACCGTAGCAGTGTACGTGGGTCTGGCAGGCATTCTGCTGTGCTCGATGCTCGGCGGCATGCGCGCGGTGACGTGGACGCAGATCGCGCAGTACATCGTGCTGATCGTCGCCTATCTGACGCCGATCGTCATCCTCTCCACGCAAAAGTACGGCATCCCCCTCCCGCAGTTCACTTACGGGCAGGCTCTTGCCGATATTACGGCGCGTGAGCAGCAGTTGATCCAGACGGGTCTGGCCACGGCTGCGGGCCTGAAGCCGCACATCGAGCCGTTCCTCAACTACTCACCACTTAACTTTTTCGGCATCATCTTCTGCATGATGTGCGGGACGGCTTCTCTCCCACACATCCTCATGCGCTACTTCACGACGCCGAGCGTTCGTGAGGCGCGCCAGTCGGTCGCGTGGTCGCTGTTCTTCATCTTCCTCCTGTACTTCTCGGCGCCGGCCTACGCGGCGTTCTCGAAGCTTGAGGTCTACACGAACATCATTGGCCGCGATGTCACTGCACTACGGCCTTGGCTGTTCACGTGGGGCGAACTCGGCCTCATTCAGGTTTGCGGCAAGAACGCCGTCAACCTCGATGCCGTCATCGCCGCTTGCAAGGCAATTGCCGGTCATCCGGGCGTCATCCGGCTGCAGGACTTCGTGATCAATACGGACGTGATCGTGCTCTCGACACCAGAGATCGCGGGACTGCCGTACGTGATCTCGGGCCTCGTCGCAGCCGGTGGCCTCGCTGCCGCACTCTCGACCGCTGACGGGCTGCTGCTCGCCATCGCCAATGCACTGTCACACGACATCTACTACAAGATGCTCGATCCCAATGCACCAACGGTTCGCCGCCTGCTCGTTGCGCGCGTCCTACTGTTGGTCGTGGCAGTGGCTGCGGCCTATACCGCCTCGCAGCGACCTGGGGATATTCTAGCCATGGTGGGATGGGCCTTCTCGCTCGCCATGGCCGGAAATTTTCCAGCGCTGGTGCTAGGCATCTGGTGGAAGCGCGCGACTACGGCCGGAGCGATATGCGGCATCATTGCCGGCTTCGGGTTGTGCCTCTTCTATCTTGTGACTACGCGATACTTCCCTGGCATGGGTGTGAAGTACTTCGGCATGACCTCGCTGCTCAATCCCGTGACAGGCGCGCCGATCGTCGACATCGCAAAGGCCATGGCGTTGCCGAACGCCATGGAGTCCTGGCCGACGCTCGCCCATCCCCTTGCCAACAAGGTCGGGTGGTTCAACCTCAACAACATCAACTGCGGCCTGCTCGGAATGCCTCTCGGCTTCCTTGTGATCTGGATTGTCAGCCTTATGACACCGGAGCCGTCGAAGGAGATGCAGGCTTACATCGACGAAATCCGCAAACCTCGCGGCAATACAATCCTGCAGGAAAAGACTTGATCCTGCAGTACATCGCATCAATCGAGCGGGGCCCCATCGGGCCCCGCTTCCTTTTTCCGTTTGGTCATCGCCCTTTGCCCTTGTCGGAACATTCCCCCGCGGCCAATATGTGGCCGCAACAAGAGGTGGCACACACGTGAGCGGCGGGTCGCTGTATACCTACTGGTACTTTCACCTGCCGAATTTCGTTTTGGCGGCGCTCATGTACACGCTGCTCGGGCGCGTGCTGCTCGGCCTCATCGTGCAGCCGGACTCGACCAACTACATCTGGCGGTTCTTCTGCCGCATCACCGATCCGATCGTTGCCACAGTCTCCGTAGTCACGCCGAAGGATGTGGCGCCCGTCGTGGTCTGGCTGTTCGGCGTCGTGTGGCTCTTCTGGCTGCGCGTTCTGCTGCTACACGCCTTTCTCTATTTCGGCGCCCTTCCGCGCGTCAGCTGAGCACCCGCATGGATCGTCAGTACTATTACATCGCCATTGCCTTCTTCGGCATGATCAACGGCCTCTTCAACCAGGTCGCCCTGCTGTTCACGATCCTCCACATGCAGATCCTGGCGCCGGCCCTCCTGTTCGGCAGCACGGGCCTGACGCTACTCTTCTCGTCGTTGATGGTCTCTACGGCGACGATCATTCTCGGCGGCATTCCTGCGGCGATCTATGAGCGTGTCACGGGAGCGCGCGACGAATCGAGCGAAGCTTCGCTTTGGATCTGGCTCGCTGGCACCGCGTTACTTACGCTGCCCGCAATCGGAAATTTCTTCGCGATCGGGCTCTGAGAGCGGATACGTTGTACACGCGTTCGTGAACGCGAATGGATTGTGAGCCCCGCGCGCCGACGCTAGCCTTGCTGCGTCGCACAATCAGGACTTCCAATGGAAGAGATTCGAAACATTGCCTTTGAAACGGTGATGCGCGCCTGCGGCTTCGGTTCCCTGGCCATCTTCTGCATCATGGTTGGCCTTTCTTTCGAACCTCGACTGGCCTTCCAGACCGGCGGCATTCTGATGCTGCTGATGGTTGGGATCCTCGCCTTCAAAGCGCGCGAAGCCACGACCAAGCCCTACCGCCGGACCGAGATGTGGCTCTACCTGCCCGAGGAGCTGCGCCCGCCAGAGCGCTCCGCTCAGCAGATGATCTCCAAGCTGATGCGCGAGACGTATCTGACGTTCGCGTACTGGTCCGCCTTCATCGCCGTTGGCATGTTGGTAATTGCGCTTACATTCGCACTTCTCGGCATCTAGCCGACAATCCGGCATTAGTCGGGGGTCACCATGCGTCTGCTCGTTGTCGCGGTAGCTATGTGCACCGCGTTGCTCGTCACAACCGCGCACGCTCAAACCACCGTTGCGCCAGCGAAGAAACCTGGCACCACCTCGGGCCCCGCACCGCACGGCAATGATCCCGGGAGCAT
>JAEZAW010000344.1 GCA_023430315.1 Pseudomonadota bacterium | reverse complement strand
CCCTCGCTCGGGATGATGACCTCGAGCGGCGCACCCTTCGTCTTCTCGCTGGCGCCGCGCATATCGAGGGCGATGCCCGCGACCCGCTCACCGCGTGCGGCCTGAACGCAAGGCGCCGAGCCCGAGTGCGTGTAGACGGCAATGTTCTGGTGCAGGGCATCCATGAACTTCCAGCCCTCGGCCTCGCCCATCATCTGGAGCCAGCCGCCCACCATGAGGTAGCCGGTCCCCGACGATGCCGGGTGCGGCATCACGAGCTTGTCCGCGTATTTGGCGTCGAGCAGATCCTTCCAACTCTTCGGTGGTGTCGTGCCGGCTTTGGCAGCCTCGGCGGTATTGTAGCAGATGACGCCGAGATATCCGTCCATGCCGGTCCAGGTGTAGGGCTCGCTCGCATCGCGGAAGTTCGGCTTGAGGGCATCGGCGCCTGCGGGCTTATAGGGCTCGAGCAGCCCCGCGCTCTCGAAGACGATGATCGACGTCGCGGCAAGGCCCATGACGAGATCGGCGCGCGGATTGTCTTTCTCCGCGAGGAAGCGAGCGGTGATGACGCCCGTCGAATCGCGCACCCAGGCGACCTCGACCTCCGGTACGGCCGCCTCGATCGCCGACTTGAACGGTTGGAGCTGATCGTTCTCCAGCGCCGTGTAGATCGTCAGGCGTGTCTTGGTCTGGGCGTCGGCCCGATCAAAGGTGCCAGCCGCCAGTAGGACGAGCGCCGAAGCGGCAGCGCTGCGCAAGAGCGAATTCATCGACATCGGTTTCCCTCCCGAAATGCCTGGACTTTGTCCAGAAGCAGCTTTTCCAATTCGAGTGCGACAGGTGGATGACACCCAACTGCCAGGATTTTTGCGACAGCCGGGACGAACTGCGTCGAAGGAAAATTGCGGGCTCGCCTTCCTGTATTCCCAGCGTCGCGAGCTTCTGTAGGTTTCGCAAGGATCAAGATTGAGCACTTTATGGGCTTACTGCCTATGTTGTCGCCACGCTCCGTCGGCACCCTGCGTCATCGCCGAGCTGCCCGCACAGGCTCTCATTCCACCGTCCCCCGCACCCCCGGACTGCAGAGCAACCCCGACGAAGTACGGCTGGCGCCCTCATCCCGGTTTCGCTATCCTCCGGGCAACAAACAAAACTTACCGGAGGAAGCGATGATGGTTTCACGTACGCGCCGCGAGGTGCTCGTTGGGGGTAGCGCTTTGGCAACGGCTGCGGCCGTTGGCGTGAGTCCCGCATTCGGACAGGCCTATCCGGCACGACCGATCACGATCATCTGCCCCTGGGGTGCGGGCGGCGGCACCGATGCGACGGCGCGCATTGTGGCGGCTGGGCTCGAGAGAGAGCTGAAACAGCCCGTCAACGTCGTCAATCGCACGGGCGGTTCCGGCGTCGTCGGCCACGCCGCGATCGCCGCCGCGCCGCCCGATGGGTATACGCTCGGCCTCGTCACGGTCGAAATCTCTATGATGCATTGGCAGGGTCTGACAGAGCTGAAGCCGGACAGCTACACGCCGCTCGCCCTCATGAACGAGGATCCGCCCGGCATCCAGGTCAACTCATCGAGCCCTTACAAGACCGTCAAGGAACTCGCCGACGCGATCAAGGCCGCGCCTCACGGTAAGCTGAAAGCATCCGGCACAGGGCAGGGCGGCATCTGGCATCTGGCGCTCGTCGGCTGGCTCACCGCCATGGGCCTGAAGCCGGATCACGTTGCGTGGGTGCCGCTCAATGGTGCTGCACCGGCCATGCAGGATCTTGCGGCCGGCGGTCTCGATCTCGTCACTTGCTCGGTGCCGGAAGCCCGCGCGATCATCGAAGCCGGCAAGGCGCGCAGCCTCGCCGTGATGGCCGCCGAGCGCAATCCGGCGTTCAAGGACGTGCCGACGCTCAAGGAAGCCATGGGCATCGACTACACGACGGGCGCATGGCGCGTCTTCGTGGGGCCGAAGGGCCTTCCAGCGAATATCGCGAGCGCTCTGACGGCCTCACTCAAGAAGGTCAACGAGTCGAAGGAGTTCCTCGACTTCATGGCCAATCGTGGATTTGGCGTCCGCTGGGCCGACGCCGCGGGCACAACAAAGTTCATGGACGAAGCCAACAAGGCCATGGGCGTTGCCATGAAGGCCGCAGGCCTCGCCAAGGGCTGATCCGCAGACTGAGGCCCGCGTGCTTTCATGCGGGCCTCTTACTCCAATGATGCCGTTGGCCTTCGGATCGTAAGCTCGAATGCACCTTTCCGACCGTGTTACAGGGCTGTTCCTGGTTGCCCTGGGTGGCGTAGCAGCCTATGGCGGCTCGCGTTTGCCGCCCGTGCCCGGCCAGCAGATCGGCCCGGAAGTCTTCCCGATGGTTGTCGGTCTCAGCCTCGCGCTTTGCGGCGGGCTGATCGCGGCGGGCGTCGGCCGCCGATACGAGGACGAGGCTGAAGCCGACCTCGCGAAGATCTCTGCCGAAAACGAAGCCGACGGCATCCCCGCAGCGGCACATCACAGCGGATGGTGGGAGCTGCGTGTGCTCATCCCGCCGGCGTTGCTGCTCTTCTACTATTTCGTGGTGGATCGGCTGGGCTTTCTACCAACGGCGGCTGTGATCGTGCTGGTCGCGTCTCTCGCCTTGGGCGCGCGCCTGCGCCTCGCAGTTCCGCTCGCCATTGTGGCGCCGCTCGTCGTCAATCTCATCTTCCTGAAGCTGCTGCGCGTACCTCTGCCATCGGGGATGCTGCCGCTGCCGTGGATCGGCCTCCCGTGAGCACTCCGGCATGAGCAATCTGACGCAAGCCTTCAACCTCGTCCTGCAAACGGACGTCCTGATCGCGATCCTGCTCGCGTCGATCTACGGCCTCGTCGTCGGATCACTGCCGGGCCTTTCCGCGACTATGGCGGTGGCGTTGCTCGTCCCCATCACGTTCTATCTCTCGCCGATCGCCGCCATCGCCACCATCATCTCGGCGTCGGCCATGGCGATTTTCTCCGGCGACATCCCCGGCGCTCTGCTGCGCATTCCGGGAACGCCCGCATCGGCCGCCTACACCGATGAAGCCTATGCGATGACCCGAAAAGGCCAGCCGGAGCTCGCGCTCGGCATTGGCCTGTGGTTCAGCGCGCTCGGCGGCATTGCCGGCACGCTCTCGCTCATGCTGCTGGCGCCGCCGCTCGCCGAGATGGCGCTCAACTTCTCGACCTACGAGAATTTCTGGCTCGCCTTCCTCGGCCTTATGTGCGCGACGCTGGTGGCGCGCTCTTCGCCCGTGAAGGCCATCGCGAGCATGCTGCTCGGCCTGCTCGTTTCCTGCATCGGCATCGAGAATCCGGCCGGCACACCGCGGTTCACGTTCGGCATGACGGATCTGTTCGGCGGCATCGAGGTCATCCCGGCGCTGGTCGGCGTGTTCGCGGTGTCGGAAGTCATGCGGGCCATGCTGTCGGCGGAACCACCCAAGCTCCCCTTCCGCCGCTTCGGCAGCATTCTCAAGAACCAGTGGACGCTGACCAAGCATTACATAGCCCCTCAGGTACGCGGCAATATCGTCGGCATCATCATCGGCGTGCTGCCTGGTGCCGGCGCCGACATGGCGGCCTGGGTCAGCTACTCCATGGCCAAGCGCTTCTCGAAGACGCCGGAGAAGTTCGGCACCGGCCATCCCGAAGGCCTTATCGAGGCCGGCGCCAGCAACAACGCGAGCCTTGCTTCGGGCTGGGTGCCGGCCCTGCTGTTCGCCATTCCCGGCGACACGATCACGGCCATCGCCATCGGCGTGCTCTACATGAAGGGGCTCAATCCCGGCCCAACGCTCTTCACCGAGCAGGCGTCGAGCATGTACGCGCTCTACATCATCTTCATCATTGCCAACATCATCATGATCCCGCTCGGCATCGTGATGATCCGCATTGCAAGCAAGGTGCTGCGCGCGCCGCGCTCAGCGATCATGCCCGTCATCGTGCTGATGTGTGCGGTCGGCACATTTGCGACCGGCAACAACCTGTTTGCCGTTCTCACCGTCGCGGCTTTCGGCGTCATCGGCTACGTAATGGAGCGTAACGGCTTCCCGGTCGCTGCCATGGTGCTTGGCATCATCATGGGCACGATGGTCGAGCAGAGCCTCGTCACGTCACTCATGAAATCCGACGGCAGCATCATTCCGTTCTTCAATCGCCCCGTCGCCTCTGTGCTCGCCGCCATGACCATCGCCGCGCTGCTCTGGCCGGTTTTTGCCTGGAGCTGGCGATTCCTGCGCCCCAAAGCTGCGTAGCCGTCCTCAGTAGCTCGAACTGATTCGAGACATCCACAGCGTAATTCGACGCGTTCATAACGACTCGATGCATGCGTATGTCGGGCAGAGTCTATCTTGGGGGCTCGCATGACCAACACTATGGCTCCGACGTTTACGCAGGACTGGTTCTCTCGTCACGCCGATGGCTGGAAAACCCATCTCGGTCATCTGGCGGCGAGTGATGTCGACTATCTCGAGCTCGGATCGTTCGAGGGCCGTTCGGCGCGGTTCATCTGCGAGCTCCTGCCCAAAGCAAAAGTCACTTGCGTGGACTTTTGGCCCCCGGGGATGGCCGGCCCCGAGGCAAATTTCGACCTCAACATGGGCCCGTTCGCTCATCGCGTGAGGAAGATCAAGGGGCGAAGCGGTGCCGTTCTCGATCAGCTGTGGAGCGAGCAAGCGCGCTTCGACGTCATCTACGTCGATGCCAATCATGAGCGCTGGTACGCATTCGCCGATGCCGTACTGGCCTGGCCACTCCTTCGAGAAGGCGGCATCATGATCTTCGACGACTACATGATCGACATGGACAAGCCACGAGATCAGCGGTGCAAGGACGCCATCGATGTCTTTCATCGCACGTTCGCAGAATGCATGACCGTGCTCTCCTGCAGGTGGCAAGTCATCGTCAGCAAGAATTCCGACTGGCCGGAAAGCACGCGACCTCGCCTCAGCAAGACTGGACGGCCCTTCAAGCAGCGCGTGCGCGGAGAGCTTGGCAACGTGCGCCGCACGATCAGGTCCGCGGGTCAGAAGTACTTCCCGATGATGAGGAGCTAAAGCGCAGCCGCTCCACAAGTGCTTACTTGCGCTCGCATCCTGGGAGGCCGACTAGACGTCCGCGATCTTCTCCCACCAGATTTCTCGCTGCTCGGCGGGTTTGCCAGAAACGGCGCGTGGCGGCGGTCGCATCACGAGGTATTTCCCCTCGTAGCGGATGTCGCGCACCTGATCTGCACTCAATCGGCTGGGATCAGAATTGGCGAACACCTTCGTCACGAGGCGCTGGCCGTCGAAAGTGTAGGTGCCGCAGTATGAGTTGTATTCGCGTGGCGTGTCGGCCGGCAACTCAGGTCGGCTGTCGCAAACGACCGCGATCATTCGGCCGTCCGCCGAAAACGAAACCCGCCCCATACCCATGGGTCCATACGGCGCTGGCCGGGGCGTGCCGTCGGCGGCCGTACAGGTGCCGCGGACCAGTGCCCAGGTCCCTACCAGCGATGGGGTGGTCATTCCTCGAACTCCGTTGGTCGAAGGCGCTCGGACGGTCGCTCTATAGCCCAGGCGCTCTTCGCCGCGAAGCTCGGGGCTCCCTAGTCCCGCTGGTTCTCGCGTTGCGTCTCCCAGAAATCAACGGAGTCCTCGCGCAGCGAATTCCGGCAACTTCCTCGGCACCTAATCCAGGTGCCGCCTGGCATTCGGAATTCATAGCCATTCCGTCCCCTGCGCACGGGCGCCTTCGTGCAACCGTTACCGTATTGGCTGCATGTCTGTACGTAGCCGGCAGCACCCCGACGCGACTGAGCGTCGGCATCCCCCGAGGTTCCGACTGAAATGGCGAGGCCGCCCGCCAAGGCGGCAGCAGTCAGAGCGGTCATCTTTATTGTCATGGTTCGGCTTCCCAGAGAGAAAGCAGAGCGTCGGCGGAACTTCCATGGGTCATCGCCGGCGCTCGAGCTCTACGAGCTATGTGAGTGCAAAACGGACTCAATCAATGGGGGTTCCCGGCACCTTCGGCTAGGCGGAAGGGAGGAGAGGGCTAGGCCCGCCTTCGAGTTTTTGCGCGGGATTTAACTGGCGCAGCCATCGGCGGCTCTATACGCGGCGGCTGGTTCAGCTTGGGGCGTCGCCTGACGAGCGCGCCCTTGGCTCTCGGAGCCTGGAGTTCGCGCATTGACGCGGCGATATGGTCCGCCAGACGAATGGCGAGCGCGGCCGTGAGCAGCGTCGGATTGCCCTGGCCCGATGTCGGAAAGACGCTGCCGGAGGCGATGAACAGATTGGCGAGGCCGTGCACCCGGCAGTCGGGATCGACGACGCTCTGCCTCGGATCGGTGCCCATGCGCGTCAGTCCCAGCTGATGATAGCCGTCCGTCGCCTGCTCGAGCACGCGCGCGGCGCGGCCCTCCGGCGGATCCAGATATTCGAGCCGCGCCTTGCCGGTCTTCCTGAGCGCACGATCGAGCACCTCGTGCGCGCGCACGGTTGATGCGATATCCGTGTCGGAAAAGCGCAGATCGATGCGCATGCGCGGCAGGCCGAAGCTGTCCGTTCCCCGGTAAACGCGCGCCAGCCACTGTGCTGCAGCGAAACCACCTGGAACTAGTCCATACGCCTCACGTTGACACAGAAGCTTAAAGAAGGCCGCGCACCACGCTCGTGAGCGGACCGCTGTTCAGTTCGGCCTTTTCCGGATGAGATGATGAGCGCGCCGAATACGTCGACGGATGGTGGTCGGTCCGGCGGACCAAATGTCGGAACGAGGATCGCAGCCAAACAGTTCGCGGCCGCTCTTGCCGCAGATGTGATGCGTATCGCGCATCGTCCTCGCGGCTGGCTTCGCCGAGTATTTCCCGTGGTTCGAATGGCATTGCTGACGACGATGGTCATCGTGTTGGCCAGCGCCGGTGCTATGCTTTGGGTCCTAAATGGAATTCCTTTGCAAGTTCGCGAGACCTCCGACGCGCCCTCGGTGCTTGTCGAAGCGGCCGACGCCACCCCGCTGGGACGCGTCGGCTCACTCGGGGACGCCGTGCCGCGCGCCGCCATACCCGACGTTCTCGTGAAAGCCGTGCTCAGCATCGAGGATCGCCGGTTCTTCCACCATTTCGGCGTCGACCTGCGTGGGATAGCGCGCGCCAGCTACTCGAACTGGTCGGCCGGCGGTATCGTCGAGGGCGGCAGCACTCTGACGCAGCAGCTTGCGAAGCTGCAGCTCGTCGGCAACGACCGCAATCTCGGGAGAAAGTTTCGAGAAGCCCTGCTGGCACTGTGGCTGGAAACCACGCTCAGCAAGGATGAGATCCTCACGCGCTACATGAACGCCATCTACCTCGGTTCTGGCGTCTATGGAATGTCCGCGGCTGCGCGACACTATTTCGATAAAGATCTGCGCGACATCAGCCTTGCCGAAGCTGCCATGCTCGCTGGCCTCATACAAGCGCCAACGCGTTTCAACCCGATCACCACCCCCGGAGCAGCGCAAGTTCGGGCGGGACTGGTGCTCGACGCCATGGTCGACGAGAAGTTCATCGACCGCGCGAGTGCGTCCGCGGCGAAAGCCCAACCGGCAACGGTCCGTCCATCAAACCGAACGGAGCCGGCAACAAGTTGGTATTCCGACTGGATTGCGCGACACGAATTTCCCAAAGTTGCCGGAGCGACGACGCGACCTATGCGCGTCCGCACGTCGCTCAACAGAAAACTGCAGGCCATTGCAGAACGTATCGTCACGCAAAATCTCGATAGAGACGGCAAGCGACTGGGTGTTTCTCAGGCAGCCTTGGTCGCGTTGCGCCCTGACGGCTCCGTCGTCGCGATGGTAGGTGGCAGAGACTACAGCACCAGCCAGTTCAATCGGGCCGTCGACGCCCGTCGGCAGCCAGGCTCGACGTTCAAGGTGTTCGTGTTCTATGCCGCCTTGCGCCAGGGCTACCGCGCAGAAGATGTCATTGATGCCTCACCGATCTCGATCAAGTCATGGCACCCCGAGAACTACGGCGGCCAGGTATTCGGCAAACTGACTCTCGCCGACGCGTTTGCACAATCCGCTAACACCGCAGCCATCCGCCTGGCGCTCGATGTAGGGCTTCCCAACGTTGTGAGCGCCGCACGCGAGCTTGGCCTCACCTCGCCTCTATCCGAGGTGCCGAGCATGGCACTCGGAGCCAACGAGGTTTCGCTGCTCGATCTCACGACGGCATTCGCATCGATCCGCGCCGGGCGCCCGCGTCAGGAGGCATGGGGTATCACGGCCTTCGGTCCCGAGGGGAGCGGCCTGCGGCAAGTTGGGGCTCCATCCGGCCCCACAAGAGAACTCGCACATGGCCAAGAGCTGACGAAGCTCCTCCAGCGTGTCGTCACATCCGGCACTGGGCGCGGTGCGTCCCTTGCGGATGGCTCCGCAGCGGGCAAGACCGGTACCAGCCAGGACTATCGCGATGCGTGGTTCGTGGGCTTCAGCAAAGAGCTCGTCGTCGGCGTTTGGGTGGGCAACGATGACCGAACGCCGATGAAGAATGTAACAGGCGGCTCCCTGCCTGCGACGATCTGGAGGGAGTTCGTAACGGCAGCTACTCCCGAGCTCGGAGCGCCGGCTGAACCGATACCAACACCAACCGAGGTGCTAGAGCCCGAGATCGCGGAAGGGTCCGCATCCAACCAATGCGACGCGAGAGCCTGCGCTGCAGCGTTCTCTTCGTTCCGGGCTTCCGACTGCACGTATCAACCGTACGCGGGACCAAGGCGTATATGCGAATTGCGCCCGAGCATCGTGATGGCCCCACCTCCAATCGCCCGCGCTTCCACTGCTTCGACGTCATCCTGCAACGTCGACATCTGCGCGAGCCGGTTTCGCTCGTTCGACGCTGCTACCTGCACTTACCAACCGCACGGCGGCGGGCCGCGGATGACGTGCGACATTCGTGGCCGTGATTGAGGTGTGGTCGCGGGTGACGATGTCCCATTCGCGTCGATCCCAACCGCTAGGCCCTCGACACGCAGCGCCTTGCGGTAACCTGCAAGAGAACCAGCACGCGGCGCAGGTTGATGAAGCGGGGCACTTGGCGGCAATAGCGGCGAAATGACGGGCCGTAGATGCTCTCGAGCCACGGCTCCTCGCAGAACACCATCAGCGCGTAGACCGCCATCATGGATGCGCACAGAAGGTACGTTCCGCCGCCGTCCGTCGCGACTGCGAGGCATCCGTAGACAACGATGAGCATCGTGTTCTGCGGGTTGCGGCTCCAGCGATAGATACCACTGGTGACGAGGCCATCGCGCGCTCCGTAACTGTTGTCGCGTCCGAGCACATGAAAGGCGTAGATGAACAACATCGTGGAGGCGACAAGCGCTGCAAGCGCTAGGATGCGCAACCAAGCGGGAAGACCGAGATAGCCGGCCGTATCGACCACGGCCATTGCGAAGCACAGGGCGTTAAGGCCGCGGAAGAGCGGCCAGAACACATAGCTCTGCCACGTGCCGGGTCCTGGCGTCGGCCAGATGCGGAAGGTGCCGCTGAGCAACGTCGCAAGGAGCAGAAAGAGCAGCAGTCCCGCCGCCGCTAAGCCGATCACGAGTATGGCCGTTGCCATGCATCATGCTTTCAATCGCGTTGCCCCGGGGCGGCTCGGAAAGCTGGCTGAAATCGAACCTGCACAGCTTACGCTATCCCGCCCGCGACGGACGGGCAATGAGGCCGTCGGTGGCTGGCGATCGAGATTGCTATGAAGCTGACAAAGCGCGCCAAGTGGCGCGCTTCACCAGCGTGCTACTTTTTACCATCGCCACCGGGAGGTCGGACCTACCAGAAGCGCTCGGCTCCAAGTATTCGCGGGTACTCTCGCGTATTCTGATGCTCGCGCCCGACGCCAGCTGCCCAGGCCGCAGCGACGAGACCGGCAAGCGAGGCGGCTGCCGCGAGGAAACCGGCAACTACGGCTTGCTTGCGTGCTTTGTCCGCAGCCTCACGCACGCGCTGCTCTGCGGCATCCTTCATGCCCTTGGCGCGCGTAAACGTCTCATCTACGCGCCGCTGCGCATCCGCTTCCGGTAGCCCAGTCTGACGCGAGACGACTTGCGCAAGGTAAGTGCGGTCGCCTGCATTGAGCGATCCATCGGCAAGTCCGACAGTAAATATGCGGCCGGCCTCGGCCACCATCGCCGGATCCGGTCGGTTCTGAGCTGCAGCTGGCGGCGCAGCGCCTCCAGGCGCCGTTTGCGCACGGAACAGCGTATCAGCGACGTACGAGACGTTCTCGGCGGAGAGGTTCGAGGCTGCCTGAGCGACGCCGGAAACGGCGTTGCCCGCGGCATCGGCTGTAGATCTCGCCGCCGTGCCCGCTGCGAGCGCCAGAAAGACGAGGCCCACTGCCGTCCCGAGCGCCCACACCATGAAGCCGTTCGCACCGGCTCGGAATTGGGATTCTTGAGGATCGAGATCAGGAACGTCCGACAGCCGACCTGCGAGATAGCCCCCGGCAGTGAAGCTCCAGACGTGAACCATCACCATCCATAGCGCGGCCGCGATTGCCAATGTCGTTATCGAAACGCCCGAATTGCGATGCGCCGATGTCAATGACAGCCCGATAGCCGCGCCGAAGGCAGTGAGCAATCCGGAGATCGCAGCGGCGGCGATGGCGCCGGCAACGACAGCGCTCCAGTCAACGCCACTCGTCTTGATGGGTGCAACGACTGTGGTCATGACGCTCACCTCAAGCCAAGGACGGAGAGAACTGCCATCACAACTACGATCAAGCCAACGAGGTAAATGATGCCATCCATTGAACGATCCTCCACTCCATGTCGAACATCCGTCGACGTGTGACGATGCTCGCGCAACAATCGGAGCGGTCGTTTTGTTCCGCTGTGAAGAACGGAACCCGGCAAGAAAGGGACTAGCGAGTTGGCATAACCAATGGTCGCGAGCTTGCTGCTCGCGGACGGCAATACGTTCCGCTCCACGTTCGTTGCCTAGCTGGTGATGCTTAGTCCTTGTCCTCGGGACCAGAGGCACCTGTTCCGTCACCACCGCTGCCGCCATATCCCTTGCTGAGGCCCTCGCCGCCCTGGCCTTTTCGGCCGGGCAACCAGCTCTTTTCATTGCGCGCGGGCTTTGGGGCAGACTCTGTTGGCGCATCCTTTTTCGGACGACCGCCTTGCGGGTACGGATGGTGTGGTTTGGCGTCGGTGCCGCGTGTCATGATCTCTCCGTGCGGCCGACAAGCTCGCAAACTAGGTGCTGCTTCGACCGAGCTCTATGAGTGCAAGGCCACTCACGGGATCGTGCGACTTCTGCAGATGAGCAGGCGTTTCGTCGATGATGATCTCGAGAGTAGGACGCACATAACCCTTGCTCAGATGCCCCGCGCGCGCTGCGCCCGAACGGCCCGACAGGACGGCGTGAACGTGCACAGCAGGCTTGCCGTCAGGATCTCGCGCGATGTCGCCAAGGAGGGAAGCGACCTCGACCTGCTCATCGACCTCAATGGGAATATATTTCTTGCTCTCCCAATCGAAGAACGCGAGCTCCGCCGAGCTGAAAGCCCCGATCGCCGTGATTTGCGCGCCGCCTATGTTCTCGGATGCCGCAAACGCCTTCAAACAGGCCATAGCCTCGTCGCCCGCTTTCAGGACGACCGCAAAGGTGCGCTTTCCGTCTGCCTCGTGCAGCAGCTTAGTGCGCATTACCATGCTCATGCCGGGCGCAATGCTCGCAGCAATAGAGCTTGCCGCCGGCTTCGACGCCGTGTCCGATGATGCGACACTCGCAATGCTCACACCGCGGCGCCATGGCATGAACAGCGCATTCAAAGCTGTCGAAGGTCATCTCGCGCTTGCCCTGGACGATCTTGAACGACTTTTCGTAGTCGTTACCGCACACATCTAGCCATTGTTCACGCCGCCGGAACGGGTTCCGACGCTATACACACCCCGGAATGGCACGCCGCTGTATCGTCCGGAGGTCAGCCGACCGTGCACCTTGAACGTAAAGCCATCGACTTCCTCCTCCATGCGCAGGATTTGCGCATTGAAGGCGTCTCCTTCGACGCGAAAATTCACATCCGGTTCCCCGAGGTTGGTCAGGGACTTCTGAAGAGCCGGTTTGTCCGGACCATCGATGATCGCGTATTTGCGTACAGCCATGATCGAGTGCCTCCTTGCCGAGGCCAACGCGCTGCCGCCTGGATGGTTCAATCCGATGCGGGCCTGCCTACAGGCGAACTTTCGCGTTCTGCGCTTCGGTCTTTTCGGGGGAACGACCGGAAACGCGCGCCTTGACGCTCTCAACCATGAATTTGATGCCCTCCATCCCGCTCGTGTCCCAATACTCCCCTCGCTCGGCGGAGAGTTTCAGCAGGCATAGGGTCGGATCGTCCTTCCCCTTCGGAAACCACAATCGCCAATCCTCCGCCCACAGTCTCTCGATGAGGGCGCGATCGCGCACGATGGCAACCGTGCCGAATATGGTGGCGAATTGCGATGCGCTCTGAAACGTAACCAGCACTCTCGGATCGGCTTCGATCTCGGCGATCTTCGGCGACGTGAGACTCGTCGAGAAATAGGCGTCCGCGTCCGGCTCAATCTCGGCAACCGCCATCGGTCGGGCGCTGAGATTGCCGTCGCGGCCGTAAGTAACCAGCATCGCGGCTCGAAAGCCTTTTGCTACGTCGTAGAGCTGCTTTTTGGTGTCCATGGGAGCGGTCCTTCGTCGGCCTGAGAATGCGCGTGTTGAAGGCCAAACGTCGGTTTTGGCGCGCTGTTCCACTGCGAGCGAGATACCCGCTTCGGCCGCGAACGGATTTTTGAAGCTGACGCCTACCCAGAAGAATTGAAGGAGGGACGCGTGCCGGTAAGCCAATTATCAGCTAATACCGGAGATCCCGCGGAAACGACCAAGACCGGACTTATTGATCAAAATGGTGGGCGTCGCGCCAATTTGCTTCCCAACGGCTGCTCCATCGCGAGCGCTCGCCATAACAAGGGCGGCTGCGATAGTACGAATCCGAGAAGCTGATGATCGGGACATCGTACTCAGACACATACTCGACAAGCGGCACGTAAGAACCCCGTGCTGCGTACTGAGGTGGGCACCTATCGACGATGCTGCGGTCGCACAGATTTTGCGAACAACGGCGCCTGGACAATTAACTCCTACGGGCATTCACTTATAAAAAGCGCAAAGAGTCCCTTTCCTTGCCGAGAAAGTATACTCGATTTGTCAGCTTAGGAACCTCTGCGGACAATTCGCGTTCTTGTCCTACGAATGACGTAGCCGCTAAGTCCAGTGGAAGTGATGGAATACGATCTTCAGGGCCCCCGTCTTAATCGCGTCCACGTCATCCACTTCGGCACTCGCTGCCTTGAGGACCGCCTTGGCAAGGATCGTCCGGGTTGCGTCGACTTGGTCCGCGTCTTTCCCAACACGATGTTCGATTTGCTCCCATGCCTCGTTGAAGGCCTTTGCCACGCGCTCGAGTGTCTCGGGGCCGAAACTCGTCGGCCTCAACAGCGGGTGTATCTTCATCCGGTTACCCTATTCATCATCGGCTACTTTGAGGTGACCGGGGCAGCCTAATATCTGTAGCCACTACAGGTGCAAGCGGTTGAGGGAAAAATGAAGTCGCAGAAGCGAACATCAATGACGATCGGCACCTATCGGCGAGAACGGGCGTCACGATCGAGACAATTCGCTACTACGAGCGCATCGGGCTGCTAGCGAGCCCGCAGAGGTCCCAAGGGCGCCATCGTCTCTTCAGCCAAAGTGACGTGAAGCTATTGAGCTTTGTCCGTCGCGGCAGGGAGCTGGACTTCTCGCTCGCCGATGTTCGAGCATTGCTAACACTCGCAAATACGCATTCAGCTTGCACGTCCGCCAAGGCCATCTCGGATCGGCAGCTGACCAACGTTCGAGAAAAGATTGCAAGCCTCTCCGAGCTCGAGCAAGCCCTAGAGATGCTGATAAAGCGATGCTCTCCTGATAGCGCGTCACCCTGCCCAATAATTGGTGCCTTGGCTGGAGAAGAGCGTAGCGATTGCAATTAACAGGGCCATAGCGCCTACCGGGGAGGGCCTGGCGCCTGTTCGTCACGATGCGAGCCTGCGGCGAGATGCTCGTGATAGCCTCGACCTGCATTTAAATAGCAAGGATATCCCTCGTCTCCTGCTCGAAGAACGCAAGAAGGTGCTCACGGAGGACGCTGCGAGCATTGGCAGAACGTGAAGACTTCCGCGTGGCGCGCGGCGAGTCTGATCGCAGCGAACGACCCAAAGACCACGCTAGCTTTCGCACCTCTGAAAATAGGGAAATCTGATGCGCTACATATAATTCCGGGTGCTGTCCGCCTTGGAACAGTTCTCATCTTTCGACGTTTCGCAGCCAAATCGAAGCATCGAAAGCGAGGTCTGCCATGGCTACCGAGTACGATCGCCCGTCAGAGCGCATTGTCGAACGCCACTACACCCGGGACGGCAGCATGGGTGTCGCCATGGCCCTCATCATCGCGTTAGCGATCGGCGCCTTCGTCTTCTTCACCTTCTATGATCGCGGTACGGCGCCCGGCACGACCACGCCGACCGTCACGAAGTCGGTGCCGACGCCCGCCCCGACGCCAGCGCCTTCTACAAAGTAAGTAAGGAGGCGACTGATGCACGATTTTTTTGGCCCCGCCTTCCTGTTCGTTGCCGCCCACGTCGCCGTCATCGCCATCGCGTTGCAGCTCTACGTCGCCGGTTAACTCACGAGTAGCGCTTGCCCAGCAAGCATGGCGTCGACGGGATGACGTAAGAGCCACTGCAGAGGATCGCGCATGGATACAGGCCCAAGTAGGCAGGGTTCCGTTCACCTTGCCGATCGGGAACGATGCTGCAATGTTCCGTGTTGAAGCCTACGGCAACGTCTTTCGACGAACTGGCCGTTCGGCACCTGGCAGGAGCCAATCACCTCTCCCCTCGCTGAGCGTCCTTGTCCTGACAAGCGAGGAAAAAGACCCGATGTTGGGGGACAGGCTGAAGTTCAAACGTGATCTGCGGGTGGATTTCCTGAGAGGGTTAGCTCTCCTCACCATCTTCATTGATCATGTGCCGGGGAATCGGTGGGCAGCAGTAACGCAACAGAACTTTGGCTTTTCTGATGCCGCTGAGCTCTTTGTGGTCCTTGCCGGTTTCTCTGCCGTTCTCGCATACGGACGATATTTCAACGGGCATGACGTTGGCGCAGGTGTCCGTCGTGTCGCCTTGCGCATCGGCACCATCTATCTCTTTCATATCGGAACCCTGCTGATCGTCGGCATCATACTCGCTGTTTCGGCGAACCTGCTGATGACCTCGGCGCAGATACAGGCGATGAAGTTCGAAAAGCTGATCGAGGGCGACGCAGGTGCCATAGCCGCTACGCTGCTGCTGATCGAGCATCCCCGCTACTTCGACATTCTTCCTCTCTACGTAGTTCTGCTTGCTGCATTCCCTTTGCTCTACGCGCTCCTGCGGCAGAGCTTGATGCTGGGGATCGCTGCGTCTGGAGCTCTCTGGCTCATAGTGCAGCTCACTCACGTGGATGCACTCACGGCCAACGGCGAAGGCTGGCACTTCAATCCGTTTGCCTGGCAATTTCTGATGGTGCTGGGGATGGCGGCGGCACTACGCGTTCGGCACGGCTATCTTCCGCGTTCGCCATGGCTGATAGGTTTGGCAGCGGCGGTGCTTGCGGTGTCGTTCCTACTGCGGGCGCCCTGGACCGGCTGGCCATTCCATATCGGCGCCGCACCCGTGGACCTAAAGCCCTACGGTGCCTTGATGGTGAAGACCAACCTAGGGCCTATGCGGCTCATCCACATCATCGCCTGTGGTTACCTGCTGCTTGCGCTACTGCCCCCTAGAGCGAACTGGCTGAAAAGACCGCTGCCCCGCTTGATCGCCGATGCCGGAGCAAACTCGCTCGAGGTGTTCTGCGTGGGTGTAGTTCTGTCGGTCATCGGAGGGACGATCATCGGTGCCCTAGGGAGAGGCCCGGTCGTGGAAAGTTGGATTACGACGGTTGGTGTGGCTGCGCTCCTTCTCGTCGGCCTGACGATTGCACGCGGTATCAGAGCCAGAAAGCGGGCTCGTTCTCGTATTACCAGAATGCCCCCGTCCGGCTCTGCGATTACAGCATAGGTATAAGAATGAAGGCCGCAGGGGCGGATGTTTATTTTTTGGAACCGACCGCATTGCTCGGGCGTTGCCCGCCCCAGCGGGAGTAGTGCCGAACTTGGCCACAGCCGCAGCACTTCTCTGGCGAGGGGAAATCTATGCCGGAAGAAAGCGAGGGCGGCCTGGCTTCGCAGCCGGATCGCGATAGCGCCCTTCCTGATCTCGAGCGGGCCTCCCGGGCTGAACTCCAGCTGACCCTGGAGCAGCTGGCGCGTGCCAACACGCGATTGGCACTCCTCAACCGTATATCGACGCGACTATTGAGCGATCCGACGGCATCCTTCAGCGACCTGTTCGAGGCCATCGCGCTCGAGATTGGCGCGCATTACTTCTTCTACCAACGCGCAGATAGTCATCGCCCGGAGCATCTGCTCCTGGCGGCGGCGAGCGAGCAAGAGTCCGAGCAGGAGGCAAGACGGGCAAATGAGATTCTGCTGGCTGCCTCGCATTCAGCGCCGCCGCATCAATCTATCGTGCTGGATTCTGCGCAGCTCGCTGAGAACGACGCCTACAAGTCGGTCGTCCAAGCGGGTTTGTTGAGTTTTATCCGAGTCCCGCTTCTGGCTAAGGACCGGCTGTTGGGAGCGGTATCCTTCGCATCGGTATCTCGGCCGAACTTTCCGGAAGCCGATCAGGAACTCGTCAGAACCTTTGCGGATCAGCTCGCGGCGGCGGTCGAGCGTCAGCGCCTCGAACTTCAACTCAGAGAGAGTGAACAACTCTATCGTGGTGCCGTGATCACCGGTCGCCTTGCGAGCTGGGAAACCAACATGGTCACCCGCGAGCGCATCTGGACGAAAGAAGGTCTCGAGATGTTCGGTCTCGATCTTCCCAACGGCCGCGGCGTGGTTGGGGGACCGAACGACGAGTACTGGCGCACCCTGCATCCGGAGGATCGCCACATGGTGGCGGAATTCCACCGCACCGCCGACAAGATCGATTCGTATCCGGCCGAGTACCGCATCCTCCGATCTGACGGTCGCCTCATGTGGATGTCGGGCCGAGGGCGCGTCGTCGAGCGCGGCCCAGATGGCAAGGCACGCCGTGTTGCGAACATGGTCGTCGATGTGACCGAGCGCAAAAAGAACGAGCAGCGCACGAGACTGCTCATCGATGAACTGAACCACCGCGTGAAGAATACGCTTGCGACTGTGCAGGCAATCATCGCGCAAACTTTGAAGGGTGGTGCCGTCAGCTCCGATCCACGGGAAACCTTGGAGGCGCGTCTTCAATCACTCTCGAGATCGCACAACCTTCTCACCCGAGAGAACTGGGAGGGAGCAAATCTGCGGGAGGTCGTTCAAGAGGCCTTGAAGCCGTTCATCCGCTCAGACGATGACCGGCAGATAAGCGTTGAAGGTCAAGAGCTGCGGCTGAGACCCAAAGTGGCGCTATCACTCGGAATGGCGCTTCATGAACTGGCGACAAATGCCTCCAAGTATGGAGCCCTTTCGAGCGATGCGGGACGCATTGCCATTCGGTGGGCGACAACATCGGTCGACGGGGGACCATACCTCGATTTTCTTTGGGAAGAGCGTGGAGGGCCCGCTGTAGGGCCTCGATCGCATAGGGGTTTCGGAAGCCGGCTCCTCGAGCAGGGGCTGCCGCACGAACTGGGCGGCACTGCGCGTCTCGAATACCTACCAGAAGGCATCCACTGCAAGATCTCGTTTCCCCTGCCGCGGATTGAGGAAAACGCGACATGAGTACAGTACTGGCCGGCAAGCGCATACTCATCGTCGAGGATGAGTTCATGATCGCAATTCTGCTCGAGGATATGCTGACCGAGTTAAGTTGCACCGTCGCCGGTATTTCGGCGAATCCGGCTCAAGCGTTTGAGCTGATAGGTTCAGCTGAGATCGATGCGGCGGTCCTTGATGTGAACTTGGATGGCGATGACAGCTTCGCAGTCGCTGCCGCGCTCCTAGAGCGTCGGATACCCTTCATTTTTGCCACTGGATACGGCGCATCGCGCTTGCCGCAGGGGCTCGCTGGCCATCCCGTCGTCCAAAAGCCCTATCGTCTGGAGGAGCTGTCCAGGGCCCTCAGCAAGCTTCACACGCCGTAAGAAAGCAATTGTCGAGAAAAGATTGATTGCGCGGCGAGCAACTGGGGTTGGCGAAAGCACGGCTCGCCGGCACTGATCGCCCCAGGAAGTGGGAATGCAATCAATTGCCCCTAATCCCGCGCCTAAACGAAATTTCCAGATCCGAAGCGGCATGACGTCTATCTGAAGGTGCTCGGCAATATTTGGTACGAGGCACGCGATCAGGATGTCAATTTCGCTTGGTCGTCGGAGCGGCAACAGCGAATATGCGAGCGCCGCCAGATCAGCTAGCCTCGCCGACGATGGCATGGAGGGCCGCCATGAGTTCTGCTTCGGCAAACGGCTTCTGAAGGTATGCGATCGGCCTGGTTGTTGGAGCCATGGGTTGAGCGTATCCGGAAATGACAACAACGCGGATATCTTGCTCGCACAGTTCGTCGATGAGGCCCCACGCCATTTCGCCTTTCAAATTGACATCGACCAGAGCTGCGACTGGTCGTTGGTCCGCAACTAGTCGTCTGGCTTCCATCGCGGTCCCGGTCGGCCCCAATACAGTTATCTCTAGCTGCTCGAGAACTCGCTTCAGAGCATTGGCGACTTGCCACACATCCTCCACAACAAGTATGGGCACGCCTTTGAGGGCGACTGGGTCGAACACAGCATCAGGCTTCACGACCGAAATCCTCCTCAGCCTGGTCCGCGGCAAATATCACCGTCTTTTCCGCACTAGATAGGTTATGTGTCCCGTCCATTCGGATCTGCCGAGCCATACCACTCCGAATTGTCGGCAGCTCGCCGGGCATTGATCACCCATCTGGCCGGAACCTCCAATCGGCAACGCACACCGCTACGCGCATGATCGAATTCCACCTTGCCACCAAGCTCATACGGGACAAGGTCATTGATGACGCTCGTTCCATATCCGATTTTGCTTGGAGCGCTGACGGCAGGGCCACCGACCTCCTGCCAGTCTATGACGAGTGCATCCCGCTCGGCGCCGTTGGAGTGCCAGCGCCATCGCACCGAGACCCGACCCTTTTGCGTGGATAGCGCGCCATACTTGGCAGCGTTGGTAACGAGTTCATGGAGCACCATAGCCACGGCTTGGCCAGCTTCCGCCATCAAGAGGACGTCGGGCCCGTTGATGCGGGTATTGTTCTGCGTGGAATACGGTGCAAGCTGCCGGCTAAGAAGTTCGTCCAATGGTAGGCCTTGCCATCGCTGAGTACTCAGCAGCTCGTGTGTCGAAGCAATAGCACGGATGCGCGCATCGAGCGCAGCCACGAAACTGTGCATCGAACTGCTGGTCTCGAGTGTGCTTGCAGCGACCGCTGCGACAGTGGCGAGCACATTCTTCACACGATGATCGAGCTCGGCGGTCAAAACTCTCTGATGGACTTCCGCACGCCGGCGCTCGGTGACATCGATATTGACTCCGATCACCCGCCGCGGTCGGCCTTCATCATCGTACGATATGAAGCTACGTGACTCGATCCAACGCATCTCTCCCCCAGGGCGCATGATGCGATACTCGATACCGTACTCCTGTCGATGTTCACCGAAGACCTCAGGTCTGACCTGGTCGATCCAAGCCCGATCTCCGGGATGAATTCGCTCTTGCAGCGCCCTGCGCGTTGTCTCAGTGGTGCCTTCCGGCAGGCCGTGAAGGGCGGCATACCCCTCTGTAACCTGCATCAATTCAGATCCGACGTCATAGGCGTAGCTGCCGACACCTGCAGCTTTTCCTGCCAGAGAGAGCTGCATATTGCGCTCGCTGAGAGCCCGTTCCACGCGCTTGCGGTCAGTGACATCGATGTTGGCGCCAACAAGCCGTGGCCCATCTCCGTCGTACATGACGAAACTGCGTGACTCGATCCAGCGGACTTCTCCATCTGGCCGGACAATTCTGTAGTCGCAATGGTGGTCCTGCCGTCGTTCGGCAATGGTTTGCTCAAAGCGCGCTTCAAGTCGAGCGAGATCGTCCGGGTGCACTCTCGCACGCCAATCAGCTCTGCTGCACTCTTGAGTACCTTCAGGCAATCCGTGGATAGCCGCGTAGCCGGGCGATATTGTCATGCGCCCAGGTATGACGTCGAAACCAAAAGTGCCAACAAGAGCCACTTTGCCTGCGAGATCGAGCTGCATATTGCGCTCAGCCAGCACCAGTTCGGCCTTCTTGCGTTCACTGAGGTCGAGCGTCATGTTCACCACGCCGACGACAGAACCGTCTGCATCGTACAAGGGTGTAGGGCATGGCAATACGGGAACGCGCGTGCCATCCCGCCGCTTGAGGACTGCCTCCACGCCTTGCACCGATCGGCCCTGCTTCAGCGCGATTTCAGTCGGGCAATCGGCAGTATCCATCAGTCTCCCAGTGGGATCATGAAAGGAGGCAAGATCGCACCACTTGTCCTCGCCGAATTTGGGCGACGTCCCCCAAAGTTCGATGGCCGATTGATTGCAGTAGGTGACGTAACCAGCCGCGTCCGTCACGTATACCGCGGCGGGCAATGCCTCCAGCAACTCTCGGCATCTGCGCCCCTCTCTCCGTAGAGCACTTTCGAGTTGTTTGCGCTCTGTGATATCGCGCGTCACGCCAAGCAATTGCACGGGACGACCCTTGGCATCACGACGAACCGTAGCCTCGAGTACGACCCATCGTTCCGGCCTTGTATTTTCGGATGGCGCCAATCGGTATTCGACTTTGTAGTTGCTGTGGGCACGTCCCGAGGCACGAAGGCCTTCATCGATATGCGCCAGATCGCCTGGATGGATAAAGGACCGAGCCTCCGCGAGTGTTGAAGGCGGCGTATCTATATCGTGTCCGTGGATCTGCCGATCCCGCGCATCATTCTCAAAGCCGCCGGAGACAAGATCGAGTTTCCAGACCCCAAGCTCAGCGCCATCAAGAGCCAATCGCAGTTGCTCATTGCGGTCCGCGAGCGCTGCTTCGTTGTATCGTCTCTCGGCAAACAGCGCGGCAAGGATGAAACCAAACAGCGACATAACGAGCAATGCTGTGCGAGCGGCATTGATACGATCGAGGTCGGGTAAGCTCGCGTCTCCCAGGCGACCAATGCCGAACGTGGTGGTCCAAACGACAACCAGCGCGACAGTAAACACGCCCATTGCCGTAAAAAGCGGTCGGCAACGAGCGGCCAGCCAGAGCAGCACTGGCAGGATCAAACCCAGTGGCGCGATGGCAAACCAATGACCGGACGATACACTCAGCGTGATGACGCTGACTGCTGCGAGCACTACGAGTGCTGCCGCCCCTTCGGCAACCTCGCCTATTGCCGGCACGTCATGAAGATTGCGCGCAATTCCCACTATGAGTGGCGCCACGGCGATGGCGCCCAAGGTGGCGGAGGCAAACCAGTCGAACCAAATGGTCAGTATGGGCGCATCCAGATTGTGGCACAGCACCATTCCAGCCGTGCCCACGATCCCCGAGACGGATGCGGCAACGCCGGTAGCGGCAAAAAATGAGAGTACATGACGAACGCTCTCGAAATCGAATTGTGATCCGAAGCGACGCCGAATGAGCCACGCAGTGAGCAGCGCTTCTCCCGCGTTGGTGAATGCGAATACAATGGAACTTACAAGATTGCGATCGCCTGCCAAGTTAGCTGCGACTGTTGCCACCATAACGCTGGCCGCAACCGGCAAGCGAGCCTGAGGCGCACAAGCAATGAGGACACCGGACGCAATACCGGCGGCCGGCCAAAACACAGCGACCCCATCGAATGGCGTGAGTAGGAAAAGGCTTAGTCGAGCGGTAAGGAAGTAACCAATTCCAACTGCTATACAGAGAGCTATCGGCGCGAACGGTGGGAACCACGAAAGATATCGCAAGGAGATGACGTCGTGCCCCCAAAGCGCGGGCTTTTGCTGCATTCGCTACCTTTCCCGTAAGTTCGAATATTTCTCAATCGGGATGGTCTGCGGAGCAGGCACCCTTCACGCTCGGACGGTACAGCTGGAGCTTCGCGCTGAAATCGGGGGAAACACCGAGTTCAGCTCGGGAGGAGTCTGTAGTTCGGAGCGAAATGACAGCCGAGCAAGGCCTGCAGCGATGATGCCGCACAAACAGCAGGCCAAGGGCGATCGATCAATCCAGGTGCCCTCGGGTTGTTGCAGAAAAGACTCGCACGCAACCATTCGCCACCAGGTGATGGAACTCCGCGATTCTGAGCTTGTTCTCCATGCAGTGCACCGCGCGATGCAGGGGGACGAACCAATGCCCGACTACACGAGCAAGCTCCTGACCAAGCTTGTGGTCATCTACGAGATGGACGGCATGGACAGCGTCGAGAAGTACGCCAAGGCCAACAACTTCCCCTTCGACGTGTGCCGGAAGCTCATTGAAGACTACGTGCTGACGCCACCTGAAGGACCGAAGCTCGACAACCGTCTAGGCTGTTAGGAAAACTCAGAAGCCGCCGAGAATGGCAGTGCGTTGGACGACAACGGCATCGGGCGTGTTACCGCGCTCCATCGACATCGCCAGCAGGAAATAGAAGACCAAGATCATCGCGGCGAACGAAGCGACGCCGCCGACCATCTGCAGGCCCGTGAGTTGCTGCCCACGCGGCCTCCTCAAGCCCGACACCGCCGCTGGTTTCGCAAGAGCGGGCCGTCCCGCGCATTCCAGTTCGAAGGCTTTCTTTCGGTACTCGCAGGCAAGGTGCCGGTCTTCGGCGGCCGACATGTCATCGCCCAGCGCGACGGCGCTCATAGCCTTCCGCTCATGGAACTCGGCGCTGACAAGATAACCTTTGGCGACACTTTGCAGATAATTGGTACTCCGAATGCTACCGGACATCACACGATACCTCCCTTCCGGGCGCCCACAGGGCTCAGGCAATCAATGCTGGTAGCGGTAATACGGAGGTTGCGCGCTCGCGGTTCCATGCCGTTTGCGACATGGAAAAGGATTCACCAAGATGAGCCATTACAGCGTTCGGGCAATCAAGTCAGGGATAGCTGCTCCAGCGTTCGATCCCGACGCAGTCGAATGATGAACGCATCCGAGCGTCCATCATTCGGTGCCGACGCGGCCTCCACCCGAACAGAGATCCATTCCAGACGGCGAGCCCGATCAACACATCAAGTACATTGATAGCGATATCTCGCATATATTCGGGCACGGAACTCATATCCCGCGCGTTGCACACTGTTGTTCAGTGTGTGTTGGAGGGTCAGATGGCGACAATCAAGAAATCGATCTCTACAGCAGCCCCCGCGGCTGCGGTGTGGTCGGCACTGCGCGACGTTGGGGCGCTTCATACTCGGCTAGTGCCAGGCTTTGTTGTGGACACCGTACTCGAGCATGGCGCTCGCATCGTTACGTTCGGGAATGGCATGGTTGTTCGAGAGATCATAGTCACAGTAGACGATGATCAGCGCCGCATCGTCTGGTCCGCAGTAGGAGGAACGCTGTCGCATCATAACGGATCTGCTCAGGTAAGTTCGGATGCTTCGGGAGCAACGGCCGTATTGTGGATTGCCGACTTCCTGCCGGATGAGGCCGCAGCGACCATAGATGCCATGATGGAACAGGGTATGGCTGTGATGAAGCAGACTCTGGATCGGATGTCGCGCCAAGACACCTAACCTCAGCTTGGTGCGGGTGCCATACGCTGGCGAGCGCGCCCTCCCTCTCATTTCTACGAGTTGAAAGGCGCGTCCGCGTGTGGCGCCCCCACACGACGGGCGCGCCCCCGCGCGGCGAAACTCCCCCAATGCTCAGCCGTCGCGCGGGGTTGGCCCCGTGCCTCCTCCAGCGGTCCAATACGGCGATCGCCTCCTTGGGAGTAGCGCGCGAACAACAATGCTTCCACGGTAATGCGCGTTGAAGGACCGCCGGTAGAGGCAGACATCAATAGTTCGCCCGACTGTTGCGCGCGTTCGCTGCCAGCGACAGCAATCCAATCAAGACGATGAGCAGAGGCCAGTTTGCCTTAGCTAGAGCTGTCGCTTGCTTGAACACCGAGGGCTGGGTCGACGTGCTGGCGATCGCCGCCGGTACTCGAACAGCAGCCTCGGCCGCAACTCCCAGCAGAGAGCTTGTCTCGCGCTCCTTCTCCGCCTCCGCTTCCTCGTTCGCCTCGTGCCAGCGAACGACGCCCATCGCTACGAGCCCGATCAGAGCAAACGCTGCGGCCATGAGGAAATACGCGATCCGGTAGCCGAAGATCTCAATGAGCCAAACGGCGGCACCCGCAATCAGAAAACCACCGGCGAAGAGGAACGGCACCGCGACTGATGCCCGCAACGCATACTTACTCGCGATGTCCCCGACGGACGTGGAAAGGTAGTTCATAAATCTGCGGAACATCGCGCAACTCCGGGCTAGAGCCGATGGGGCGAGCGGCGACCTCGGCCGCTTTCGACCGGCGCGCTCTTCGCGGCAAGCGAAGATGGTCGACGCTCTTTCCATCCTCCCGCGATTTCTCAGGAACGTATGGCTACTCAAGCAGTTCCTGCACAAACTCTCGTAGCAGGAGGCCTCAATGGCTCGGAAACTTCGACAACTTGCTGTGGTGACCGGTGCTTCCACCGGCATTGGATATGAGCTGGCCAAATGCTGCGCCGAGAACGGGTTCGATCTGGTGGTCGCAGCAGACGAACCAGAGATCAGATCGGTCGCCCCAGACTTCGAAAAGCTTGGCGCTCGTGTCGAAACAGTGGAGGCCGACCTCTCGACGATCGAAGGCGTCGATAAGCTTTGCGGCGCGATCGGCGACAGACCAGTGAACGCCCTGCTCGCCAACGCCGGACGGGGGCTCGGAAAGGGCTTTCTGGATCAGGACTTCGACGACATCGTCCATGTCGTGAACACCAATATCACGGGCACGATCTATCTCATTCACCGGCTTGGCCGACGGATGCGGGCGCGTGGCGAAGGCAAGATCCTCATCGTCGGCTCGATCGCAGGGTTCATTCCCGGCACCTATCAGGCCGTCTATAACGCCAGCAAGGCGTTCCTCGACTCGTTTTCATTCGCCCCCCGAGCCGAGATTGCCGACAGCGGTGTCACGGTCACATGCCTGATGCCCGGCGCGACCGAGACCGATTTCTTCGAGCGCGCCGACATGCTCGACACGAAAGTCGGCCAGGGCAAAAAGGACGACCCCGCCGACGTAGCTGCCACTGGCTTCGCAGCCATGATGAACGGCGAAGGCGATGTCGTCAGTGGTTGGCACAATAAACTCCAGTCGGCGATCGCCAACATCACGCCTGCAGCAGTTCTGGCGGAGCAGCATCGGAAGAAGGCTGCTCCTGGCTCCGCCAAGCATTGAGGAGGCGTCGATGAAAGCCCTGTGCTGGCACGGCAAGAACGACATGCGCTGCGAGACGGTGCCGGATCCCAAGATCGAGCATTCGCGCGACGCGATCATCAAGGTGACAGCGTGCGCCATCTGCGGCTCGGATCTCCACATCTACAACGGGATCATTCCGAACATGGAGACGGGCGACATCGTCGGCCATGAGACCATGGGCGAGGTGGTCGAGGTTGGGCGCGAGAACACCAAGCTGAAAGTCGGCGACCGCGTGGTCGTGCCGTTCACCATTGCCTGCGGCGACTGCTTCTTCTGCCAGCGCGGCTACCATTCCGCTTGTGAACGCACTAACCCCGACCATGAAAAGGCGGCCGAGCTTTGGGGCAACTCGCCTGCCGGCCTTTTCGGCTATTCGCACCTGCTCGGGGGCTATTCGGGCGGTCAGGCCGAGTATCTGCGCGTGCCATACGCCGACGTCGGGCCGATCAAGGTGCCCGACAGCCTGAGCGACGATCAGGTCCTGTTCCTCTCGGACATCTTTCCGACCGGCTATATGGCGGCGGACTTCTGCAACATTCAGGGCGGCGACACGATCGCGGTTTGGGGCTGCGGCCCGGTCGGACAGTTCGCGATCCGCAGTGCCTTCCTTCTCGGCGCGGGGCGTGTGATCGCAATCGATGCCGTGCCGGAGCGGTTGGCGCTGGCGGAGCAGGCCGGTGCGACGACCTTGAGCTTCCGCGACCATGATATCTACGAGAACATCATGGAGCTGACCAAGGGCCGCGGTGCAGATGCGTGCATCGATGCCGTCGGCACCGAGGCCGATGCCACAGCGAGCTTCGATTCCATGATCGATCGGGTCAAGGTCGCGACCTACCTCGGCACGGACCGTCCGCACGTCCTGCGCCAAGCCATCCACTGCTGCCGTAACTTCGGCACCGTATCGATCGTCGGTGTGTACGGCGGTTATCTGGATAAGATCCCCATGGGTTCGGCCATCAATCGCGGCCTGACGTTCCGCATGGCGCAGACGCCGGTCCAACATTACCTCCCGGGGTTGCTCGAACGCATCGAGAAGGGCGAGATCGATCCGTCCTTCGTCGTCACTCACAGCGGAACGCTCGATGAAGGCCCCAATCTCTACAAGACATTCAACGCCCGCACCGATGGGTGCGTGAAAGTGGTGTTGCGACCGTAGCTCTTTGGAGCGGTGCCGATATCATGGAGGAGCGCCCATACCTCGTGGGGAGAAATCGAAGTATACGGGCAAGCAGGAACGCAAGGCCGATCACATTGCCGAGGGCTACAAGAAGCGCGGCGTTGGCGGCAAGGAAGCGGAGCGCCGCGCCTGGGCTACCGTCAACAAGGACGATGGTGGCGGCAAGAAATCCGGGGGATCTGGCCGGGGCAAGCGGACCGGCCAGCCTGCGGCTCGCAGGGGCGGCCGGCTCGGCGGCAAAGCAGCAGCATCGCGATCCGCATCGGCGCGCTCGGCATCGGCCAAAAAGGCTGCTGCAACGCACAAGCGGCGCGGAGACTAAGCTGCCAGCATCTTGTTCGCTGACGGCGGCTGGAACACTCGCGAGCTCAGCGGCGTTCCGGAGTGCTGCATTCTCGTATCAATCAAAAGCACTGTTCCAATGCTCAATCTCTCCGCTACTGAAGCCGTCGTCGATCCGGAGGAAGCCGCCCTTTATGCCGGCCTGTCCTATGTAAGTGACGACAAGGCTGGGATCAGCCGCCAGCGAAGCGGCAAGGGCTTCGCCTACAAGGCAGGTGGCAAGACGGTACGCGACGCAGCCACACTCGAACGGATCAAAGCGCTCGCCATTCCGCCAGCATGGACGGATGTATGGATCTGTCCCAAAGCCACCGGTCATATCCAGGCGACAGGGCGCGACGCAAAAGGCAGAAAGCAATATCGCTATCACCCACGCTTTCGGGAAGTTCGGGAAAGCACGAAATACCACCACATGCTTACCTTCGCCGAGAGCCTGCCGGCCATCCGAGCAAAGGTACAAGCGCATCTTGGGCTCAAGGGACTGCCCCGCGAGAAAGTTCTGGCGGCAGTCGTTCAACTGCTCGAGGCTACTCTCATCCGCGTCGGCAGCGACGAGTATGCTCGGAGCAACAAGAGTTACGGTCTGACGACCATCAAAAACCGTCATGTCGAGGTAAGCGGCTCTACCTTGCGATTCAAGTTTAAAGGTAAGAGCGGGAAGGTCTGGAATCTTTCACTGCGCGACAGGCGCATCGCCAAGGTGATGCGCGCGTGCCAGGAACTGCCTGGGCAGGAGTTGTTTGCATATATCGACGAGGACGGCGAGACGCGCGATGTCACGTCTTCCGACGTCAATGCCTATCTCCGCGAGGTCAGTGGCAAGGACATTACCGCCAAGGATTTCCGCACTTGGCACGGTACCGTACTCGCCGCCATGGCTCTGCAGGAGTTCGAGCAATTCGATAATCAGGCCGCTGTGAAGCGCAATGTCCGCGAAGCCATTGAGCGGGTCGCGGCGCGGCTCGGCAATACGCCGACCATCTGCCGCAAATGTTACATTCACCCCGAGATCTTCGCGAGCTACGCCGAGGGCTCGCTGCTCCTCGAGATCAAACAACAGATCGAGACAGAGCTTCGCGACCAGCTCCCGACATTCCAGCCGGAAGAAGCGGCGGTCCTGACCCTGCTGCAGACGCGTCTGAGCAAGACGCTCAAGGAGAAGCTGACGGACAGCTTGGAGGAGACCGCTTAAGAGGTGCCCGCGATGTGGAATGTGCTCGTCACCGCCGGCAATGATTGGCTGCGGCACCGTGATGCGCGGCTCGGTGCGGCACTGGCTTACTACTCAGTCTTCTCGCTCGGCCCTCTGCTTCTGATCGTCGTCAGCATCGCCGGCGTGTTCTTCGGCAGGGAAGCGGTCGCCACAGCTCTGAATGATCAGCTCCGTACGTTGTTGGGTCCTGCCGGGAGCCAGGCAGTGGAGGCCATGCTCAAGGGTGCCGGTTCACAAACGGGCGGAGCGATCGCGGCACTGATAGGTCTGATGTTGCTGCTCATTGCGGCGTTGGGCGTCGTGGTGCAGCTGAAGGATGCTCTCAACACGATCTGGGAGACGAAGGAGCCCGAGCATTCGGGCGTTCGGTCCTACCTGCGCGCTTATCTCGTGTCTTTCGCCGGCATCCTGGGACTGGGATTTCTTCTGGCCGTCTCGCTTGTAATCAACGCGGCATTGTCGGGCTTCTCGACCTGGCTGGGTTCAGGCGAGAGCCTACTGTTGGAGCTTCTGAACTTCTTCATCTCCCTCGCCGTCCTCGGAACGCTGTTTGCGATGCTCTACAAATGGTTTCCCGACGCGGATGTCGGCTGGCGCGAGGCCTGGGCCGGCGGCCTCGTCACGGCAGTGCTCTTCAATATCGGGAAGACCGCCATTTCCTGGTACATCGGCACACAAGGACTCGAGTCCACGTATGGGGCGGCAGCGTCGCTCGTCGTGCTGCTGATCTGGATCTATTACTCGGCCCAAATCCTACTCTACGGCGCCGAGATCACGCACGTGCTTTGGGCCAGCAGCCGCGACAATGACAAATCATCTCCCGCCACACAGATCAATAGCCGCCTATGATCGGCAGAATTTCTCCGGTAATGTAACTCGAGCAGTGCGGCGATGCGAGGAAGACGTAAGCCGGCGCGATTTCCTCCGGCTGTGCGGGGCGCTTCATCGGCGTCTGTGAGCCGAACTGGGCCACGTCCTCCGCCTCCTTCTCCGAAGGGTTCAACGGCGTCCAGACAGGACCTGGTGCGACGGCATTCACACGGATGCCACGCGGAACGAGGTTCGCTGCGAGCGCGCGTGTAAAAGCGTGAATTCCGCCCTTGGTCATAGAGTAGTCCAGCAACTCCCTGCTGCCGTCTATTCCCGTGATCGAACCCGTATTGATGATAGCAGCACCGGGCTTCATGTGTTTCGCGGCTTCGCAAGCCATATAGTAGTAGCCGTAGAGGTTCGTCTTCAGCGTCGTGTCAAAGTGCTCCGGCGACAGTTCTTCGAGAGAGCGGGCGTGATATTGGAAAGCCGCGTTGTTGACCAGGACATCGATACTGCCAAACCTCTCGACGATACTCTCTACGATCCGGTGGCAGTGCTCCAAGCTGCTGACGTCGCCAGGCAAGAGCAAGCAACTTCGCCCTTCATTCTCGACGGCAGCCTTCGTCACCTCCGCATCGCGCGTCTCATTGAGGTAGGAAATCGCGATATCTGCCCCTTCGCGTGCGAAGAGCACTGCCACTGAGCGGCCTATGCCTGAGTCGCCACCCGTGATCAGGGCAACTTTACCCTCTAGCTTCCGGGAGCCCCGATAGAAGGGCGCGTCATACATCGGCTCGGGATCGAGCGCTTCTTCGTCGCCCGGTTTGGGCTGATGCTGCGCGGGGAAGGGCGGCGCGGGATAAGTCCGCGCTCCCGCTTGCATCGCAGCATCGGCAGTCTCTTTTGACGTGTGCTCGCGGTCTAATCGATCGACCTCGTCTTGGATGTCTCGCTGCTTCCTGACCGCTCGGGAAGCTCCTGTGTTGTCCGCCATGGCTTGTAACCCTCCTAAAAGCGAGACGACCGCTGGGCTAATTGATCTTCGACGGAACGCCGCGCTAGCTCGTCGAATTAATCTGGAACTTCCAACAATCAAATTTGTTCAGGCAACAACGCGAGAACCCTATTCAAATCCCGCGCTCAAAGCTTCGGAGAGTTGCCGTCGCCGTCGGCGTGCCGGGGAAACTTATGGCACCTTTGCTCATAGACTGGACATCAATGTTCCGGCCTTCGATGGGGGTTCTGGAGATTGTGGCGCGTGGCACGATCATGTATCTCGCGCTGTTCATCATCCTCCGTTTGGTCGCCAGACGACAATCGGGTCGGCTCGGCACGGCCGATCTTCTCGTCATCGTGCTCATCGCCGACGCCGCCCAAAACGCACTTGGAAAAGACTATCAATCCGTCACCGAGGGTATTGCCCTGGTGCTTACGATCGTCGCCTGGGAACGCGTTTTTGACTGGCTTCCGTGGCGTTATCCAGCGCTTCGCCCGTGGTTCCAAGCCGAGCCGCTCAAGCTCATCTCCGGCGGTCAAATGCTACAAGAGAACATGCGGCGAGAGATGCTGAGCGAAGATGAGCTCTTGGCGGCCCTGCGGGAACAGGGTATCGACGATATCAAATTCGTCAAAGCAGCCTACTTCGAGCAGAGCGGACGCCTGAGCGTCATCACGACGGAGCATTACCGCTCCGGGCCCGCCTAGAGCCAGACGTTCGACCGACGGACCACGAGCCAATCGTCAGACATCGGGAACGATCCGCTGCCCACGTTCGTTTCGACAGGTGACGCAGCAAGCTTGCCCAGAAGGCGCGATGCTTTTCGAGCCGCACCGATCGCTGAACATTGGAATACGACCACCACCGATGCAGGCCCGTCTTTACGCACCGATGGTGAGTGCTCTCGCCGTCGGCATCATCGGATTGGCCGTGGTGTCGTTCTTGGATCTCGGACTCATTTCGAGGCATATGGCGATCCACATTGCGATGATGAATGTGGCGGCGCCCCTGCTCGCAGCTGGTTTGGGGGCCACTGGATGGATTGGTCATAAGGCATCGTCGAGCTCAGCGATATGGTCTGCGGCAATCTTGCAGATGGCACTGCTATGGGCATGGCATAGCCCCTCTCTTCAGCAAGCTACGCACGCCTCATCGATACTTGCATTAGTGCTCCATACCGGCCTGCTGCTGACGGCTGTAGCATTCTGGGGCGTGCTCATCGCAGCCTATGATCGACCTTGGCAGGGGATCCTCGCACTCCTGATGAGCGGCAAGTTCGCGTGCCTGCTTGGGGCGCTATTGGTGTTTTCACCTCATCTCATCACGCATCCGCCAGCGGCTGCACACAGAGCGATGCCAGGAATGCACACGTTGATCGACGACCAGCATCTGGCGGGTCTCCTGATGCTGGCGGCGTGTCCCATCAGCTATATTCTCGCTGCCATCTATTGGACCTCCCAGGAAATCAACAATCGACCGAGGCATGTTCCGCGAGGCGAAAGTTATCGACCGTCTGTCGGTAACTAGCGATGCAGCCCCCATCGAGGAAGTATCGCTCCATCATACGATGGCTCTTCGTCGCGATCCTTGGTGTTCCGACAGCCGTGTTTCTGTTTGCGTGGTCGGGCATTTACAATGTCGCGGCCAGCAGTGGCCATTGGGCTATCGTCGAGGCCCTTCTACGCTTTGGCATGCAGAATTCGGTTTCACTTCGCGCGCGTACCGTCACGCCACCGATAACTCTTGATAGCCCGGATCTTATCCAACTGGGAGCAACGCACTACGAACGAGGCTGCGCTGTCTGTCATGGATCACCCATTGGTTCGGGCAATCGCGTCACGGATGCGATGCTGCCTTCACCGCCCAACTTGATGACATCACAGCGCCCGTGGAAGGACGAGGAGCTGTTCTGGATCGTTCGGCACGGCATTAAGTACACGGGAATGCCGGGCTGGTTGGCGATCGAGCGAGCGGATGAGGTATGGCCTGTGGTGGCGTTTCTCAGGGCACTACCTGCCATGAGCGCAGCGCAATACCGGGGCCTCGCCATGGGGGTTGAGCCTCAAGGACTATCGAACGAACGGAAGCTGCAGGACGGGGAGCGCTCGCTGCTCCAAGTATGTGCGAGCTGCCATGGCGCGGGTAAGGCTTCGCCGCGAAGTGCGCTCGTTCCCCGCTTACACGGACAGTCACAAGTGTTTCTTGCGAAGGCTCTGCGCGAGTACGCCATGGGATCGCGGCCGAGCGGTATCATGCAGCCGATCGCCGGCACGTTGGCTGAGGCAGAAATCACGCTCCTTGCGCAATACTACGCCGAGCTGAACCCGCTTGCGGTTGCTCGTGGCACCATAGACCAATCACTCGCGGAGCGTGGCAAGCAGCTCGCGACGCGCGGCGACGCGGGCAATCGCATACCAGCTTGTGCCTCATGCCATGGCTCCAATCGCCTCGAGACATTTCCTGCTCTCGAAGGGCAGAGCGCCACTTATATGGCGGGCCAGCTGCGTCTTTGGAGGTCCGGACACAACGCCACAACCGATGGCGCTGCGGTCATGGCACCGATCGCGCGCCGCCTGAGCGACAGCGATATCGCTGCAGCGACGACGTACTACGCACACCAAGCTCCCAACATCGCTGCGGAGAGGCGGTAATGAAGCACACGGGGCTGCTACTATTCGTCATCGGTGTCGCCGCGGGCTGCAGCGGCAATCAGTCGGTACTCAACCCCAAAAGCAATCCTGCTGCCGAGTTGACCCAGCTGAGCTGGGTGCTATTCGCACTCGGCGCGCTCGTTCTTCTGATCGTGGTGGTGGCGATCGCACTGGCCTACGTCGGAACGCAAGCAGTGAGATCCGCTCTTGCCTCGCACGGGATGGTAGTCTCTGGCGGTATCGCGTTTCCCGTCATAGTTCTCACGGTTCTCCTTGGCTATGGCGTGTGGTTGACGCGTGGTTCCCAGGCGCGTCTGAACGAAGAAACTTCGCTTCGCATCAAGATCGTCGGCGAACAGTGGTGGTGGCGTATTGCGTACGAGGATCGGGAAGGGCAATCGATCGTATCTGCCAACGAACTCCGTATTCCCGTGGGCCGTCCTGCTCTTCTTGAGCTCACCTCCGCAGACGTCATTCATAGCTTTTGGGTGCCGAACCTCGCGGGCAAGCTCGATATGATGCCAGGTCGCACCACGCGCCTGCGCCTCGAGGCTAACGAGAGCGGCATCTACCGCGGGCAATGCGCAGAATACTGCGGCGGACCACATGCACTCATGGCCTTCGAGGTCGTCGCCATGCCGCCGGAGGAATTCGATGCTTGGCTCAAGCGCCAAACCGCGCCGGCGAATGATCCTGCTACGCCAGCGGCTCGACGTGGGCGCGATCTATTCATGTCCGCAGGATGTGGTGCATGCCATTCGATCCGCGGAACAGGGGCCGTCGGCACGATTGGCCCGGATCTCACGCATCTCGGCTCTCGACGCTCCGTCGGGCTCGACACCAATGGGCTGTCGGCGACCACTGTTGCGAACTTCATTCGCGACGGTCAGCACATCAAGCCAGGAAATCTCATGCCGCCCTACCGCATCTTCAACCCCGACGATCTTTCGGCGTTGTCCATCTATCTCTCAGAGCTGAAGTAGGCCATGAAGGAATCGGAAGAGGCGGCGCGCGAAGAAGCAACCCGTGTAGAGCGCGATCGCCAATCGCTCGAGCAGATCTGGGCGCTTCCCGCAGGCTGGCGCATTCTGTCAGCCGTAAACAATACGGTCGTCGGCTACTTCTATATCGCCGCGGCGTTTCTTTTCTTCTTGCTCGCGGGACTTCTCGCACTGCTCATGCGCACCCAGCTCGCAGTGCCGAGCAACACGCTTCTTAGCCCGGATACGTACAATCAGATCTTCACCATGCATGGCACGGTGATGATGTTTCTCTTCGCGGTTCCCGCCGTGGAAGCAATGGGTATTCTCATGCTTCCTCAAATGCTCGGAGCGCGGGATCTCCCGTTCCCACGTCTCGGGGCATTCGCATTCTGGGCTTACTTCATCGGTGGATTGATCTTCTTCTCGACGCTGTTCTTCGATCTGGCGCCCTCAGGTGGGTGGACTATGTATCCGCCTCTCACCAGCACGCGCTATTCCCCTGGCATGGGAGCCGACTTCTGGTTGCTCGGCATCGGCTTCATCGAGATCTCTGCGATCGCCGGCGCTATCGAGATCATTGTCGGCATTCTGCGCACGCGGGCACCGGGAATGTCGCTCGACAAGATGCCGATGTTCGCTTGGACGATGCTGATCTTCGCGGCGATGATCGTCGTTGCCTTTCCCGCCGTCATCCTGGCCACGATCATGCTGGAGCTCGAGCGCGCACTCGGATGGCCCTTTTTCATCGCGGACAAGGGCGGCGACGCGCTGCTCTGGCAGCACCTCTTCTGGTTCTTCGGGCACCCCGAAGTCTACATCATCTTCCTTCCCGCGGCCGGCATGGTGTCGATGATCATCGCGACGATGGCGCGAACACCGCTCGTTGCGCATAATCTGATTATCGTGGCGCTCATTGCGACGGGATTCTTTTCGTTCGGGCTATGGGTGCACCATATGTTCACCACGGGCATTCCGGCCTTGTCATTGAGCTTCTTTTCCGCCGCAAGCATGGCCGTCGCCATACCGAGCGGCATCCAGACCTTTGCCTGGATTGCGACGATTGCCTCCGGCCGCCCGCGCTTCGCGACGCCGATGTTGTTCGTGCTCGGTTTTCTTTTCATTTTCACGCTCGGCGGGTTGACCGGCGTCATGGTGGCTATGGTCTCCTTCGACTGGCAGGCGCACGACACGTACTTCGTCGTCGCGCATCTCCACTACGTCCTGATCGGCGGGATGGTGTTTCCGCTCTTCGCCGCATTCTACTATTGGGCGCCCGCCTTCAGCAGACGGTCACTTTCAGAGACATTGGGACGTTGGGCGTTCGCGCTCATGTTCATCGGCGTGAATCTGACATTCCTCCCCATGCATCTGCTCGGTCTCTGGGGCATGCCCCGCCGCGTCTACACCTATGCCGCTGAGATGCCCTGGGCGACCACGAACTTCTTCGTAACCTGCGGAGCCTTCTTGCTGGCATTGGGCGTGGCTGTGGTTCTGTACGATCTCTTACGCAATCTGAGGCCGACCCTCAGGGAGCCGGCTGGCAACATCTGGGATGCCGGGACGCTGGAGTGGCTGCCCAACGGGCTCTACGGCCTCAGGAGTATTCCTCAAGTTGCGTCGAACTATCCACTCTGGGAGCAGCCTGCCCTCAAATCAGATGTGACCGCAGCCAGAGGCTATCTGCCCAACGCGCCCACGGGCACGCGCGAGACGATCATCACATCGCCAGTTGAAGCCGCGCCGCAATATCTGCAGCGCCTTTCAGGGCCAGGATGGTCACCATTTGCCGCGGCCGCATTCACGGCAGCCTTCTTCATGCTTCTGACGGTCCAGTTGTATGCCGTGGCTATAACGTGCGGCGTGCTTGCCGTAGCGATGATGTTGATCTGGAGTTGGAGCAACGATCCTGAGCCTCTCGGTGACGTCGATATTGGCCACGGCGTTCGCGTGCCGAGTTACGCCAACGGCTCACTCTCGCACGCGTGGTGGGCCGTCGTCGTTCTGATGCTCGTCGCCGGCTCACTCTATTTCGCATACGTGTTTTCGTATCTCTTCACATGGACGGTGAGCCCCCAACTATGGTCGGAGGGCGCACCCCTCCGCCCAGCGCTTATCTGGCCGTGGGCCTCGGCCGCGCTTCTCACACTCGCCGCCGCTGGCATACATGTTGCCAGCAACATTATTGGGCGCTCGCATGGAGCGTTCATTGCGCTGGTACTCATCGCCACGACGGCACTTGTCGCTGCTCTGATGGTCGAGTTTGTCGGGCACTGGATCTCCGGATTGAGACCCGATGCAAATGCCTATGGGGCATTGGTGTACTTGGCATCAGTTCTTCAGCTCGAGATTGTCGGTGCCATCCTCATCTTAGGCCCCTACACCATCGCGCGCGTGATGGCGGGACGCGCGAGTGCCGAACGCCGTGTCACGTTCGATGTGTTCTTGCTGCTTGCGTACTATGCCATCGGGCAAGGCCTCATCGGCTTGCTGCTTGTGCATGGCTTTCCGAGTGTCGTGCTGTGAAGGCAGGAGCAAACTCAAGCCGCGAGGCGCTGCTGGTCCTGGTCGGTCCCGTCATCTGGGCCGTGCATTTCTTCGCGGTGTATTTGGCCGAGGCGATATTGTGCTCCCTGAATGATCCCTACTACGCGACGATCGTGCGTGCACTCGGGCTGCTCCTCAGCTTGATTGCAACATCATTGCTCATTTGGGTACGCGTTCGCTGGCCGCGGGATATCTGGCCGTCAGTGTCTCGCCCGCTGATTGATCTTTCGATCGTTGCTATCGTCCTGAGCTCGATCCCGCTTCTGGTGTTGCGCGCCTGCCAGTCCGCTGGGGCGTAGAGCTTACTGAGCGTATCCTCGATATGTTCTCAATGGCTCATCGACTGGGCTCTCGGCACCAATGAGCGCGGCAAGGAGCGCGTGGTCTGCGCTCTTCTCGCACACAGGGTCGGCATTCCGCGCATCTCCAGTAAGTGCCAGAGCCTGACATCGGCATCCCCCGAAATCGACCTGCTGCCTCGGGCACGAGCGACACGGCTCCTTCATCCAGGACGTTCCGCGAAAGGCGGCGAAGGCCGCACCGTGGAACCACGTATCACGCAGCGGCCGCTCGCGCACCGACGCGAAGGCGAGGCCGGATATCGACGACGCGGCATGGCACGGGAGCATCTTCCCGGTGGGCGTCACGACGATGTAACGACGACCCCAGCCTCCCATACATGCCTTAGGAAGAACCGCATAATAGTCGGGTACGACGAAATCGATGGCGAGAACGCCACGCAGTCGCTCGCGTGCCGCGGAGACGATCCCGACCGAGTGCTCAACCTGTTCGCGTGTTGGCATGAGTGCCGCTCGATTGCGCAACGCCCAGCCATGATACTGGACATGCGCGACTTCGAGGCGATCAGCCCCGAGCGAAACGGCGAGCTCGATCATGTCGCCCAAGCGGTCCAGATTGAGGCGATGGACCGGCGCGTTGATGGTCAGCGCGATGCCTGCGTCGCGAACTGCAGCTACCACGCCGAGCTTGCGCTCCAGTCCGCCGCGAAATCGCGATACGGCCCGCGTCCCCTCTTCGGTCGTATCCTGCAGCGATATCTGCACGTGAGCGAGGCCGTTGTCGGCCAGCCGGCGGACTCTCTCGTGGGACAGCGAAACTCCGGCGGTGATCAAGTTAGTGTAGAGCCCCGCGTGCGCCGCTCCCGCAACCAATGCCTCGATATCCTTTCTGGCCGTCGGCTCACCGCCTGACAGATGGACCTGGAGGACGCCGAGATCGCCTGCCTGGCGAAAGACGTCGAGCCATATCTCGGTCGGCAACTCCTCGCTCGTGCGCTCGAGCTCGAGTGGATTGGAGCAGTAAAGACATTGCAAGGGACAGCGGTGGGTCAACTCGGCGAGCAGGCCGACTGGCGGATCGATTGCGAGGGACGCCGTCATGTTCGCACCACACCGCTATCGACGAGATCCTGCAACAACGGCACGATGTCAGCTTCGATCGCCTCGGTCTCCGCATCATAGCTCTCTGCCAGGATCGTAGCGATCTCGGCGACTGTACGCTTTCCGTCGCAGAGTCGGAGAACCTCGACTGCCTGCTCGTTTGGTGTGAGAATACGCTCCGGTCCCAACACGACCCAATTGTCTCGTGCCGGATCATGGCGCAGCTTCATATGCGGCGACAGCGCCGGCTGACTCGCAGCATCCACTATCGGTCGTTGCCAGCGAACAGCGCTATTCATAGACTTGCTCCGACCTGAATGCGCCCGGCGGCGGCAATCCTGGCTCGACATAGGCATGATGGAGCGCATCGAGCTGGCCCAGAGCACATCGCACTTGAAGCGAAGGGCTTCTACGCAGGCAGCCTGCATCTCCGTTGTCTTTGCTTCCCGCTTGACATAGTCGAGAGCAAAATCTGCATCGCGATTGGCCTGCGACAAGCGTCGGCGGAAGTATGCGAGCACGCCTTCGTCGATGAAACTATAGTGCTCCAACATGCCGGCGATCCGCTCCTCATGGATTGCGGGTGCAAAGAGTTCGGTCAAGGATGAAGCCACTGCCTCGGTCAGCGAGCGCTCGCGCACGAACCTGACATAGGCCTCGACGGCAAAACGGGTCGCCGGCAGGGCACCGCGCATGGACGTGACGTACTCGCGATCAAGGCCAAGCCCGTCAGTGAGTCGCAGCCACCGCTCGATGCCGCCTTCGTCGTCGCCACTGCCATCGTGGTCGAGGAGCCGCCGCACCCATTCGCGCCGCAGGGCGGGCTCATGCACACGGCTGATCAGCGCTGCATCCTTGCGCGGCACCGCTGCCTGATAGCAATAGCGGTTGAGCGCCCATGCCTGGACCTGGAATTTACGAAGCCTGCCGCCGTGCAGCAGCTTATGGAAGGGGTGCGCGTCATGATAGCGCTCCCGGCCGACATCGCGCATGGCAGCCTCAAAGGCGGTGGGCGACATTGCCGGCGTCATAGCGTGATCTCCATGCCGTCGTGGGCAACTTCCCAACCTGCCTCGGTCACGAATGCCCTCTCGCGGCTATTGCCGCGAAGAACCGGATTCGAGTTGTTGAGGTGAATAAGGATGCGCCGTTGAATGGCAATGCGGCGAAGACTTTCGATGGACCCCTTCGAGCCGCTCATGGAGATGTGCCCCATTGCGGCGCCGGTCCTCTCGGACAGTCCCTGCTCGATAAGCTCATGGTCCGTGAAGAGCGTGCCATCGAAAAGGAGGACGTCCACGCCATCGATCGCGCTCGTCAAGTCGGGCGTCAGTGCCGCACAACTCGGTAGATAAGCCACACGCCGCTCAGTTCGGATATCGCGTATGACGAGACCTACAGTCTCGTCGCCCGGACGTTCCCGCCGCGCTGCATCGTGCTGTGGGATTTTCCCGGGCACGGCGAGCGGCGCGAACTCTATGCCGCACCCTCGAAAGGTTCAAACGGGCGGCCGCATTCCATGGCGAGACGCGATACAGCTGATTGAGCCAAGGCGCCGAAGATCGGGTTTGCCTGCAAGGACCTCAGTACGAACGGAGTGGCGTGCAGGCAAAACTTCTGGCCTTCGCGGAGATTGAGCAAACCGCCGACCTGATCGACCTCGAAGCCTGTCACCACGACCGCCTTGATGGGACTCGAGCGGCGTGCGTCGCGCGCAGAGGGCTGTAGACTAGGCGACGCGGCAATCTGCTCGCGCAGATCAGGCGACGCGTCTAAAATCGCCCATCTCTCTCCATCCGCCGAGACGGCAATGGCTGTTTGCAAGCGGGATTGAAGATGCGGATCACCCGCACGAGCGGCGGCACAGTTTCCGCAATTGCAATTCCATTGCGGAAACCCACCGCCGGCTGCCGAGCCGAGAACTCGGATGATCATCCGGCCTTTTTCGGTGCGCTATCGGAACGGCGCCGGAGGTCCGCACTGGCGTAGCTCGTTACTTCCATACCGGCCTGCTCTTCCTGGACACTCGGCTTGCTCCAGATGCGCTTTTTCGTGCCCTTCATCGCGATCTCCTTTTCGGGGGAAATTGTCGAGGTTTCGACTTTCACTGCTTGGATGATAGCGGCTGCTGCCGTAGCCATCCCTCACGAGAATGCGGTTGTGGTGCTCCTTGTAGAACCATGGCGGCGGATCGTAGTCCCGAAACCTCGTGATGCCCCTTACATAGTGGATGGGGAACGTAGTGAACATTTAGGTCGAGGCTTCCACAGTAAGGAGGGGCATGAAAAGCCCAGAAGCGCTGCAGGCGCGTGAGGAAGAGGTTGGGCGGCAATGGGAATGGCTCCAGGAGGCAATCAACCTTGTGGCGCGGGCGCGGACAGGCGAAGAGGACGCTGACGCGTTGTTCCGGCTCTTGCAGCATCATGCCATGGACATCGGCCAAACGCCGCGTTGAGCTAATGCTCGAACTGGCGGCGCTGGAACGCAATGCGGGCGCTCAACGTGGGCCGTTTCCAGGCCAACGATGATGAATGTGAGGCAAAGCTTGATTAGCGTTGCCAGGAGGATGAGAAAGCCGATTACGGAGATGACGGTATCCTTAGGTTCCTTCGTGATCGTCGAACGGGGAACCTTGGCGAAAGCCATTGAGGAACCGCCGTCCGACCAGTTGACTGGTCTGACAAAAGTTCCTCAGCTTCGCCGTGTGCTTGCGTGAGATGAGCGTCTCACGTCATCGGGGAACTGAGACAAATCAACAATTCACATGCGGGCGCGTCACGCCGCTTCCAAGGCACTTACAGGTGGTGGGTCATGACAACTGCTGTTCGCGCAAGCACTGCCGCGGTACGGTCAATCAAGACCCAATTTGTAGTCGCCGCGACCATTCGGTCGCTTATAACTAGCGATTATGTGGAGCACCGCATTTCAAGTTTCAAGGGGTGTGCACTCGTTGTTGGTACGTACTTCAGATTGGCAGCGTCGCCACTCTGTATTTGGGCTTACGGAAGCAGTCTTCGTCTGCGCCATTGAATTTGTGATACATCGTGACGCGGAACTGCGGTTCATCGCCTCCGGTCGGGTCTTTGAAGACGAACAGGTGTGGGCAGGTTTCTGTCCTGTAGGCGACACGCCGGTCGATGTTGTCGGCATACTCGACCCAGCCCCAATAGTAGATGTTGAGTGGCGTATCGATCGCCCGAGATATCTCCTCTGGAGTGATCAAGAGACTCGTGTTGAAGTCCTGACCAACTCCTATTGCGCATTCCTGCAGAGCGCGCCTCTCCGCGTCAGGAAAATTGAAATTGTCTGGCGGCTCACTGCTCTCGAAAGATTTGAAGCTTACCGTGCCGCACAGTCGCTTCGCGGGCGTTTGGCCAGAATTGCGCCACTGCACGGTCACTTCGACTCCGGAGAGCTTCTTGGTGTTAGGCTCGTAGTTCCTATGAATGTTGACATGGATCGCGTGCACGTAGGGTCGCAGTTGAGCATGACCGATATCTTTGGTCGCTTGGATAGTCCGCTCTGCAGCATTGGTGGTGTTTTTAGCTTCGTTGACGGCGCCTCGACCCGCATCAGCAGCCCGCTTCGCATACAAGGCAGCAAATATGGCAGCGCCAGTCGCTACGAGCAGAAGTACCGTGCTCAGGATGGCCGCGAGCGCTTGCCATCCTGCGTAAGTGGCAGCGTTCTCAGCTGCCTTTGCTTGGCGCCACTGTTGGCAAAGGTCGTATTCTTTTTGCTCTGGATCTTCGCCATTTGCAAAACGGCGATCTTTGCTGGCGTCTACGCCTGCAGGAGCAGCAGGGGTCACGGGCTGACAATATGCGTCGGCGGTGCGGGCCTTGTCGTACTTGGGATTGTGATATTCGAACACGCCGCGGCTTGCGGTCCAGTCTGAGACTAGGACTGCGATGAGGCCTCCAAAGGCAATCATTCCGCCAATCACAACGACTGGCACCCAATCGTGTCTAGGCATTGCCACACGAACGCTGCTGTGAGTTTCCCCCTTGCTAGCTTATTTCGGATGTTCGGCTCTGTCTTCTGAACTTCCGATCTCGCCACAGTCAGGCCCGGATAGCTCCATGTCACGCCCATGTTGCGTGGAGCACATGGCAACCCGTGGAACCACACGGGAACAGGTTGTAATTGCTGGATGTCATGTCACGTAAATTCCATGCGAAACGTGACATGGAACATCGCGGATGAGAACATCCAACCGATTGGTGTTGTTCTGGAATTGAATGGTGGGCGATGAAGGACTCGAACCTTCGACCCGCTGATTAAGAGGACTCTGCCGGAGAAAATCAGGGTTCTGCAAATTCGACCGCCTAAACCGCGTTATCACCAACAAACACGGGCATTTCTAGCATTTCTCTAGGTTCAGGAGTCGTCATCGTTTACCAGTCTAAGGCATCCCGATTCGCTACCCACTCGTTACCCGGGAATGCCTTAGATCATGCGAAAGCTGCTCACCGTACTAGCAATTGATAAGCTCGATGGCGCCTCTACCCGTCGGGAAATCGCCGACGCCGGGATGCCCGGGCTCCGGCTCGTCATCCAGCCCAAACCCTCGGCGTCGAAATCTTGGTGCGTGCGATACCGGTACGGCGGCCGCCCCCGCAAGCTCACGCTCGGCAACTATCCGGTCGTGGACCTTCTCAAGGCCCGCGAGCGGGCCAAAGACGCTATCGAGGCGATCGAGCGCGGTGAGGACCCCGCAGCCGAGAAGAAGGCGACGAAAGCCCTTCGGCAGTTGCCGGTCGCCGATAAAGACGCCTTCGGTGAGCTCGTTCGGCAATTCCTCTACAGCCACGCCATACCGAATACGCGTAGTTGGAGAGACACCGCCCGGACATTCGGGTTGCATGTCGATCGACTAAATTCCAAACCAAACGCGCCGCCGGTATTTAAGGCGACCCCTGACGGTCTGGCCGCACGCTGGGCCGAGCGCCCCGTCGGAGCGATGAAGCGCCGCGAGATTATGTCGCTGCTCGATGAATATCGTGCGCGCGGAGCCGCAACGATGGCGAACCGTGCCCTCTCCGCGCTCAGCAAATTCTTCGCGTGGTGCTGTGAGCGCGACATTGTCTCGGCCTCTCCGACCCATGGCATTCGTAAACCTTCGCCCGAGGTCAAGCGTGAGCGTGTCCTGTCCGATGCCGAACTCGCCCTCGTTTGGAAAGCTGCGGTGGCCGAAGGCTACCCGTTTGGTGATTTGGTGCGGCTCCTCATCCTGACGGCACAGCGGCGGGTAGAGGTAGGAGGTCTCATCTGGCCGGAGATCGACCTCGTCACCTTCACCTGGTCGATCCCTGGCGCACGCACGAAGAACGGACGCCCCCATCTCGTGCCAATGAGCGAGGCTGCGGCCGAACTTCTCGAGACAATCCCGCGGTATGCCGCCGGCAATTTCCTGTTCGGGCTGTCCGGGCGCTCGGAATTCTCAGGCTTCAGTCACGCCAAGGCGCGCCTGGATGAACGGATTGCCAAGCTGGCCAAGAAAGAGCTCGAAGCCAAAAAGGTCCAGCCCTGGACGCTTCACGACATTCGCCGGACCGCCGCGACCCGCATGGCCGACCTCGGTGTCATGCCGCACATCATAGAGGCCGTCCTAAATCACATCAGCGGCAGCAAGGCCGGAGTAGCGGGCACCTATAACCGCAGCCTTTATGAACCCGAGAAACGGGCGGCGCTCGAACTATGGGCCCGGCATGTGGATGGCGTTACGAAACTCGCGACCGCGCGAGATTGCGAGGAAGTTTCATGACCAGAAGAAGGGGCACTGGAGGAGATTTGCTGCAGCCTGAGGTCACCGAGCCGGTCGCTATAGAGATCGAGACAACTTATCGCTACTTGCGACGCCGCGCCCTCGTGGGACGCTTAAGCCCACAGGCGGGCACCGTGTTCGAACAGGCTGACGCGTGGCGCAGCTGCATGGATCTCGTTTCTCGCAATCGAGCTGATCCGCCGCCGAATTCCTTGCCACCAAGATTCCCTGGCTTGCCTGATAGGGTTAGGGAATTGGTTGACGTCATTACCGACACAGCGAGAGTGAGCGATCTAGACGACGAGGATTTTCTTGATGGGCTGGTGGTCGCGCTCGAGGTGCTCAAGCGCACCGGTCAGCTCTTGAGCATTCCGCGATCGTCGCTAGAAAAGTGGAACTTCGAGAAAGAATTTGCCTACGTCTATAACGATGAAAAGGCGGAGACGCTTATAGCGCGCGCACTCGACGGTGATTTGGTCGCGTATGATGTCGTACGTGCGCTCGCTCGGGACTATTTGCTCGCGGAAGACGCCATAATGCCAACAAACCTCAAGCACTTCGTGCTTCTGGAAATGTATGACCTAGGTAAGCCTAAACAGAAAGAGCGGAAGAAGCTCAATCCCGCCATGTTTGCCCAACGTGACCTGGAGCTTGCCAAGGCGGTCTCGGACGTGATCGATCGCACCGGCTACAAGCCATACGGGTCGCGAAACCCCATACGTCGGCCACAACCTAGCGCAACTTGGATAGTGTGGCGCGCCGCCGAACGCCTTAAGCTTGGCGTCGAACATAGGCATGTCGAAGAATGCTGGCGGCTGAGAACTCGGCTCGTTCCTGCCCCGTTGCTCGAGCGTCGTCAAACTACCGATAGTGTCCTAGTTACTCTTGATGGAGAGGTCGTTTGGTCCGAACGATGGTCCGATCCTGACATAGCTAACGTCGAGGCACCTCAAATCGGCATTGGGAGCCGCTATCCTTTGCCTCCCAAAATTGCACAATAGATTTTGGGATCCACAATCCCAAATTCTCGTAATTCGTTTTGGGAGCCCGATAGCATTTAAGTGTGTCACGGTTCTGCATCACCACTCACCGGAGCGGAGCGATGCAGGACGGAACGACACGTAGGCCACCTATCACGGATGATGTCGCGCTCGACGACAAAGACGTCTGCGCCATCTTGAACATTTCCAAGAGCACTAAGCTCCGCTGGGAGGACAAATACGGTCTTCCCAAGCCTTCGTTCTACGTCGGTCAGCGAGGCTTCACCTGGCGCTCTGATCTCAACCGATGGATTGAGTCACGACCGCGCGAGAACTTGCTCGCCGGCAAGTTTCAGCCGCATTCGCAGGCCCATCAGGCCGCTTAAGCGCAAACGCCGCAACCTTGGTGGACAAGACCAAGGAGCGGCGCGTTGCAAATCACATCGGCGCGGATTTTGTACGCGCGTCTTCCGGCAATGTCGAGTAGCCGGCCGCTGGTTCCAACAACCCAGTTGCGTCCTACATCGGCAGATCGGACATGAGCGACTACGGACCGAGCCTGACGGCTCTCAAGCTATACAAGCGCACTTCCTCTAAGGGCACGACATCCTTCACCGGCCGCATGGGCATGTTGAAAGTTGCGCTGCTCAAGTCGAATGAGACGACCGACGACGGCTGCGAGATTTGGAACTTAGTTTTCCAGCAAGCCGAGGAGAAGCCTAGGCAAGAAAGCAAGCCGAGCCGGCAGACTCTCGGCAAGGCAAACGAGCCGCTGCCTGAGCGCCGCTCGTCGCGTCCTGCGCCCAACGATCCCATACCGTTCTGAGGGCGCCCGATATGGACTATCGAGCCCGATGGATCGCCGTAAGCGTCGAAGTCTTCGACCACGAGATATTGCACGGTGACCCCTACAGCCGGCGCGACGCCTGGCTGTGGCTGATCGCCAACGCAGCATGGAAGGACCACGAGACGCGCACGCGCGGTGGTGTGATCAGGTTGCGCCGTGGCGAAGTGCTGGCCGGCCTCGAGCATCTCGCGGAGACCTGGGACTGGAGCGTGAAGCGCGTGCGAACGTTCCTTCGCGATTTGGTCGCAGCGAGAATGATCGAAAAGGGGCAAGCGAGAACGCAATACGCGGCGGTGTATTTGCTAACGAAGTACGACACTTACCAGACTGCAGCGGCGCATGAGACGCGCGCAGAGGCAGGCGAAGGGCAAACGAAAGGCACGCGAGAGGCACGCGAAGGGCAACACAGTACCAAGAATACCAAGGATACCAGTATCTCTTTGGGCCAACCGGACTGTCTGACTGCTTTCGACGACTACAATGAACTAGCAGCGGCCCATGGGCTACCGAGAGCCTCAAAGCTGACCGACGATCGAAAGCGGGCAATCAGCAGGGTGCTTGCCGATTTCGGCCTCGATGGCTGGCAGAAGATGCTGGCCAACGTCCCGCAGTCTCCTCACCTGATGGGAGACAACGATCGAGGTTGGAAGTGTGACCTCGACTTCCTCACCAATCCCAAGAAATTTTCGCGTGTTCTTGATGGCGGATACCTTGCTCGCCGTGTCCCCTCACACGGGCGCAGCGCTAGACCCGTCTCGAGTGCCATCGACGATATCAAGGCGATTGCGGGGGCGTACTCATGAGCCGTCCCGCGATCCACGTAATCGATCCGAACAGCGCCGTGAGGCTACCAGGCAGCATCCAAGCCGCAGAGCACGCGGTTTTGGCTCGCTGCCTCATGGCGCCCGATGCTGTCGGACAAGTCACCTCGCGGCTCCTGGACACCGACTTCGAAGACAGGTTCATCGCAAATGCTGTCGCGGGCCTAGCTGCTCTGCAGCGCGAGGGGCGCAAGCCAGGACCGCTCAGCCTGCTTTCAACGCTCGACGATCCGGACGGCTCTGTCCGGGCGTACATTAACGGCGTGATCAGCGAGGCCATTCGCGAGCCGACGCTGCCGCTGGATGATGCCATCGAGGTCATTCGTGATCGCGCCATTCGCCGCGAACTCCTCGCACTCGGGCAGAGCACAGTTCCTGCAGCCATGAACGTAGGCAGATCACCAACCGAGATCGTGGAGGAAATCGTCGACGTCACGGACGGACTGATGTCCAGGGCCCGGCAAGGGCGTCGCAAATCCTTCGACGCAAGGGAGCTTGGCGAGGCGGTTTTTGCCTATCTCGACAGCGACGAACAGATCCCAACGACTGGATACGAGGATCTCGACCGAATCATTGGCGGCTACCCGAAAGGCGAGCAGACGATTGTCGCGGGCCGCACGAGCATGGGCAAGACCGCCTACCTCGTAAGCAGCATGCACGCTGCGGCACGCGCAGGTCATGGAGTGGTTTGCATTTCCCTCGAGATGCCTGCGCGACAGCTCTGGTCCAGACTGCTGACGTCCGCCGCGTACCGCTATGACGATCCTGTCATCTACAAGCGGATCTTCTCGCGCGAGCTTACCGAAGGCCATCGCAAGCGTCTCGAGCAGGCGCATCTCGACTGTCAGAGCCTTCCCATTCGAGTCGAAGAGCATGGCGATGCATCAGTTGCAGAGATCGGTTCGCGCTGCAGAAAGATCGCGGCAGAGTTCAAGCGGCAGGGACGGTCACTCGATATCGTTTTTGTCGACTATTTGGGCCTCGTGAAACCATCGACCCGCTATGCCGGAAATAAGTCGCAGGAGATTGCGGACGTCAGCAACGGCCTGCGCGTACTCGCCAAAGAGCTCGACGTTGCGATGGTGACGCTCTGCCAGCTCAACCGTGCCGTGGAGGGCAAGCCTGACAAGCGGCCGACGAAGGCCGACCTCCGTGACAGCGGTGAAATCGAGGAAGACGCTTCCAACATCATCCTTCTCTACCGCCCGTACTACTACCTCGCGCAACAGAAACCCGAGGATCCTGAAGCTCGGCAGAAGGTCGCCGAGCTCATGGAAAAGACACGCCACGTGCTCGAGCTGATCATCGACAAGAACCGCAGCGGCGAGACAGGGGTGACAGTCGAGCTATTTGTAGACATCGGCGCCAACGCAATCCGCAGAAAGTCTTTTGGCGTCGGCCTCAAACCGAGGCCCAGCGCGTGAGATGGAACACGAGACGGGCATAACCTTTCAATTGGGGGACGTAACTTGGCGCTACTGGAACATCGACGGGGAACGCTTCGAGTGGCGCTCGAGCTGTCAGCCGTTCCGCGCCGGGCGCGACGGCCACCGGGTGCTGGCCTCATGCGACGGCCGCCCGGCCCGAACACAACGCACGCTACGCGCCGCAATGATCTTCGCGCAGAGCGAGGGCATCCTTCGCGATCACGGGTTCAGACAGTGGCAGGCCCAGCCGATGAACGCGGAGGTCCGGCCATGACGCCTTACATCAACTAGTTCTCCCTTCCCCTCCCCAGTGATGCGTACGAACTCCCATCACGAGGTACTCACAATGCAAGAAACAGAAGCAGGATGGCGCGAGGCGCCAAAGGTCGAGCCGAGTAATCCAGACACAGTGGCATTTGGAGCTTGCGCTTCTCCCGATGCGTTTTCAGCAGCCGTCTCGGTCACCACAAGTGCGGAATATGTAGCCCTTCCGTCCGGCACTGAGTTCGTTGGACCTGACGGTCATCGCCGGAGGAAGCCATGATCTCTCTCAAGCACAATTTCCAGTCCGAGAAGCCCGACGGCGGCGATTCGACGATCATCCAACCGAGTTATTGGAACGACGAGCACGTTCTCGAGCAGGCGACACAGCGCATTCTCGGCCGGCTCACGGCAAGCACGGGTGCCACCGAGGAACTCACTGCGGCCCAAGTGCTCGCCTTTATCGGCTATCCGCCGAACTTCCTCACGGGCCTGACCCTCTCGAACAACGGCAGCGACGCCACCAACGACATCGACATTGCAGCCGGCGCGTGCCGTGCCGCCGCGTCGAGTTCTGTCGTCGCCAACATGGATCTCGGCTCGACGCTCACCAAGCGCCTTGATGCCTCTTGGGCAGTCGGCTCGGGCAACGGCGGCCTCGATACAGGTTCAATCGCTGACGGCACCTATCACGTCCACCTTATCCGTCGCTCCGATACCGGCGTCGTGGATGCGCTTTTCTCGACCAGCGCCACCGCACCGACCATGCCGGCGGACTACGATAGTTTTAGACGGATTGGATCGATCGTGCGGTCCAGCAGTGCAATCGTCGTGTTCAGGCAGTTCGGCGATCACTTCAACCGCGCCGAACTCACCTTGAGCACGGGTACGTCCAACAAGTCGTCGGCGCTCACTGTCGTCGGCGTTCCGACCGGCATTGTCGTTAAGCCGATCCTGCGCATCGTGAACGTCAATTCTGGTGGCTTCACGTCGATACGATTAGGCGACGCGGCGGCTGGATCAGCCAATATTCTTACGTCCCTGTCCGACGCCAGCAACGTGCAGGATGTCATCTATCCCTTCGTCCACACCAACACATCCGGGCAGATTTACCACAGCATCACGATCGACAGCGGCTCAGCGTTGGCAACCAATCTGAATACGATTGGTTGGATCGATCGCCGCGGCCAGGACGGAGGCACTTGAGATACAAGTAGTTGCTGAGCGCGGGGCGGAGCAACTATGGCAGCACAGGCCTCGAAATTGCAGCGCTAGATCTTCGTTGCTCAGCCAACGACGTAGCTGCTAGGGCTTCGATGCGCAACAATCTCCTGGTCTCGAAACGTATCTGAGCGAGTTTGCAGTCCTCGTGCCTACTATGCTGCTGCATAGGGCAATATTTGCCGGGCATCTCGCCTTAGCAGCGCTTGCTGTTCGGTTCGCCGCACTCGGCGGGCACCGAAGTACTGCATAAGTAGCACCGTCAATGGCGGCAACCGCGGAGAAAGCCGACGAAGCGCCTCCCGATAGTCTCTCGCCGCAACGAGGAGACCCGAGCGACGCGCAATCTTCGCCAAATGCCTAGCAATCAAATAGTTCCGAGTGTCCAGCTCTTTGCTCTCGTAAATGCGGTGGCGGCTAAGGAAAGTCAGCAGCGACGGAAAGTAGGTGTTGTGATTGGAAGAGATGCTATCCGGCTGCCATCGCTTATGCCACAGAGGTTTGCCTATCGTCGCGCCACCAGCATGCCGCGCCGCTCGCATGACAAGATCGCGATCTTCCATCCACCGGAGAGCCGTGTCGAAGCCGCTGATGGCCAGTAGCAAGTCTCTCCGAAGCGTCAGTCCCGAGGTTGTCGGCTGGAGCACGTGGCGGGCCACGAGACCCTCAAGCTCGCTGCCCTCATACAGGCGGCTTGGCATCTGATGCTGTGTGAGCTTGCCTTTCTTTTCGGTGGTGAATGAGGAAAGTACGACGCCGACATTTGGATGCCGCCGAAGCACCTCTAGCGGCAGCTCCAGGCGGCCAGGAAGCCAGAGATCATCAGAGTCGAGAAACGCGACATACGGAGCGCGGGCTAACGCAATCCCGACATTCCGGGCCACACCTGCACCATGGTTCCTGGGCAGACTGACCACTGACACCCGGGGATCGTTCAGCTTCGCCAGAACGTCTACCGTAGCGTCACTCGAGCCATCGTCGACAGCGACGATCTCAAAGTTCTCTTCCTCGAGGGCCAGTGCGCTCTGGATTGACTGCAGCACGATCGAGCCACGATTGTGCGTAGGAACGATAACACTGACGCTTGGCTTGGGGACGGTGGCAGCGGTCGCAATGGTGGCCGCGGTGGTGTTTAGTATGCTCTCATGAAACATGGTCGCTCACCCGAAAATAAAAGAAGAATGGTGCCCCAGATGAAACAGGGCAAGAGCAGGGCGACGCAAATCAGGGCGAGGGCTTATCCACAGCTAAAATGCTATGCGCGCAATTTTCCTGTAATAGTTGCCGTTCAGTCACATGCCGCCAACACCCATTTGATGGAGACTCTGGAGGAACATGAAAGCTTTGAAATCAAGACGACTGTGCGCGACTTCACGCCCCGGTGTTTGCTGCCTCACTGGTGCGCCCTCCCGTCATAAGAGCCTCAACCAGTTACACACGCGGTCAAATGGCTGCAACGCATTGGTTCTCACGCTGCGTTGTCAACCGCCTTGAACGTAGTCGCAGCTACGACCATCAGTCATCGAGTCGAGATTCGCGAGGGAGATCTCTTGGTCGCGAGACGGGCAACGGAACTGAGATCATCGGATCACACTCAGCCGTACATAACTCGCCGCTACGCTTGCGACTGCCCAGGCATGATGGCATCCTCTAACTCCACCTGTGCAGCCGCGCTCTGCAGAATGCTGTGGTAAGCGGCCGCGATTCACAAATTGTGCAGCGATTTGCTGCGAGTTTCATGTGGGGGGTCTCATGAAAACAGCGCTTGTTTGCGGCGCCGGCGGATTTATCGGAAGCCACCTTGTAAATAGCCTGAAGCAACAGGGCTATTGGGTTCGAGGGATAGATCTAAAGTTCCCAAATTTCAGCGAGACCCAAGCTGACGACTTCATCATGGCTGATCTGCGCGATCCCGCCATCTGTCGCTCAGCAGTAGACCGTCGATTCGATGAGGTTTATCAGCTCGCCGCAGATATGGGTGGAGCCGGATATATTTTCACCGGCGAGAACGATGCCGATGTAATGCATAATTCCGCCACCATAAACCTAAACATGCTCGATGCGTGCCTACGGCGCAATAATAGGCGCATATTCTATTCTTCATCGGCGTGCATATATCCGGAGCATAATCAAGAGGACCCGGATAACCCGCTAACTAAGGAAGACAGCGCCTACCCTGCCGCTCCGGACTCGGAGTACGGATGGGAGAAACTCTTCTCTGAAAGGCTATACCTAGCATATAATCGAAACCACGGAATGCAGTGCAGGGTGGCCCGTTACCACAATATCTTCGGCCCCGAAGGCACGTGGACCGGCGGTCGCGAAAAGGCGCCCGCCGCAATTTGCCGCAAGGTTGCGCAAGCGAGCGAGGGCGGAGAAATAGAGATTTGGGGCGATGGCCTCCAGACGAGATCGTTTCTCTATATTGATGACTGCGTCCGAGCCACGCAGTTGATGATTCGCTCAAATTTCGCAGGACCTGTAAATATTGGCTCCGAAGAAATGGTGACGATTAATAAGCTTGCCGAACTTGTCATCCAAATCTCTGGCAAAGCTATCAAGATTAGGCACATACCAGGCCCGTTAGGAGTTCGCGGTCGGAGATCCGACAATGAACTATTCCGGTCGAAATTTGGATGGGCACCTGATGGGGCGCTCATTACCGGCTTGCGCAAGACGTATCCGTGGATAGCGCAACAAGTTGATATCTCGGCAATGCGCAACGCTATCGCCGCGTAATTATTCGGGTTCACTTATCTATTATACACATGAGGAAGATTATGCAGATAGCAAGGCCTCGACTTTCGGTCGTTGGGCTGGGCAAACTCGGCTCACCCATGGTAGCCGTGTTTGCACACAAAGGTTATGAAGTAATTGGGATCGACCTGAATCCAAAGCTAGTCGAGGCTCTGGCGGAAGGGCGAGCTCCGGTAACCGAACCAATGCTGCAGGAGTTCTTGACATCAGGGCAGGAACGAATTCGCGCCACTCAAGATTACGAAGTTGCGATCTCTCAATCGGATATCACGTTTGTAATTGTGCCGACCCCTAGTGGAAGTGATCATCTATTCAGCAATGCCTACGTGCTCGATGCCGTCCGACGGATTGGTCGAGAGCTGCGAAAAAAAGCCGGCTACCACGTAGTGGCGATTACTTCTACCGTAGTTCCAGGTTCGACCGATGGAGAGATACGCAGCGCGCTTGAGCAAGCGTCAGGCCGCAAGGTAGGTTCCGACATCGGCCTTTGCTATAATCCCGAGTTTATCGCGCTTGGCTCGGTTATCCGCGACATGCTCAATCCCGATATGATCCTTATCGGAGAATCCGACCCGCGCGCCGGCCAGATGCTCGAGAGTCTTTACAATGACATCACCGAGAGTACTCCAGAGATCCATCGCATGTCGCTCGTGAATGCGGAGCTGACTAAGATATCCATCAACACCTTTGTTACGACCAAGATTTCATACGCAAATATGATTGCTGATATGTGCGATCACCTGCCAGGCGCCGATGCGGCCGTCGTGAACAGAGCTGTTGGAGCTGACAGCCGGATTGGTCGAAAGTATCTAAAGAGCGCCATCGGATACGGGGGGCCCTGCTTTCCCAGAGACAACAAGGCTTTCGCTGCGCTGGCTCATCTATTGGGAGCACGCCCCGACTTAGCGGAAGCAACCGATAGCATCAATGACTATCAACTTGAGCGCTTGCGTAAGGCTATTGAAGAGAATACCGGGAAGGGCGAAACCGTCGCCATCTTAGGTCTTTCATATAAGCCCGACACGGTCGTTGTCGAGGCCTCGCAAGGCGTCATGCTCGCGTTGCAACTCACCCGGTGCGGCTTCAAAGTGGCTGTTTGGGATGCTCAGGCACTTGAGCCCGCTAGCGCAATTCTGGGGGATGCGGTATCCGCCTACTCGGACGTCCTGAAGGCGATCCAGCGGGCGAGCACAGTGGTACTAATGACACCTTGGGCAGACCTGCGAGGCATTACATCACTTGACCTAACAAGCGACGGCGTAAGGCGCGCCGTCATCGACCCTTGGCGTATGCTGTCCAAAGAGGCTCAAGATAGCGTTGCATCCTATGTGACTCTCGGGCGTGGGAACGAAACGTTCGCTCCAGCCCCGATCAGCAGCAGATCCCCGGCGGCATAGCTGTCGACTGAACAATAGAGCTCAGAAAATCCATGCGAGATGTCTCCATCGCGCAGGTCCAAGAGTATTGGGACCGCAGACCATGCAATATCCGCCATTCTCGACTCGACGTTGGAACACGCGAGTATTTTGATGAAGTCGAGGCGCGCAAATATTTCGTAGAGCCACATATTCCAGGCTTTGCGGAATTTGATCGATGGCGTGGTGCGCGAGTACTCGAAGTAGGGTGTGGGATAGGCACGGATGCAGTGAACTTCGCGCGCGCCGGCGCTGACTACACGGGCGTTGAGCTGTCAGAGGCTAGCCTCGCGCTCACTCGCAAACGCTTCGAAGTATTCAATCTCAGCGGAACACTGCTGTCTTGCAATGCGGAAACTCTCGGCAGCACTTTCAGTCCAAATTCCTTTGATCTCGTTTACTCGTTTGGCGTGATCCATCACACGCCGAACCAGAGGGCAGTCGTTGAGGAAATTCGAAAGGTAATAAAATCCGACGGCCTGTTTCGTTTCATGCTGTATGCGAAGAATTCTTGGAAGGATGCGATGATCGACGCTGGCTTGGATCAACCCGAAGCGCAGTCAGGCTGCCCGATCGCCACCACGTATACTCCGGAAGATGTCGAGACGCTCGTAGCCGAGAAGTTCCAGCTCGAACACGTTCGGCAGAGCCATATTTTTCCGTATGTTATTGAGAAATACATCAACCACGAATACGACAGACAGCCGTGGTTTAAAGAGATGCCGAAGGCAATGTTTGAAGCTCTGGAGCGTCGATTTGGCTGGCACATGCTTATTGATGCGAGGCCGATCTAGACTCGAGGTGCGAATGATCTCGGTGATACTCTATGGGCGGAACGACAATTACGGTTACAATCTCCACAAGCGCGCCGCCCTCAGCCTCAATTGCATTGCCGCCATATTGAGCGACCCAACCGACGAGATATTGTTCGTCGACTATAATACACCCGATGACTACCCAACATTTCCTGAAGCTATTCTAGACACCCTTTCTGCGGCGGCCAAGGCACGCCTCAGGATACTGCGTGTTCGACCCACTCTACACCGAAGATTCCGCGATAAGTCTCATCTAGTCGCACTCGAACCCGTTGCGCGCAACATTGCCGTTCGCCGGTCAAATCACGCCAACCGCTGGATACTGTCGACCAACACTGACATGATTTTCGTGCCCCACACAGATCGCTCTTTGTCTGATATCGCGGCGGAGCTTCCGCGCGGGTTCTACCATCTTCCCAGATGCGAAATTCCGGAGACGCTTTGGGAAACCTTCGATCGCAAGGATGCCCACGGAACCATCCAAGCGATACGGCACTGGTCCAAGTATGCGCATCTGAATGAGATTGTGACCGGCATTCCTGTTATTCGCTTCGACGCACCCGGCGACTTTCAGTTAATAGAGCGGGAGGATTTACACCGTTTGCATGGCTTTGACGAAGCTATGCTGCTTGGTTGGCATGTCGATTCTAATATGGCCAAGCGCCTACATCTTCTCCACGGAGCGACGGGCGACTTGTCCTCTAAGCTCTTGGGTTACCATTGCGATCATACTCGGCAAGTCACGCCGGCACATCGAAACGACAGCGTTTCAAACGATCATGTAGCATTTGTGGACCGGGTGGTCTGCGCGGAGGCTCGGGAACAGGAGGCCTCTTGGGGGTGTCCTGACGACGAGATAGAGGAGTTTCGCTTATCTGATGCTCCGGGCTCGGCGTACCTGCGGGCGCTACGGTCTGTCATTCGAGAGGAAATGCAACAGCCAACCGTCGCAGACTATTTGCCGGGTTCATTCGACTCGGAGACTTACGACCCGCGCCATATTCTTCCGTTCCTTGCAGATATCTTTGTGAGTGCGCCACCATCCGTGCGCCTAGCGTGGATAGGACAAGGCGAGAACCTGCTTAGTCTATTTGCAGAACTTTGGCACGACCTGGGCCGTGAACCTCTGCTTGTTTGTGATGACCGCGCGGCAGAATTCGGCCAAAGTTCGGACCTCGTTAGAATTTCATCGCCTGAGGAGATCGCCGAGACAGCGGATGCGATCGTGTTTGCGTACGATCCGAGCAATCAGACCGCAGCCTCCGGAACAATGGCATCGTTTGTAAAGCTGGTATTGGCGGAGCAAGCTCGGATTGCCGCGGGTGAAGATCCACGACGTTTCGTGGGCGTAAACGCAATCCACACGCGCTTTGAGCGGCTATTCGCCGAGTTTGTTGGTGCTACCAAAACGCCATTTAGCACGCGCATCCGTCATGGCTTCGTCCGCCCGCGCCCCTGGACTGAAGGTAGACCATACAAGGAGAGTTGGCTTCAGCGCATGTTTGTTGGAACCGCAGGGACGAAGGTTGGAACGGACATCTGGTCATCGAAGGATATGGCAGGCTTCATTGCTTATGGGCCATATGCGCGCCTCTTCCCGGGACGATACCGCGTGCACATGGAGTTCGTTACCCTGGGCTCCAATGGGTCTGAGGCGGGTAGCGCGGCCCTAACCTCACTTCACCGACAGCGGGAGATCCTAAGGGGGCTAGTTCTAAGCACAAAAGAATCTTTGCGGCGGTATCGCGCTAAGAAGCCCCGTCGCAGCCATATATTTGCGGAGGTCGTGGATACAGAGCGTCAGCTGGCTGCTGTGCCGATATTGAACTGCAATTTTGGCAGTCGAGATGTCTCGTTGGAATTCGACGTTCATGAAGAAGACCTCGTATCGAGTGCGGCCACGGGCATTGAAGTGAGAGTGTGGACGAGTGGTCGATATGTATTCGGCATTAAAAGCGTAATGGTTTCGCGCGTGGGAAACTCGAGTGGCTAATGGCAAGCGACGTCGCGCCTCTCGATAGTATTTATAGTTATGGGATGGTGCGCGTGGCGGCACGTAGCCCCCTTGTGTCACTTGCTCAACCGGATCGCAACGCGTCGAAGATTTTTGATGGCTGGAAGGCAGCTCATGAGCAAGGGGCAGCGCTCGTCGTATTTCCCGAACTTAGCCTTACGGGATACTCTATCGATGATTTGCTCCTGCAAGATGCCTTGTTAGATGCAACTGAGGCTGCGATCGCTTCGCTTACCGAAAGGAGCAGGGAGCTGCGACCGATCTGCGTGGTCGGCGCCCCCATAAGAGTCCGTGGCCATCTCTACAATGCCGCCGTCGTCATGCATCGAGGAACCATACTTGGTGTGGTCCCGAAGTCCTATCTTCCCAACTATCGAGAGTTCTACGAAGCGCGTCACTTTAGATCTGGCGCTGCCATGTCGCAGCTTCAGATTGCGTTGGCCGGGCACGATACACCATTCGGCACCGATCTACTGTTCGCCGCTCGCGACTTCCCTCAATTCGTTTTGAGCGTTGAGATATGTGAGGACGTATGGGTGCCGATCCCTCCTAGTGCCCACGCTGCTCTCTCGGGAGCGACCGTCGTGGCGAATCTCTCTGCGAGTAACATAACAATCGGTAAATCGGAGTACCGGCACGCGTTATGCAAAGCCCACTCCGGTCGATGTATGTCCGCATACATCTATTCGGCAGCAGGGCTTGGAGAATCTACAACGGATTTAGCGTGGGACGGCCACGCGATGATCTATGAAAATGGCGTGCTTTTGGGGGAGAGCGAGCGGTTTGCAGCCGAAGGCTCAGCGGTAACATGCGATATCGATCTTGAGCTAATTCGACAGGAGCGGATGCGCCACGGCACATTTGCTGACTGCGCCGCTATAAATTCCGTTGGCGTAGATAAATTTCGGCGCATCCACTTTTCACTTTCGATGGAATGCGAGCATCCGACAGGACTTCTGCGCCCCGTGAGTCGCTTCCCATTTGTGCCTGCGGATATGGGCAAATTGCGTGAACACTGCTTTGAGGCATTCAACATTCAGGTTCATGGGCTGCGGCAGCGACTATCGGCGACACGAACCTCTCACATTGTCATCGGACTGTCGGGAGGCCTGGATTCGACGCACGCACTCATTGTAGCCACGCGCGCGATGGACGCGCTAGAATTACCCCGCGAGAACATACTTGCCTACACGCTGCCTGCTTTCGGGACCACCGACCGAACTAAGCGAAACGCTTGGAGTTTAATGCGCGCACTCGGCGTGTCCGCTGACGAAATCGACGTCACACCAGCGTGCCTGCAGATGCTGAAGGACATAGGACATCCCTTCTGGGAGGGCGTGCCCGCATACGATGTGACTTTCGAGAATGTGCAAGCCGGAGCGCGGACGTCGCTGCTCTTTCGACTTGCAAATCATAGAAGCGCTTTGGTTCTCGGGACTGGAGACCTCTCCGAGATCGCACTTGGCTGGTGCACGTATGGCGTTGGCGATCAGATGTCACACTACAATGTGAACTCGTCGGTCCCCAAAACGCTTATCCAGCATCTCATAAGGTGGGTCGTGGCAGAGAGCCTTTATGATGCAGACAGCAATGCAGTTCTACTAGATATCTTGAGCACAGAGATCTCTCCCGAACTGTTACCCGCCGACTTGCCTGACAGCGTTCAACGGACTGAGGACATTGTCGGGCCGTATGAACTCCAGGACTTCTATCTCTACTACTGCACCCGCCACGGCTTCCGGCCGAGCAAAATCGCATTTCTCGCTCTTCATGCGTGGGGAAGCGTCGACAAGGGTGAGTGGCCAGCTAGCCTACCGTGCGAGGCGCGTCACGCCTACGATCTAGACGCTATCGTAAAGTGGCTGGATGTTTTTGTGCGGCGGTTCTTTGAAAAGAGCCAATTCAAGCGTTCTGCGCTTCCGAACGGGCCAAAAGTTAGCTCAGGTGGCTCGCTCTCGCCTCGTGGAGACTGGAGGGCACCCAGCGATAGTTCGAGCGAAGCATGGTTAGCCGAGCTGACCCAATGGCGAGCTGCCGTCGCCAAATCAGTCTGCTCAAAGAAAAGGCCCGATCGACTGCGCGGGGCATAGTTTGCGGATGCATATGAATCAGGGCCGTTGCGCGCTGCCAACTCATCAGCCGACCATGTTGCAGTTGACCTTGCCGATGCTTATCGCGAAGGTCAGCAATCTCATGGCGAGGTTTGCATGCCTCCTCGCCATCAGCAGACCATGGCTTGGCGGGCCCTTCGTTGCTCAGATGTTTGGCAGTATTCTCAAGCCCAAAATCGCAGGATGCTTCTCGGGTGGACGTTGCCCAATCCCGATTGTCGACGGAGCTCATTAGCGATCATCTAGTCAGCATATCGTCGGCGACAACGTCTTCCGTTAAGGGAGAAATCTGGGGGTAGCGTCGACTGCCCGTCGACAACACCTGACAGTGATGTCAGCAAATAGTCCGAGAGGGCGATCTGACGCGCCCTAACCACGCAGTGTGCATGGAAGTGGTCGACGATATTGCTACTAATGCACTGGGCCTTGAATTCCGAGCCTTTAGCGAGGAGGTTGTTGGATATGCAGAAGGCGATTGTTTCTGCACTTTACGCATTTCGCCGTCGCCGCGCCGAAATTGCGCAAGAGCCCGAGGTTCTCAAGGAAAACTCTTTTATTCCGGCTACTAGCCATCCTATCTTTCTACGCTACCCAGGTTGGAGTGGGATAGTTCCGGCTGGCTTTACGCATACGTATGCCGGCTCTCTTATACACAATTCGATGCTCGCAAACAAAGATGTGGCGGCCGCTTCTTACGTGGTCAAACAAGAGCCACCAAGAATTGAAGAGGAGATCTTCGAATGGATTGATCTACTCGAGGCCGTGAGGGATGCGAAAGACCACTTCGTTATGGCAGAGATCGGAGCCGGCCACGGGCGCTGGAGCGTTGCTGCAGCCTGCACGATTCGACGCTTTCGCCGCGATCTGGAGGTTAAACTTACAGCTGTTGAGGCCGAGCCGAATCACTTTGCGATGATGCTTCAGCATTTCTCGGAAAATGGTCTCGACCCTAACAAGCATCGCCTCCTGCCACACGCAATCAATGCGTCTGGAGGTGAGGTCTCGTTTGTTATAGGACATCCAAAGGAGTGGTACGGTCAAGCCATTGTGCCAAATGGTTTCGTCTCACAAGACTGGCCTGAGAGCGAAGTGATAGGCGTTAGCGCCATCACGCTGGCGGATGCTCTCGGCGATGAACCCTGTTATGACCTCGTGGATATGGATGTACAGGGTGCAGAGGCGGAAATCATTGAGGCCTCGATTCCTCTAATTAATAAACGCGTGCGTCGACTACACATTGGCACGCACGGAAATGATATCGAAGATCGAATTTATGCGTCGCTAACAGATGCAGGATGGCACTGTGTTCACTCTTTCCGCTTCCACGCCGAGAACCAAACCCATTATGGCCGCGTAAGTTTCGTTGATGGCATTCAGTCTTGGCTCAACCCACGCCTCTATCCTCCAATTTGAGAGGGGCGAGCTTGCCCCTGACGGGGGACCGTCTCTGAGAGCGGGATCACATGGCGTTGCTCTTAGCCCGAACCTGGGAAATGACCGCCGGTCCCGGCTCTTCGGAGATGGGGAACAGCCGCCGGCGTGATGTCACAGTGGAATTTCTCAAGAGCCAATCCGCGCTCGTCGTCATAGATCCATGGGCTCACCATCCCAACGAGGGATGGCTTGCGAGGGCGGGCGCAAATATTCCGTATCTGGTGCGTCTGATCGAGACATTCCGCAGGGCAGGGCGACCGATCTTCTATGATCCGACTGGCCTTGAAATGCACCCGGCCGTGCTGTCCGGCTGGGGGCCACACGATAACCTCATCCCGTGGGATCAGTCCGGCGGCGGCACCCAGGATCTTAACCAGAGGCTCATAGCGAACAACGTGCGCACGATCTTTTGGGGCGGCTACGCGACCAATCTTTGCCTGATGTCGAAGCCCTCCGGTTTCAGAGAGATGCTCAAGACCGATTGGGATCGTCAGCACATCATCGTGCGTGATGCGACCGTGGCATTTGAGACTGAGGAAACTTTGGCTGAGCAGCGCCTCTTGGACGCCGCCATCTACGAGGTCGAATATTACCCGAAAGGGTTCTCGAGCACGGTGGAAGCCTGTGAGGCCGCCTTTAGCTGACCATGGCCGGCTCATTCTATTCTTCCGCATTCGGGCCGACTACCTTTGACGTTGACGACACCCTAGCCGCAGTCACCGAGCAAACTGTACCAGCTCCGAGACAAGTGCTCGGATATATCTCTAGGATCAGAGGAAGAACGATCCCCGACTTCCTTGGGGAAATCGGGCTCAGGTGGAAAACGTACATAGCAATTCACGCCATTGCTTGCCCCCACGACTTCAGCCCGATCAGGACGAACTTGCCAGCAACGGTCTCGTCAATAATGTCGGCAACCTCGCGCCGGCGCTTCGTACTTTCCCCACCGAAGACGTGCAAAACCAAGCTATCGATCCTAGCCTTCCACCACCCCACTAATGACGATCGCTTGACGCCTCGCATGCTCCGAATGGGTGCCATCAACGATGGAGGATCCCATGAGCTATGGGCGCACACCCGAGCAGCAAAAGATCATTGAAGAGGCTGGGCAGCAGATGGCCCGCATTGTCGAGGGGACGCGAGAGCGCCTGAAAGCATTCCCACCTGATCCATTTGGCACGTGCACACTAGGGGACCAAGATCACTGCCCCGGATTTGAGGCCGAATCAGTTGGGTCGATGAAGTGCACCTGCGGTCACATGTTCTCGGACCACCGGGTCTGGTAGTCGCCAACCGCACAGGCGAAAGCCCCGGCGGATTGCGAGCCGGGGCTTTATCAACGTGCGTCTGCATTGCTAGATCGGGTCAGGCACTGGCGCGATCCCAAGTCTTGAGCCCGACCATGATGCAGTGACCTTGCCGGTACTGGTCGAGCAAGCCGGAAACTTCGCGGCGCCGTTTGCTTGCCTCGCCGCCGCAACAACCCATGGCCTTGGCAAGCTCTTCGTTGCTGAGATGTTTGCCGGCAATCTCCAGCGCCGAGATAACCGGATGTTTGCCCGGCAAGTAGATGACATTGCTTGCCGTCGAGCGCACCTTGATGTTTGCCGGCAAGGATGAAGTTTGCCAGCCACCTTTCGGCGGATCGCTCGGCGGCAAACTTGCGATCTCGGCAAGCTTGCCGGCAACATCGTTCTTTGCCGTCGGCGGATACTTGCTGAAGCCGAACCCGTACTCGAAGCACCAGATCGACCCAAACTCGAGGAACAGCGTCCAGGCGATCGGGAAGAGCAGGACAGCAAGCACCTTCACCGCGGCTGCCGGCCATCCAAAGATGATGGCCATGATCTGGGCGAAGGTCTCGGCCTCCGGGGCGGCGACTTGCCGGGGGCCGATTGCCCTGATGTCGCTCTCGAGCTCCTTGACGCGGCTGCGGACTTCATCGGCCCGCCGTTTCCAGTCCTTGCAGCGATCGCCGCATCCGGGCTTCACGGTGGGCTTGCCAGTCCTCTTATCTGGCCGGCCCTTCTGCTCGTAGTCGACTTCCCTCTCGGCGTCCTCGAGGCGCTGTTTTGAGGTCGCCAAGTCAGTCATCTTTGCGGCGATAAGGGCGTTCGTATCCTCGGCCGATGTCGACTGCGTAGTGATGGCAGTCGCTTGGCGGCCGATCGACTTGTAGACCACGAGGCAGGTGCCGGCGACGAACAGCCCGGCAAAGCCGGCGGCTGCAAGCCACATGCGGGCCCGCTTCGAGTATTTGAACAACAGTCCGAAGGCCATGGTGCCGACAGAGGCAACGAGAACTTCGTAGTGCTTCGCAGTCCAGTTGTAGGGAGCAAGCAGATCCTCGCCGAAGAGTGCGGAGAGGCTGCCGATATAGAGCGCGATGCCCGCGAGGATTGCGAGCCCGCGCCCAGGAATGCTAGGCGAATGCATAGTCGATCTCCATGGTTTAGCGACGGTGGAGGTTGATCAGGCTCGGCCGGGTGTTGACGCACCTGGCCGGGCCGCCTGCTGGTGCAGGGGATTGGGCACCTCTGGGATGCCCGCACCGCTGCGTCAGGGGATTTGGAGGATGAGGGCTACGACGATCGCCACGACGATCGAGCCCACCGCCAAAATGGTGCGGTCGATACGGCGGATATAGTCGTCGGCGCTAAGGCCGTGATATGCTTCACGCATGGTCGATCTCCGATCGCTTTACGGGCTTGGAGGTTGATCGGGACGGGCGGGGCTCAATCCGCTCGTCCCATAACCCTTATAATGCGCAATTATTGCTCATTCAAGAACAAAGAGCAACGATTGCACATTTCCACAGGCCATGCTATTAGCCGGCATGGCTAAAGAGACCCCATTCAAGCGCTGGCGGCGTCAAGTTGGCTTTACTCAAGAGCAGGCAGCGGAGGCGCTCGGCCTCTCGCGGTCGATGATCATCAATTTCGATGCAGGTGAGGTGAGAGGCCTAGGCGAACCGGCGATTCCAACGCTCGCGGTCCGGTGTCTCATGAGGGCCATTGCTGAGGGCATTGAGCTGAAGCCATGGCCGGGCAAGTAGCCCAGCGCGTCGGCGAGCTCGCGAACACACGCGCCCTAGCTGCAGCATGTTCTTCGGCATCTTTAGTCATGCGTAACCGTGGCACCGTCGGCGGCTTCATTCGCCCTTGCGCCCCCGCGCAGCGACAAGACGTGCCGAAGCCGCCGCCTGGTCGTGAGGTGCCGATGACCATGGTCGAGTTCGGCAAGGTGTACTGCGGCCGCCTGGACGGTCGCCGTGCTGCCGGCGCCGCGGAGGCGGCGATCATGCTGACGTGCGCGGTGATCGCGACGTTCTATGAGTGGCACGACGCCGGCCAGGAGGCGCGCTCGAGCACGGGGCGCTTCGGCCTGCGCAAGGGGCGTTTGACTGAGACCGAGCGCCACATGCTGAACAACTGGAACGCCAAGTAAAGTTGCCTTTTCGGCCTAATCGATGTTCACCCCTCTTCAAAGCGCCCTATTGAGAAGCCGTCGACGGAAGAGAGCCGACCGCGCCAAAGCACTTCCTTGCCTGCAGCAAGCGGGCTTTGACCGGGAGCCCAGAACTCTGCGTTCTTGAGATGAATGAACGGATCCGGGCCACTTTCCTTTGCTGGGTTATCCGGGTAAATCGCTGTGTACCCACGCATAAGTCCAGCGATGCTATCTCTGAGGCTGGGGATGGTTGTCGGTGCGCTCTCGAACGTCTTAGCCAGTTCCTCGAAGTAAGCGTATCCGCTGATCATCGTACCAGTGACTATCGAGCCCCCGATGGTAAGGGTCACCGGGATCTGCAGGCCGCCATTTATGAGTACGCTTACGATCTGCCCGAGCAGCCAATCCTCGCTCTGGGGTTTGGCCGCGGATGCAACTCCATCATCATCGTTCAACGAATCTTCAGTCATGAAAAGGCCCTCCTGCGAATCGTTGTTGGTGATCATGGCTCGATTTCTCCCGCCCGCCGATGAGAAGGAGCTTGGCCACTGCTAGGTTGGGAATCGGCTCATTGGGGCGGTTAGGAAACTCTTAGGACGGAATCGCGTTGAGTTCCATCATGGCCAGTGAACGCAACATCGTGCCCTTCCGCCCAGCAATCAGGGAAGCGAACGCTCGCTTGATTCGGCGCGTGCGCGGAGTTCGCATTCAGGTCGGCACGGCCGAAACCGATGCCGACCCAAATTGCCCGATCGTTAGCCGATCGTGCGCAACTGCTGGTTCAGCGGCGGATTGTAGAAGGCAATCAGATCCGCCTCCTCCGCGTGCCGAGCCGAAGCTCCGGCTGGCGTGGTGTGCGCCACCACGCGAATAGCGCCGAGGAGATAAGCCGCTCCGCGCTTCTCGTGAGCGGGCAAGCGACTGCTGAGGTCGTTCGTTTCCCCGAGATACGCAGGCACAACCGTGCCGTCGTCGAGAACGGCGACGAAGCCGTAATTACCGCCTTCACCCTTGATAGTTTCTGTCGCGGGATCGATGAACCAATATCGGTAGGTTCGTCCCGAGATGCCGGGAAGATCGACGTAAGCGCTCATTCAATTTTGTCCTCAAGACGTGCCTTGAGGAGGTTGACAAAATGTCCGGCGCAGTACCCTAATGGCTCTGTCATGACACCTGCCGCCCCCTCATGGCGGTTTCCATTCGAGGCCTCCCGTGTTGGTAGCGCGGGGGGCCTCAATGTCTTGACGATCAAGACATCGCCCTCAATGTCGGTGATTCGAGAGCACTCGTCACGATCTATTGGGGTTGCCGATGCGCCACGCCACCAGATCTTGGATCGCGTTTTTCTGAGCGTGCGCGCAACTCACTACCCACGCGTCTTGGGCTTAGTCAGTCCGCCGATACCTGAGGCGCTTGCCCTCGATCTTGAGCAACGCTTTCTGCGTGCGCTCGGCTTGCACTGGCCGAGGCGCTGGTCGAGCACGCGCTCGCGAATGCTGATGATTTGAAGGTACGGCTCGTCCTCTAACTTGCTTGAGGAGCGCGCACCGACGCGACGTGCGCGGCGGAGGATCAGGGCAGACGGCGTGCCAAAACGGATGGCCATGGGCGCCCTTGTATGCAGTACGCTGGCCACCGATATGAACGTCGCGGGCGGCGGGGCAGCGTCCGATTTTCACACATCGTAACGCAAGAGGAACAACGCCATGGGCGTACTCGAGGGAATGAAGGCGTCGATCGAGGAGAAACTTGGCCAGAAGCATGCCGAAGCGAGGCAGCGGGCGGCGCGCGACATCGAACTCCGCAATGCACTACTCGACGACGGCTTGGAAATCGCCGGAACGCAAGTATCGATCGATGCGGCGCAGAGGGGTGCGGTCGCCGAAGTTAGCGTCGGCGGCAGGGTGATTGCATCCGTACAGGTCGACCGCGGGACCTACATCGTGGCGAGGAGTGATGGGGCGGTGTCTCGGGCTCCGACGCAGGACGGCGCGCTGAAGCACGTCGGGGAGATCATATTCGAGGAGCTCAATCGCAGATGAAATCCATCCGCGAGCGCTATCCCGGCCCCTGGATCATTGAGGAGGCGCGCGAGAGCATGATCGTGCGCACGCGCTGCGGCCGCCAGGTCGCGCAGATCTTCGCCGAGGACATGGAGACGCGCCGGCACCTCCTCGGCCACATGACGTGGGCCGAAGCGCGGGCAATCGCGAGGGCGATTGCGGGCCTCGCGGACTCTCCCCTCGACAGGCCTGATTGAGCGCTGCTGCCCCACTCTCCCGCGCTGGACCCCAGCGCTGGGACATTCCCTGGCTCATCGATAGCCGGTTCTTATCGGCTGAAACCAGGCGCCTTGGGGGAGTGCAACTTAGTGCAGGCGATTGGCGAGCCGAGCAATCTCTCGGATCACGAGATCGCTGATTGTCTCGTGAGGATGTTTGTCGGCGTGAAGTTCGCTGAAAGCTTCATCGGTCACGTATACGCGGTGCGTGCCGTCAGGTAGCCGTTCGGTATTGACGACCCCGGGCCCAAGGGCGTCTCGAATGGCTGCAACAGCCTCGTCCGTGATGATGATCGACTTTCGAATGCGCTGCATCTTGCGTGAGTGCGGACCTTCAGCCTCTCTAGTTCACGACAACTACGCGCGGCTCAGTCCTTTCGTTTCTTGGCAGTCTTATCGCGCAGCCTGACCCCGGGCCCGGCCCCGTTCTCGTCGACGAACAGGACGCCGGCGGCCTCAAGCGTCTGTCTAATCACCTTCAAAGTGGATGACCGCGGCTCCGTCTCCCCCTTCTCGAAGTTGCGGATCGTCACGACGCTAACCTCAGACTTAGTCGCCAGCTCAAGCTGCGACCAACTAACAAGACCGCGGGCCGCGCGGCACTGGGCGGGGGTGATCATATGCAACCATCTATCAGAACATGGCACTTAGCGCCAGATATAGCGTTTACGGGAAGAGCCTTGAAACTTGCTTAACTTTCGTATATCGACAGATCAAGCGTTTTAAGTAAGCGTCAGTGGAGCGTTCCCATGTGCCTTCAATGTTCCCGGTCCTCCCCCCAGAATGCCGACCCAGTGCCTCGGCCGGCTCCTTTCCTGGCGGTTGCTCAGTCCGAGCCAATCGCCCCCCCGAGCGAGCACGAGACTTCCCCCGGTCTCGCTGCTCAGCTCCGGGCATCCCTCGATGAAACTCCAACCGCAAGCCTTACAGGCGGTCGCACGTTCGACGCGATCCAAACCGAGAGCGTGGTGCTGAGCATCGAGCAGCTCCTGGATGCCATGGAAATCATCCACGGCACCTTCCATGAAGCCGACACCCTCCAGGACACCCGCAAGTGCCTCGGCGCTCTTGAGCCGGTCATCGCGATGACCGTCGCCAAGACGGCCAAACTTCGTGCAACGCTGTTCCCGGGAGGCCCCCGCCATGTTGACAATTGAACTCCCTTCCCCGCTGCCGCCCTCGGCCCGGAAAGAACAGCTCGAGACTTACGTCGCCGACGTCGACAGGCTCCGACGGTCGGCCACGGCAGCCAATCTCCTCCTGAAGCATGAAGCGGAACTCTCACGGCCCGCTTCGGCGCAACTCGGCGCCATCCTGGCCGAGATCGAGGAAACACTCGCGAGCCTTCAAGATCGTCGGCCGGTGCTCATGCCGAATACCCGTCACGAGTCAGATAAGATCGATGGCGTGTTCGGTGCGGCCTACGACGCCAACGAATACATATTCAAGCTGGAGGCGTTGCTCGACACGATGGCTCGACAGCTCGACCCGCAGCCCAATGGTCACCTAATCACCTTGACCGAGCTATGCCGCGAACAGTTGCCGAAGCTCCGCTTCGCTCTCTACGGGGAGGACATGGGGCCATGAAATCCATTCGCAGGAAGTCCACTCGCAAGCCCCGCAAGACTAAGACGCTCACAGCGGTAACGCCTCAGTTCACACATCGGCGCATTCTCGTCCGCGACGACGACGGCTTGCGCTTGATGTCTCGGGCCGCGCGATGGCGCACATGCAAGGGGCCAGTCGTCGCAGCCATTCAATGGGTTGAGCAACACGCTGATGGCTTTAATCGGCTCGCCCTGCTCATCGACGCGGCCGACTACATGAATGAGCGGCGTCATGTCTACCCCGAAGCGGCCAATCACGTGGCCATCAGCTTCACGATGCTCCGCGATGAGCTGCGCGAATTGCGGAAGCGCTTGAGGGCATGAGCCCCTCGGCCGAACTTGTGCAGGTCTCGACCGTTGCGTTCCATGTGCGGGCTTAAGGCTTCCCCAATGGCTGCCCGCAATACTTCGCGCTCGGGATGGCGCTGGGCGGAGCTGGATGGTCAGGGAGCACAAATCGCGCCCTCGTAGGTGGACAGCGCGGGAAACCGCGCGTCTGCTATCTGCTCGCAAGCGCGGCAAGACCTATGCTCAATGCGCTTCCCTTCTCGGTCGAACACCCAAGCAGGTGAGCAACAAGCTCTACAAGCTAGGCGCAACCAACGGAAATTCGCTCAAAGGTAAGCAGCAGTTCGAAATTAGATGGAGCAAGCAGGAAGAAGCGGTGTTGAGGACTCACTACAGAGCACTTGGATGTTCAGTTCTGGCTCAGCGTTTTGGAAGAACGGCTAAGTCCGTGACGGCGAAAGCAAGGAAGATGGGTATCGCCGCGCAGAAGCCGTGGTGGTGTTACGCTGATGTATATGAGCTCCTCCATGATCACGCCCCCGCGCGCAGCTACCGCTTGAAATCAAAGCGCACCGCTCATGCCGTATCACTACTAAGAAGGAGATTGAGAAAGCTCTATGAGAGCGGCCAGTTGCGGGCGTACTTGCGAAAACGGCCCGGCGCTCCCGCAAAGCTTGTCGATTTTGGTGGGCGGTATCCTCCGGGACTCAGATGTGCCGGCGCTCGCCTCACACAAAAGGGCAAGGATAAGCGCGCCCGCGAGTATCTCGCTCAAGAAGCAGAGCGCGAGCGCCAGAAGGCAGCATTCAAGAAGTGGAAGGCTCAGCAGTCGAAGAGACGTTAACGGCCCGATAGGCAGAGTTCGTTAGGATCTCCCATTTCTTGGAGCAGCGTACGTGCCAGATCGGTTGATGCGGCATGGCTGGGCGGTGAAGGCGCAGCAGCGGAGAACGAAACTCCGTCGCGGCATTCAGCACGCACGCATGATCGCACCCGTGCTCCTGCTCATGGCGCTTGCCGGCGGCGCCTACCTCATCGTGGAAGAGCGCCCTGGAACTACCGCATCCACCGTCTCGGCCACCTCTGGCGCATTCCAAGTGATTGATGGCGACACCGTGCGCTTCCGCGGCGAGCGCCTGCGGCTACTCGTGATTGATGCTCCCGAGATCTCAACACCGCGCTGCCCTGCGGAGTACCAGGCGGGCGTCGCCGCCAGAAACGAACTGAGCGACTTCATGTTCGGCCGTCTGGTCACTGTGCTCTACTCCGGCCGCCGCGATGTCTTCGGGCGGCCTCTCGTCAGGCTTTCGGTCGGCGGCAAGGATGCCGGCAAGCATCTGCTCTCGCAAAGCCTCGCTGTCCGATACGCTTGGGGCAAGCGAATATCGAAGATCTATTGGTGCGGGATCTGGTGAGTTTGGTCAGAGCTCACGGCGCGCCGGTGAGCCATGACGCTCCCCAAGCCCCCACTGCGATCGAAAGCAGAAACACCAGTGCCAGTAGAAGCCACCATGATACTGGCCGTGGCGGCGTCTGCCATCGATCGCGTGGGCTTGGTCTCATAGCTTCAGAACTCGATCTGCTCGGCGCCGTCGACTTTACTGATCTGTTACCTCTCCCCCCTACGCTCCGCTTCTTGGTATTCCGCGGTTCAGTCAGTGGGAGTTTTCGATGTCTTTGCGAGATTTTGGCCTCGCCACGCAAGTTGTCGTTAATGAATACGGTCGCCTCAGGGAAGCCAAACAGATTGCCGAGGAAGAAAATAAGCGGCGCATGTACGCGCTGGAAAGGCGCCACGCCTCCGGTGAGCATCTCCGCCCTTCCGAACTCTACTTCCTCCTGAGCATGCAGGACAAGTATGATCGGCCGCCTGCTATTCCCGATCCGGATGTAGTGCCGCTCACACTCGAACAGCTTAAGGAAAGCAGCGCGCCGTTCTCCAGCTCTCAGCACGTCTATCGCTTCGAGATGTCATTAGCGGCAGCGTTCCTATATCTCGTGCTCACAGTGGCACTATGCTTCGGCGCAGCCTTCATCCTCGACATACCAGCGGAAATTAGCGACCCGAACGACAGCGCAAGACTCGGTGGTGCAGTGCTCATCGTAACGACATTGATTACAGTTACCGTTTACTCACAGCACATTGTAAGGACAGAAAGGACTGAGCGATGACAGGCACAATCTGGAGCAACTCAGGTCGCAGCTACATTATTGGAGGCCATCCGGGCGCAGTATTGGCTTCGGCGGGTCTCCTTGCAGATGCCGTGTCGCAAGGCCTTGCTGCTCAAGACCGGCGTGTCCAGCGCGCAACGAATCTCCTTGCGCGGCTCGACGCGGGCGAGAGCATCGACGAAGTTGACACGGAATTCCTCGAGAAATTTATCGAAGAGCTGAAGGCACGAGCTGATAAAGAAGACGCTGCAGCGACAGCAAAAATCGCAAGACGCGCTCAAGTTCGTCATGCAAAGGCACACGGTACGGAAGAACTGAAGGTCCGCGCGGAGTTTGCAAAGTGGCAGCTCGACAACTTCCGGAACTCTCGCAGTGGATGGTTCACTACCTCGCTGACGGTGGCATTCTGCTGCAGTTGCATAACGTTCATCGTCGCCGGCACGACGCTAGGCATAGCGCCAACAATACTGGCCCAATGGCTTAACTAGCCAGACTACGTCTGGTTCGTGCGCCGCTCTGCGGCGCTTCTACCAAACATTTCCGCAAGCTGTTGAGGAGCTGAGTTACCTGCTGCGACTGCTGCATCAGATCGCACGATTTTTTGCGTGAGGACTGGTCTCGACAGACCTTGGTTCCAACGCTATTGCAGCGCCGGCGACCGCCATCGTTGACGAGATCAGAATGAGCGAGTGCATCGCGAAAACATAGGCGAGGACTGAACCGACCGGCAGCACCATTAGCGCACCTGTCGCAAGGGCGACCGACGAAGCGACAGGCAAGACAAACGCGAACAAGCGGATGGCCTTTGACGGATAAATCGCGAGCAGGCTGTAGAGGACGGCGATATTAACTGCCAGCCAGACGCCGAAATAGGAGCCCGAGGACAACGCCACGATCGGGACGGTAAGCCAAGCGTACAGCGTCGTGATGATAATCATCGCGCGCCAAAGGCTCAGCCGCAAGATCGCCTGCGACAGTGCCAAAAGGGCAAATCCCGTCATCTCTTCAGCTCAAGGCAGCGTTGGATTTCACGCTGCTAATGAGCTCTCGATTCGGGAGCTAGGGAAGGGCCAGCGGCAATCTCGTCCCCATAAACCCCACTCTCGCGAACCGCTCCATGGATTGCTGCCGACGGTGGATGAGGCTCGTACGTCACGAAAAGTGCGCCCCCCATTAAGAGCGCCGCAAGGCCCGTAAACACCGCAATGGAAGCGCGAATGCCCGACATGGCGAACTCGTACGGTTCGAAGCTTAGATCCACTGAGTCACCGGTTCAACCGACCGGATCCTCTCGCGTTCCGGACGCAGCTGTGGATAACCGGGCGCACCAGCAGGTGGATCGCCGCGCGATTAGCGCGATCGGGCTGTTAGCGAGTCGAGGGAGCAACACACGGGGGGAGATAGATGCGCTACGGTGGAAATGTCGATGATGGCACTCCCCGAGGTTGCAGCAAATCTGATAAGCCTCGCTGAGGCATTTTGAAAGAATAGAAGCGGATATCAAAATGGCAGGCGTCGCGGGGCGCAGCGGCAGCGGTGGCAGGAGAGCCGGTTCGGGCCGCAAGAAAGGCTCGCCGAATAAGTCCACGGCCGAGATCAAGGCCGCAGCGCGCAAGCATGGCGCGGCCGCCATAGATCGCCTCGCACATCTGATGATGAACGCCGAGAGCGAAGCCGCTCAAGTTGCAGCCGCCAAAGAGATCCTCGATCGCGCGTACGGCAAAGCGCCTCAGGCTCTCACGGGCGACGACGGCGAAGAACCAATCCGGCAGGTCATTGAGTTCAGATGGGCCACGGATTCCAACAGCAGCACCCATTTGAAAAACTAGAGGGCGAAATCAAATGGCAGGCGCCAAGGGAAAGAGCGGCGGCAAGCGCAGTGGATCTGGCCGGCAGAAGGGTGTGCCCAACAAGGCGACCTCAGACATCAAGGCCGCTGCTCAGAAGCACGGACCGGCGATGATCGCCGAGCTGGTCCGGATCGCCACGAACGCAGAGAGCGAAGCGGCGCGCGTCGCGGCCTGCAAAGAGGTGCTGGACCGGGCATATGGGAAAGCGCCTCAAGCGCTCACAGTCGACCCGGGCGACATGTTCGCCGATATGCTCAAAGCCTTCCTCAAATCGATCGACGGGAACAGCCGAGGGCTTCCGAAGCATCGGGCGCCAATTGCAACGCCAGCGCTGACGGACCGGCCGCACTGAGCGCGCCGTTTGATTGTTTGAATAGTCAATCAAAGGATTCAGACATGGCACGCGGCGGCAGTAGACAGGGTGCCGGAAGGAAAAAGGGCTCAACTGGCAAGCGGACTGCACTCGCCCGCCAAGTTGCCGATCAGGCACTCATCAGCGGCGAGGCACCTCTCGACTACATGCTCCGCGTCATGCGCGATGAAACCGCCCCCAGCGCGCGTCGCGATGCCATGGCGGTTGCTGCAGCAGCCTACGTCCATCCGCGCCTCGCTGCCGTCGAGCACTCCGGCGAGATGACTCTGAACCACGAGCAGGCCCTCGAAGAGCTCGAGAGAAAGGCCGACGCGGCCAACGAGCCGGCGATGCGTCACTGAGCGGAGAGCCGTCATGGACTGGCAGAGAGCGCTGATCGTGATCTCACTGGCGAGCCTGGGCGGCGAGCGCACCGCCGGCTTCATCCGCCAGCGCGGCGTTCGCCTCACGGCAAGGGCGTCGCTTTCCGAAGTTATCCTCGCCCACTACCGCAGACCTTATGGATACGATCTCGAGCGCTTCGAGCGGGATCTGAGCGCTTGGACCTCACCAGAGGCTATTCCGGCATGATCACCAGCAAGCCACGTCCAGCGAGCCGACGGGCGGTCGACGTATCAATAAATACGTCAGAACAGCGTAAGGCGGCCTATCCGCCATCTCGACTTGTCGGCCTCAAGCCGCCGAAGCGCGGCGAGGTCCGGAACCCGCGCGGCCGGCCCAAAGGCTCTAGGCACAAGCTGAGCGAGGCCTTCCTCGCGGACATGCTTACGGTTTGGGAAGAGAGTGGCCGCGACACCATTCGCAGGGTCGCGACCGAACAGCCGCTCGAGTACCTGAAACTCGTGGCGAGCCTGCTGCCGAAGCACGTCCGCGAGTGCCAGTGCGAGGGCATGTGCGAGGAAGATTTCAATGCCCTATCGTCGATGATTGTCGAAGCCCTCCGCGCCGATCGTGAGGCCAGAGAGACCAATGCCATCGACGTGACGGCTCACTAAGTGGCCGACCAGTTTCAACTGGCAATTACTGGACGGGCGCGGACCCGGTCGTGATGCTGCGGCACCTCTATCTGTCTATTTTAGACGCGGAGTCGCCCACGCCATCAAGCGCAGGATCCGTCCCTCGCGGTGCAGGGCCCGACGAGGCCTGCCGGTTCAATTCTTGAAGATACTGGCCCGATAGCCTTTCGTCAGCGAGGCGCTCGCGCAAGGCCTGGTACTGCCAATTCGGATGCATGCCACGCACGAACCGGTCCATGCTGAAAGAGCCGTCCTCCAGCTTTTTCAATCGGTACCGCAAGTCCTTGTTGATGTGCGCCTGCTTCTTGTTCTCGTCCTCGAGCTTGGTGATGCGCTGGCTCTGAAAGATCAACCAGAAGTAGACAGCGACACCAGCTATCAGCAGAGCAGACTCCCCCCATCGGAACGGTGCGTCGCCGCGCACTTTGATACCCGCGAACGTCTCTAAGGCGAAGACCCCCGCGCACAAGATCGCGACCCCGCCGCCATAGACGATGGCGTTCCCAAGCGCGATCGACACCCGATCCCTGATCGTCAGGCGCGTATCAGTTTCAGAAGTCTCCATCTCAGGAGCTCCCTAAATGGCCGAAGTTCGAGCCGGCTTCTGTCCACCTTAAGCAGATTCGGAGTAGACCCAGCGAGCTTTGTCCCACCGTCCCAGCCCTAGACCCTGGGACAGCGGGACACTGGAGCGGGCGCATCGATTAAACATCGCCATTACAATCGCTTAATGCGGCGTCGAGGTGTCCCACCGAGGGGTACAGAGCGGGCATCAGCGGGACACCTGCCGGCCCTACACAATGGCTCCCATCATCCGGCCGCGTACGCCTCCCATGCGGCCATCAGCTTCCTTCGGCGCTCGAGGGCGTCAGTGCGCCGATAGGCCCTTTCGACCTGGCTGCCGGTCACGTGCGCGAGCGCCGCCTCTGAAAGCTCGTTCGGGAACGACGTCGCCTCTGTCGCCCAGGTCTTGAACGACGAGCGGAAGCCGTGGACGGTCACGAACACCTTGAGGCGTGAGAGCACATTGTCGATCGAGGCCGGGGGGCCGGGGCGAGCGATCGGTTGTACTTCGTACCGGGGAAGACGTAAGCGCTCGTGCTCTTGGCCTTCATCTCAGCGAGGATCGCGCAGGCCCGATCGGTCAGTGGCACCCGATGTTCCCGGCCGCCCTTCATACGATCGCCAGGGATCGTCCAGACCTTTGTCTCGAGGTCGATCTCCGGCCAATAGGCGCCTAGCGTCCCGCTCCTCCTTCGCCGATAATGACAAAGGGAGCCCAATACGTTGGATGCGCCTCGCGCTGCTTACCATTGTTGATCATCGACAGCATCGCCCGACGCAACGCCTCTGCCCGGCCAACCGCCTTGTTACGACTTTCGCGTGCCGCGACCGTGACCAGTTGCACGGTCGCATCGGTATCGACGGCCCAATGCGAGGCCAGAAGAGCCCGCGCGCCTGCATAGAAGAACGCACGCGCGAGCCCCGACAGCGCTTCGCCGCCGCCGGCATCATCGCTGCCGGCCGTATTGCACGCCGACAGGATGACCCACTCCGCATCGAGCTTGAGACTGGCGATCTCGCTGCCGGACAGATATCCGTCGTCATCTTGCGTGGCCTTGGGCGCCGGTGGTGTCATGATCAGTCCAGGCTCCGCCGTCCCATTCAGCTCGCCGGCGAGAGCGGCATGCGTGGCGAAGTGGATGAGGCGGTATTGCGCCAGCTTGCCGCCGGCGCTCAAGGCCTTGACTTCGCGTTCAGTCGCACGCGCGCCGAGGCGCATCTCGCCGAGATCGGCATCGAGATCGCGCGCCACCGCGCAAATCTCGTCAGCCGTCTCGGGAAGCGGAACCTGAACCTTCAGGTCCCCGAGATTGGTCATTCCCCGCTGCACAGGTATGGAAGCTGTACTCCCTCTTGTGTGGCGCAGCGCCGCGGAAGTCATCTGCTGCGTTCGCGCGCATCCGACAGTTGCCTTGGCTGCCGCCGCCAGGTTCTTGTAGTAGGCACCGTAATGCACGTCATTCTGCGGTCCTTCCAGGAGCGGATTGGCGAACCCCAGCATCGGCCGCATCGCCTTGCTCGGCTGACTGACGCGGCGGAGCGACTTCAGTGCAGACGCCGCGGGTAGAACCGTGATGGCGTGATCAAGCGCAAGCCAGCGAGCGGTTGCGTAGTTGGTGCCCTCGGGCGCAGCCTTGACGAGGACCTGGAATGGAAGTTTCGTGAGCGGCCCGGACGGCACCAAGAGCAACTGCCGGCCGTCGATAAGGTCCGCGACGCCTGAGAAGAGGGCCTTGTAGAGTTCATGCGCGCGGGCCGTATCGAAGCGCAATGGCTTGCCGGCTTCGCGGTCGGCGGCGGTGTAGACGTCACCGGTCAGCTCAGTGCATTCCGTGCGATTCCAGGCGGCAAGATCAAGTCCGCAGCGCAGTGCCGAGACCTCGCGCGACAACTGCTCCCTGCCGAGTTCCAAGCGCTTCCAGCGCAGGTCGGTCTTGGTCACCACCCATACGAAGCTTTCCCCCGGCACAATTGCCAGCTCGTTGGTGTCCATGAACAGGACCAGCGCTTCGCCGTCGGATAGTTCGGCCTGTGCCTCGTCGACACTGAGGGGAGCTGCGTGCGACAGCGCGCGATAATCCGGGAATTGTTTCTCGAGTGCTGCCGCGATCTCCTTCAGCCGCTTGTCGATCCCGGCCATTCGCGCCTCGCTCGACTTCTCCTGGCTCGCCTTGCGCCTGTCCTGCGCTGCACTGAGCGCCTCGATCTGCAGCTTTTCGAGCGCCTGCCATTCGCGGATGAGATCCTGCTGCTCGCGCACGAGTCCGGATAGCCTGGCGTCACCGCTGTGGCTTCGCGCCGCCATCTGAGCCAGCGACGCGGCCGCGGAGGATGACAGGGCGCGCTGTGCGCTCACGAAGGCTTCGCGAGCGCTGGCCGGGCGTTCGCTGTGGCCCTCGGGCGTCAGGCGATGAAGGGCTCGCGCAAGGCCGACAAACGCCGAACGCTGTTTGTTGACACCGCTGGCCATCGACTCGCGCGCGATGTTGCCGGTTCCGCGCGCCTGATGGCTGGCAATGATGACGCCGCTCTTGCGCCAGTTCTCCACCGCCGCCGAATAGTCGCCTCTAATGAAGGATATGCTCGCGGTTTCGTCGAGGGACATACTGAATGCGACACTTTCGTTTCCGAGCACACGTTCGCGGATCCGCATCCCCCGCTGCAGCAATTCGTTAGCCTCGGCGATCTTGCCCTCCGAAACGAGCAATTCGGCAAGCCCCGTCAGAAACGTCGCCAGGTCCGCGGTCTCGCGGCCTAGCGCGGCCTCCATCATCGTGATGGCTTGCCGATAGTCGGCTTCCGCGCGCACCCGGTCACCCAGTTTAAAATTCACGAGCGCAAGATTGGCACGCGTCAGTGCCGCAGCAGCCTGCGAAGCGTTGGCCGCCTTTCCGTAAATGTCGGCCGAGCTCTGGAGCATCTCCCTCGCCTCGACCAGTCTGTCCTGGGCCAAGTAGGCGACCGCGATGTTGTTCAGCATCTGGCTCAATCGGGCATCGATCTCACCGAAGGAGTGTCGAATGATTTCAATCGCGCGTTTCCACAGCTCCTGGCTTTCGGAAATGCGCCCGACCATGGCGTAGAGCAGGGCGAGATTGCTGACGGGAGTGGCCAGGTCGGAGTGATTTCTGCCGAGGCTCTTCTCGAGAATGGCGATGCTGCGCTTCAGGACGGGCTCGGCATCCGCGAAGCGCATCTCGTTGACTCTGAGAAGCCCCAGGTTGTTCAGCGGATTGACGAGCTTCGGGTGAGCAGCGCCGAGGGTCCGCTCCATCAACCCGATGGCGCGAACAACGAACGCCTCCGCTTCCGCATTGCGTCCCAGCTGTATGCAAAGGAAAGCCAGATTGTTGAGCGGCGCCCAGACATCGTTCTTCGCCGTGCCCGAAGCCTTGTCGGCCAGGGCGACGGCTCGCCTCAACATCGGCTCCGCCTCACTGAAGCGCTCCTGCAGCGTGTAGATATGGCCGAGGTTGTTCAAGGCGCGCGCGACCACATCGGCCGATGCACCGCCCTTTCGGTCGAAGAGGGGCAGCCCGCGCTTGATGGCGTCCTCTGCCGCCTGCAAATTCCCGCGCGACCACCGAACCATCCCGAGATTGTTGTAACCAATACCGATATCCGTCCGATGATCACCCTGGAGTGACTCGAACAGCGCCAGTGCTCTCAAGTTGATCTTCTCTGCGTCCTCGTAGCGTGCGGCCTCTCGATAGGCTTCGCCGACACGATAGAGCGCGCTCCCATAGTCTGGATGGCGGGATCCGGCCGTCTTTTCTACGATGGCGGCCCAGCGCTCCAGAACCGGCACCGCCTCCTTGAAGCGGCTGTTGCCGACGTAGGCTCGCGCAAGCTGGTCCAGCGCGAAGGCGACGTTAGCGTGATGCGGGCCCAGTGCCTTCTCATAGATGGCGAGCCCGCGCCTCAGGGCCTTCTCCGCCTCGGCGTAGCGAACCTGTGAATTGTAGGCCATACCCAGGTTGGCAGATGCCGTCCCGACCTCGAGGTGATCGGCACCGAGCGCGGCCTGATAGACATTGATGGCCCGTTGCAGATGCTGCACGGCATCTCCTGCTCGGCCCATTGCGAAATAAGTCAGCCCAAGATTGTTGAGCGTCTGGCCAGTGAATGCGTGGTTCGAACCCAAGGCGCTGGCAGACGTCGCAATCATGTGCGCGCGCTTGAACAGCGGCTCAGCTTCCTTGAAGCGCCGGCCTATCAGGTGGATCTGCCCGAGGGTGTCGAGCGCGAGAGCGACATTCGGGTGGTCCTTACCGTTGACGCTTTCGAATAACTCCAACGCGCGTTTTGCGGGCACCAGAGCCTTCTCGTGCTGACCGCTCTTGATAAGCCTTGTCGCCTGCTCGATTGCCGCATCGGCTTCCACGCGCGCAGGCGACATGAAAAGCTGAGCCCCGGCGGCCCGAGGAACGGCAATCATGAGGAGGGCGAGGCAAAGATGAACAGTCCACTGCATTACTGCTGCCTATCGAATGCTGAAGGCACGGGTCGCGACATGATCGTCGCCAATCGGAGGATACGGATTACCGGATCGAGTCGTTGCCGGCGTCCTGCCGAAGGAACTCAACTTCAAGACGGACCCGTTTGAGCATCTCACAGACGAATAGCTTGAAGAGCCAGTGAGACGACGATCCCGAATGTGGAGAAGGCAATCCAGGTTCGGAGCAGAAAGCTTTGCGCGAGACATGCCTAATAACCTCCAAGATCCGGAGGATAAGGATGCGGACGGCAAAGCGCCAGATGGCCTCTGTCCGTAGTTCTGAAAGTACTTGGATTAGCGTGTGCCCTGCAGGCCATCGCGCTGAGCGACGGCCACCAGACAGGCTGAGTGGCAGTACTATTTACGCGGAATGCAGCGACGCGAGCGATGTATCTGCGCATTGCCACCGACGGAGGAGTGATTGCCGCCGATCACTTCCTTGATCTGGCCCTTGGGGCAGCTGCCGTCATCGACAAGCACGCGCTGCCCTTGCCTGAGAGCTCCCATGGCGGGCTCCTTCTTCAGCGTAGCAGCCGAAACTGCGAGGCTCGCACCGACGAGTGCGGCGGCGCTAAGTGCTAGCACGATGAATGTCCGCATGGTGCTCGCTCTTGCTTACGACGCCGCTTCTGTTACCCGCAGCGTTACCCGGACACTAGCTGCGAGAGCGTCTAAACACCTAAGTCATTGAGATATTGGTGGGCGATGAAGGACTCGAACCTTCGACCCGCTGATTAAGAGTCAGCTGCTCTACCAACTGAGCTAATCGCCCCACCTTGGCCCGGCGGATCGCCGCGCTGCCTGCCACCCTCACGTCGTGCAAAAGTGTTGGCTGCCAAAAGAACAGCCTCGCTTCCGCCGCGATTCAGGATTTGGCTCGCGTGCCAAAGAGTGCCGCGTTTTATACGTCGTGCGTCCCCTTGTCCAGCCCGCATCAGCGAGGCCGGAGAGGAGCTTGCGCGGCGATCGTGGTTGTAGCGTCCCGGTGCCTCGAGCGCGTTGTTGCCCCACAGGAATTGAGACTGGCATGCGCACGCCAATCCTCGTGATTTGTGCCTTGGGTCTCCTGGGCCTCGCAGGCTGTGCCGCCGCCATGCCGGGATATGTGCCCGACAAGGGCCGCCACAAGCTTGCCGATGCCGTCGCGAAGGCCGGGGGCGGCAAGGTCGGCGAGACCGCGAAGGACGGCACCTATATCCCGACCGAGACGGAGCGCGGCTACACCTGCCGCCGGCTCACGGGCGTCCTTCAGCTCAAGATCCAGCAGGTCCGCGACACCGAGGCCAATCCGCCGGGTGGCCTCATCGCAACGCTCACGACCAAGTCCACGCCTCGGCCTACCTCGACCGGGGCGCCCAGCGCTGTCTACTCCGAGGATCGCGCCCGCCTGATCGCGCTCAATCAGCTCATGATCGAGAAGAACTGCGGCCATTTCGACCTCGATGCAGCCCTCAAAGCGGAGAACACCGAGACGCCAGAGCCGATCGGCGTGCCGGCAAAGTCGAGGTCCGCCAAGAAGAAAGACCGCTGAACGTCCTAGCCGCCACGCAATAGGCCCCATACCCGCGGTTCGCGGCTGCCAGTCGAATTCGCGGGGTGAGGCCCCCTGTCAATTGCGCGTCCACCCCGGAACGGCTATAGGGCTCAAGGATGTACCGCCCCGGCGGCCCCACATGTCCGCCGTTGGCAACGACGCGTGGCCGGTGGAACCGCCGGTGGGGGATTTTCGCGTTTTCCGACACGGTTCTAATGGGCAAGGCATTCGCGAGACGCCGAGACTGCCCAATCAGTAACGCTCGGCGCCGCTGCAGGTCATTCGCCGGCGCGGCCTGCGGCCCGACTTTGATGCGTGGGAGCTCATGGACTTGAAATCAGGCACGCAGAAATCCCAGGCCGGCGGCTTCCGCGATATGATCAGCATCTTCGCGCACGCGCTGATCATAGCTTTCGTTGTCCGCGTCTTTTTCTATCAGCCGTTCAACATTCCTTCGGGCTCGATGCAGTCCACGCTGCTGATCGGCGACTACCTCTTCGTCTCCAAGCTCTCTTACGGCTATTCCAAGCATTCGCTACCCTTCAGTCCGGATCTCTTCTCCGGCCGCATCTGGGGCGCGAGCCCGAAGCGGGGCGACGTCGCGGTGTTCAAGCTGCCGCGCGACAACTCGACCGACTACATCAAGCGCGTGATCGGCCTGCCGGGTGACGAGATCGTGGTGCGTGGTGGCGTGCTCTTCATCAATGGCAAGGAAGTGCCGCGCCGGCGGGTCGACGACTTCGTGCAGATCGGCGAGGACGGGCGCGAGCGGCGCATTCCGCGCTACGAGGAGACGCTGCCCGAGGGCATCAAGTACTATGTGCTCGATGCGCGACCGAACGGCGACTACGATAATGTCGGTCCGTACAAGGTGCCTCAGGGCCACTATTTCATGATGGGCGACAATCGCGACAACTCGACGGACAGCCGCGACCAGTCCCCCCGTTATGGCGTAGGCTTCGTACCGCTTGAGAATTTCATCGGGCGGGCGGATATCATTTTCTTCTCCATGGCCGTCGACGAGCCGGGGCGTTTCGAGTTGACTCGTCCCTGGACATGGCCGTTCGACGTGCGTTGGAACCGCATTTTCAAACTGGTCCGATAACGAGGCAAAGCCCTTTGACCGGTGCGCTGAAGCATCCGCCTCTTCCGGCCTCCGCGCTGAGGAGGCGGAAGCGTAAGCAGGTCGCTGCGCAGCTGCCATTGCCGAGTGACCCAGCCCGACCGGGTCGCGGGAGAGGCACGTCGTGAGCAAAGCCGCAGTCCCCAAGAAGCCCGCGGAAAAGCTCAAGACCGCGCCGCTGGAAAAAACGCTCGGCTACAAGTTCAAGAGCCGGCCTCTGCTCCGCCGCGCGCTCACTCACGCGAGCGTACGCTCCCAGCGCGAGAAGAGCGACGACAACGAGCGCCTGGAGTTTCTCGGCGATCGCGTGCTCGCCCTCGCCATTGCCGAGCTGCTCGTCGAAATGGATCCCGAGGCAACCGAAGGCGAGCTTGCCCGACGCTTCAATCGCCTCGTGCGCCGCGAGGCCTGTGCCCGCGTCGCACGCGACCTCGACCTCGGCGACGCGCTCATACTCTCGACGTCTGAAGCCGACAGCGGCGGACGCAACAAGGACACCATCCTCGCCGATGCCTGCGAGGCGCTGCTCGGCGCCATGTTCGTCGAGGCTGGCTTCGATGTGGCGCGCAACGTGGTCCGGCAGCTTTGGATGCCGCTTATCGGCGACGCGCCCCGAGCCACAGCTGATCCCAAGTCGGCACTGCAGGAATGGGCTCAGGGCCAGGGCCTGCCACTGCCGGAGTACGTCGAGATCGGCCGCGACGGCCCTGACCACGCGCCGCGCTTCACCGCTCAGGTGCGCGTCGGCCGCCACAGCCCCGCTGAAGGCGTTGGCGCAAGCAAGCGCGCGGCCGAGCAAGCTGCCGCGACCGCGCTCCTGCGTGCTAAAGGTGTGTGGCCCGCGGATGCCACCTCGGATGCTCATGAGTAAGTCCGAACCAGACATGCCGATCGAGCCGGCGGAGGACGCCGGGCCTCAGCGCTGCGGCTTCATTGCTGTGATCGGCGCGCCGAATGCCGGCAAGTCCACCCTCGTCAACGCGCTCGTCGGGGCCAAGGTCACGATCGTCTCGCACAAGGTGCAGACGACGCGTGTTCCGGTGCGCGGCATCGCGATTGCCGGCGCGAGCCAACTCGTGTTCATCGATACGCCCGGGATCTTTGCGCCTCGCCGCCGCCTCGACCGGGCCATGGTCGATGCCGCAGCCACCGCGGCCGGCGATGCCGACATCGTCGTGATGCTCGTCGATGCGCAGAAGGGCGTCACTGAGGATGTCGCGCGTATCCTGCGACAGCTCGCAAATGTTACGCACCCGCGCGTGCTCGTCCTCAACAAGATCGACCGCGTGAAGAAGGAAGACCTTCTCGCACTTGCCGCAGACCTCAATACGCGGCTCGATTTCCCGGCGACTTTCATGATCTCCGCGCTCAAAGGGAGCGGCGTCGAGGATTTGAAGGCGCATCTTGCGAGCCACGTGCCCGAGGGAACCTGGCATTTTCCCGCCGATGACCTCTCCGACGTTCCCGAGCGCCAGCTCGCTGCCGAGATCACGCGCGAGAAGTTGTACGAGCGCCTCCATCAGGAGCTGCCCTACGCGGCGACCGTCGAGACGACTGCCTGGCAGGACCGCAAGGATGGCTCGGCACGCATCGAGCAGACGATCTTCGTCGAGCGCGACAGCCAGCGCGTCATCGTGCTCGGCGAGGGCGGCCGCACGATCAAGGACATTTCCATACGCGCGAGGAAGGAACTCGCTGCCTTGCTCGAGCGTCCCGTCCATCTGTTCCTGCACGTAAAAGTCCAGGAAGGCTGGGGCAACGACCCCGAGCGCTATCGCAATATGGGGCTGGACTATCCGAAGGAATGAGGTGGGCGCACAACGATGCGCGAGGCCTTCAGCTACCGCACTGATCCCACTGTTCCGCCGTTTCCCGATGATCGGCCGGTCATCATTTTCGATGGCAAATGCGTGCTGTGCTCGCGTTTTGCCCAGTTCATCATGCGGACCGACCGGCAGCGTCGCTTCCGAATGCTTGCAGCGCAATCACCCATCGGTTCGGCACTGTACGCGCACCTCGGTCTCGATGCAGAGAGCTACGAGACTTTCATTCTGTTGGAGGAGGGGCGCGCGCGGCTCAGGTCGGATGCAGCTCTGCGGATATTCGCCAAGCTGGGGTTGCCATGGTCGTTGAGCGGCGTTGCCCGCCTCATGCCCCGCTTCGTGCGCGATAAGCTCTACGACTTGGTCGCACGCAACCGCCTTCGCTGGTTCGGCTCCCGCGCGAGCTGCTATGCGCCCGATCCTTCCGACGCGGACCGCTTCATTTCATGAACCCGCCACTCAAAATTTTGCTCGTCGGCGGCTATGGCACATTCGGCGGTCGCATCGTCGAGCTGCTCGAGAGCGAGCCGCGCCTGATCTTGATCGTCGCCGGGCGCTCCATGGCAAATGCCGAGGCCTATTGCCGGACGCGTAATTCAGCAAAGGCACGCTTGGTACCCGCGTCCTTCGATCGCGACGCCGATGTCGCCGCACAACTCCGGGCGCAGAAGCCCGACATCCTGATCGACGCCAGCGGGCCTTTCCAAGCATACGGCGACGTCCCCTACCGTCTCATCGAAGCTTGTATCGCGGAGCGCGTGAATTATCTCGATCTCGCCGACGGCTCGGCATTTGTCGCGGGCGTCGCCACCTTCGACAAGGCAGCGCAGGCAGCCGGCATCTTCGTCCTATCGGGCGTGTCGAGCTTTCCTGTACTGACCGCCGCCGTGGTGCGACGGCTGTCGTCCGACATGACGCGCGTAGAGACGATCCGAGGCGGCATCGCGCCGTCGCCCTTCGCCGGCGTTGGTGGGAATGTCATCCGCGCCATCGCAGGTTATGCGGGCCAGAAAATCGACCTCAGGAAGGATGGCAGGAGCGCCACCGGGCGGCCATTCACCGAGCACATGCGCTATACGATCGCGCCCGCCGGTCGGGTGCCGCTGCGCAGCACACTTTTCTCACTTGTCGACGTGCCTGATCTTGTCGCGCTCGCGGAGCTGTGGCCGGAGGCGAAAGCCATATGGATGGGCGCTGGGCCAGTGCCCGAGATCCTTCATCGGGCGCTCATAGCGTGCGCATGGCTCGTACGTGTCGGCGTGTTGCCCTCCCTGTCTTTCCTTGCGCCGCTGATGCACGCCGCGACGAACCGCATTCGTTGGGGCGAGCACCGTGGCGGCATGTTCGTTGCCGTCGAGGGTATTGGGACCGACGGCGCACCGCTGAAGCGCTCGTGGCATCTGCTTGCAGAAGGCCGCGACGGGCCGCTCATTCCATCCATGGCCGTGGAAGTCATCGTGCGACGCTTCCTCGATGGTCGCGCACCGATGCCGGGCGCACGCGCTGCGGTACGCGAGCTGGAACTCGACGCCTATGAGGCGCTCTTCCAGCGTCGGACCATTTATACAGCCGCGCGCGACGACAAGGCGCGCGAGGAGGGATCGCTGTACGCCCGCCTGCTCGGTCCGCAATGGCCTGCTTTGCCAGCACAGATCCGCGACATGCACAGCGTGAGCGAGAAGCTCGTCGCCGCGGGACGCGCGGAGGTACAGCGCGGCACCGGACTGCTCTCTCGCCTGGCTGGTGCCATCATCGGCTTTCCGCAAGCCGCCGCCGATGTTCCCGTGCGCGTCGCGTTCGAAGCGAACGACGGTGTCGAGACCTGGACGAGAACGTTTGGCGGCAGCAGCTTCTCAAGCCGGCAGTTCGCTGGCCGCGGACGTTCCGACGCATTGCTGGTCGAACGCTTCGGGTTGATGGACTTCGCGATGGCATTGGTTCTCGAAGGCGACCGGCTGCGCCTCGAGCTGCGTCGCTGGAGCATTTTTGGCATTCCGCTCCCCTGGTGGCTCGCGCCGAAATCCAATGCCTATGAAACGGTCAGGGACAACCGCTTCGTCTTCCATGTCGAAATCTCGCACGCCCTTACCGGCCAAATCGTTCGCTACACGGGTTGGCTAGACATCGTTGCAACGGCGAGCCCACACGAGTCCCATGCCGATCTCGGAGCTGCGGTGGCGGGAAAAGTGGGATAAGGAACGGGTGCCACAGGGTTGCCAGAAAATATCTGCATGTGCCCCTCGTAGCCGACCGTTCGCTCCTCTCATGCGGCTGAGCCGCTCCCCTTTTCACCCCAGATAGACCGTCACATGAGCGCGATTATCACTGTCAGCGGCCTCACGAAGTCGTACGCGTCGGGCTTTCAGGCGCTGAAAGGCATCGACCTCGACATTCGTCGCGGCGAGATTTTCGCGCTGCTCGGACCCAACGGTGCCGGCAAGACGACCCTCATCAACACCATCTGCGGCCTCGTGAACCCGAGCTCGGGCACAGTCAGCGTCGATGGCCACGACATCATTCGGGATTATCGCGCGGCGCGCGCCCTGATCGGCCTCGTCCCGCAGGAACTCTCGACCGACATGTTCGAAACGGTCTGGGCGACCGTCAGCTTCAGTCGCGGCATTCATGGCAAGAGCGCCAATCCCGCCTACGTCGAGACCGTGCTGCGGCAGCTCTCGCTGTGGGACAAGAAGGATAGCAAGATCCTGACGCTCTCGGGCGGTATGAAGCGGCGCGTTCTCATCGCCAAGGCGCTCGCGCACGAACCCCGCATTCTTTTTCTCGATGAACCGACGGCCGGCGTCGACGTCGAGCTGCGCCGCGGCATGTGGCAAGTCGTCCGCCAGATGCGCGAAGCCGGCGTCACGGTGATCCTGACCACACACTACATCGAGGAAGCCGAGGAGATGGCTGATCGCATCGGCGTCATCCGCAGCGGCGAGATCATCGTCGTCGAGGAGAAAACCGAGCTCATGCGCAAGCTCGGCAAGAAAGAGCTGAACCTGCGGCTCGGGACGCCGATCACGGCCATTCCCGACGCGCTTGCGAACTATCCGCTGGCTCTTGCCGCCGATGGCCATGCGCTCGTCTTCACGTACGACGCGCGGGCCGAACGCATGGGCGTCACCACGCTTCTCAATGCCATGCGCGACGCCGGTCTCGTCGTCACGGACCTCGAAACCCACCAGAGCTCGCTCGAAGAAATCTTCGTCGATCTCATGAGGCATGCATCATGAACCTGACCGCGGTCCGCGCGATCTACCTTTTCGAGATGGCCCGTTGGGGACGTACGCTGCTTCAGAGCATCGTAGCGCCCGTGCTCTCGACCTCGCTCTATTTCATCGTGTTCGGCGCCGCGATCGGCTCGCGCGTGCCGGATATCGATGGCGTGAGCTACGGCGCCTTCATCGTTCCGGGTCTCATGATGATGCTGCTCCTGACCGAGAGCACGTCGAATGCCTCGTTCGGCATCTACTTTCCGCGCTTCACCGGCACCATCTACGAGATCCTCTCGGCGCCGATTTCGTCATTCGAGATCGTGCTCGGCTACGTAGGAGCCGCCGCGACCAAATCCGTCATTCTCGGGCTCATCATCCTCGTGACGGCGAGCCTCTTCGTGCCCATACGCATTGCCCATCCCTTCTGGATGATCGCCTTCCTCGTGCTCACCGCGCTGACGTTCAGCCTCTTGGGCTTCATCATCGGCATATGGGCGGACGGCTTCGAGAAGCTGCAGGTCATCCCGATGCTCATCATCATGCCGTTGAGCTTTCTCGGCGGCACGTTCTACTCGATCAGCATGCTGCCGCCGTTCTGGCAGAACGTGGCGCTGCTCAATCCGATCGTCTATCTGATCAGCGGCTTCCGCTGGAGCTTCTTCGAGATCTCGGACGTGGGCGTCGGCATCAGCCTCTCGATGACCGTCGGCTTCCTGCTTCTGTGCCTCGCGATCGTCTGGTGGATCTTCCGCACCGGATATCGCCTGAAGCCGTAGCGCGCGGCTCAGTTCTTCTGCACGGTGCAGACGCCGCCGTCGGCGCGCAGGCGCTCGCAGAGCTTCAAGGCCACCTCGCGGCTCTCGGCGCCGACGCGCAACGCGATCATGGACCGCCGCCCCCGACTCAAATTGCGCTCAGGCACGAACATCGGCTCCGCCGCGGCGAGCAACTTCGCGTGCCGCTGTTTCAATGGACCAAACCTGCCGGCCACCTTGGCATGAGAGAAGTCGGCCGCGAGTTGCACACCCCAGGGCTGCGGCTTACCCGACGGTTTCGGTGCCGTCGCCGGTAGTGCGACATGCACCAGCACCGGCGCCCGCTTCCGACAGGATGCCTGCAGTTCCTCGGATGTCAGCGCGGGAGGCTCGGCCGGTGCTGAGCCTGCATCCTTCCAACTATCGGCCGCGTGCCCCGTAATGAACTGCACATAGAGGCGCGTCTCCACCGGTAACGTCCGCTTGCCGTCGAGCCAGTCGCGTACGCGCTCGGGACCGGCATTGTAGGCCGCCGCTGCGAGCCCGAAATTGCCGAACTGGCGCATGTGTTCAGCGAGCAACCGCGCCGAATGAGGAATGGCCTGGGCTGGATCGAAAGGATCCTCGAGCCCACGCTCCTTAGCCGTACCGGGCATGAACTGGGCGATGCCCTGCGCACCCTTGTGGCTGACCGTATTCGGCCTGAAAGCGCTCTCGCGCCAGATGAGGCGCACGAACAACGCCGGCGAAATGCCGCTCTCGCGCGCCTCCTTCTCCATTAAGGGGCAGATCGTCTCGACGAGCGGTTGCGCCAGCTCGGCGGCCAGCGCGCCGTCAGCCCTGGCCAGGGTGTCGGCCAGCAGCAGCGGCGGAAGGGCCATGAGCGACAAACGGACAATACGCGACATCGGCATCATAACGAGGCAGCGCGGCTCGCGGTTTCACCGCTGTACGATCTACTTCGCGGCGGCGCTCGAAGGCAAGCCAAGCTCGGTTTCGAGATCGGCAATGCGCGTGCGGAGACGCTTCATCTCATCCCCGCGCCGGACCATGCGGATCTGGAGGCGGCCGATCTCCTGGAAGCTGTCCGAGCCGCTTTTCGCCCGGTCGCGCTGAACGTCGAAGATACGCTGCTGATCCTCTCGATTTTCTTCGCTCAGCCGCTGCACGCGCTCCTTAGCCTGTGCCAACTCGACGACCTTTCCCGTCTGGTCGGCTCTGCGCTGGAGCTCCCGCTCGAGCTCCTCCAGGCGCTTCTGCACATCGCTCGTCGCCGCCACGTCGGGCTTCACCATCGCACCCGGTGCCGACGCCAGATGGAAATAGAAGTCGCCCGTCAGGGAGGAATGGTCCCACGGCACCTGCTTCCCGCCGGTCACTGCGAGCACATCCTTGCGCACGTCGATCATGACGGACGTGAGATTGCGCCCCGGCTCGCGCAAGCCTTTAACCAAAGCCGTCGTGAACGGCGAGTTCGCGCCCGTGCCATCGAGCGCCACATTGCCGGGCTGCGTCGAATAGGAAATGAACGTGCCGACACCCGTCTGAACCTGTGCGAGGCCCTGGCTTATGCTCGCCGAGCGCGTGCCCATGGAGCGCGCGAGATTGCGCGCCAAAGGATTGTCGCGGCAGGCATCGAGGAACACGAGATTGGTCTTGTTCTCGCGATCGATCTCCATCTGGCGCAGGACGAAGTCCACACCGACGGTCTCGAAGTCGAGGTCGCGCTCGCGGTCCATGGAGGCATCGACCGGCACGAGGTAATTGCGTCCCGAGACCTGGAGGGCATGACCGGCGTAGAAGAACAACGCCACATCCGCGTTATTAAGAGCGCGGGCGAAGTCGCGCACCTTCACGTCGAAGGCGCGTTTGTCCAGATCGAGCCCGGCAATGACCTCGAAGCCCGCTTCCGTCAGCGCCCTGGCCATCTCGGCGGCATCATTGGCGGGGTTCGCCAGAACGGAGCTTTTCACATAGGCCGAATTGCCGATCACCAGCGCCACGCGCTTTTCGGCAGATGCCGGGGCGACAACCAGCAAGAGATTGGCGATCAATGTCGTGAGCAGCAGCAGGCGGTAGCGCATTGTTCAGGCCCCCTCCGGTCAATCCGATCCCGTGTAGGAGCCGAATTCGACAGATCCAAGACGGGTGTTGAACATTTGTCAGCCACCTTCTGCGGCAGGCTTGGGTTCGATCAAATCTCAGGGAAATCACCGGCTATACGATCGTATGTATTCAACATACGAGTGCGCGACCCCACCTATCCCGGGTTGCTCTCCCCCAACCTTGCGAGCCCCAGCCATGTCCAAGAGAACTGCCGCTGATATCCGCCATTCGGCCCTCAGAACACCGACGAGCCTCTCCGAGAATGCGGTCAAGGATATCTCGGCCGCTGTAACCGCGGCGCTGGCCGATGTGTTCGCCCTCTATCTCAAGACCAAGAACTTCCACTGGCACATGTCGGGGCCGCACTTCCGCGACTATCACCTGCTGCTCGATGAGCAGGCGGCCCAGCTCTTCGCCATGACAGATGATATGGCCGAGCGCGTCCGCAAGATCGGCGGCGGCACGCTGAAATCCATCGGCCAGATCTCGAAGCTCCAGCGCATTCTCGACAATGATGCCGACTACGTAGCGCCCGACGACATGCTCGCGGAGCTGCGCGACGACAACAAGCAGCTCGTGGAGTCGCTCCGCGCCCTACATGATCTCACCGACGAAGCCGGCGACCCCGCGACGACCAGTCTCATCGAAAACTGGATCGACGAAGGCGAGCGGCGCGTATGGTTCCTCTTCGAGACATTGCGCAAGGGCTGATCTGAGGATGGGAGCAACCCGTTCTCGATATCGCGCGTTCTGCTGCAGCGGGCGTTTCCATGCCCGGGCATCCAGCAGCAGGTTCACGTGCGCACGCCGAAGAAGGATCTGCGCGGCGGCAGGCCAATTTGGGCCGATACGCCGCGCATCGACATCAAACATCGCACCCGTCTCGACAATGAGAAATGCGACGTCGCCGTGGTCGGCGCGGGCATCAGCGGTGCGCTGGTTGCGCTCGCACTCGCTGAGCGTGGGCATGATGTCGTCATCGTCGACAGGAGCGAGCCTTGCCGCGGCAGCACGCTCGCCAGCACGGCGATGATCCAGTTCGAGCTGGACACACCTCTTACAGAGCTTGCCGATCAGAAGGGCGCAGCGCGCGCCGAGCGCGCCTATGTCAGATCATTCACGGCCGTGCAATCGCTCGGCGAACTCATCGCACGACATGACTTCAAGTGCGCGTGGAAGGAACGCCAGGCTCTGTATCTCGCGGGCAATGAGCATGGATGGCGCGCGCTACAGGACGAAGCCGAGTACCGCCGGCGTATTGGCTTGCCCTCGTCATTTCTCACCGGCCCCGAAGTTGCTGCGACTTACGGCATTCAAAGGACCGGTGCCATCCTCTCCGAGGGCGCTGCGGAAGTTAATCCAGCGCAGCTCGCGGCCGGCTGTCTGCGTGCGGCGCGACGCCTCGGTGCGCGTCTCTACAGTCCGCACGAAATCACGAAGGTCCTCCCACATACGCGCGGTCTCGATCTCGAGACTGCCGATGGCAGCAGGATCTCCGCGCGCCGGGCCGTCTTCACGACCGGCTATGCGGTAATTCCGGGTCTGCCGCGCGACAAATTCGAGCTCGTCTCTACGTGGGCCATCGCGACCAAGCCGCTTGCCACGGATGCCTTCTGGCCGAACCGCTGCCTGATCTGGGAGGCGGCCGATCCCTACCTCTACCTGCGCGCGACCTGGGACAACCGTATCGTGGCCGGCGGCGAGGACTCCAAGCTCAAGAGCCCTGAGCGGCGCGACGAGGCCACCCCGGAGAAGGCCCGGCGTCTCCTCGCCAAAGTGCAGAAACTCCTGCCCGGCCGCCGCCTAACGCTCGACTATGCCTGGGCCGGGGCCTTTGCCGACAGTCCTACTGGTCTGCCCTACATCGCCCCCGCGCCGAACCTCCAACATTGCTTTGCGGTGCTGGGTTGTGGTGGCAACGGGATTACCTTCAGTGTGATCGCGGCCGAGATCGTTCGCGCGTGGGCCGAGGGCAGGAGCGATCCGGATGCCGAACTCTTTCAGTAAGACCCGGCAAACCCTGCGGCATGTCGTTGATTGACAGTGAGGAGGTCGCGGGCCTATACGCTCGGCCCATGAGAACCAACGCTCATCTCGCCAGCCAGTATTACGCGCCGTCCACTTAACGGCGGCTGCACTCCCATGCTCAACCGCTGCGTTTCCGGCGGTTGATCATTAAAGGCGAGCGTCGGCATCGCAGCTCCACTTGGAGACGTGTGATGCCCTTCCAAAGAAAACCCCTCTCGACTGTCCCTACCATCGGCATTGTCGGTTTCGGCGCGTTCGGCGCGCTGATTGCCCAGCATCTCGCCGGCCATTGCCGGCTGCTCGCATTCGATCCTGCCCCGCGCGGAGACATGCCCGCCGACGGTTCTGTACAATTGTGTAATCTCCCGGAGATCGCGCGCTGCGATGTGGTGGTCCTGGCCGTGCCAGTGAGTAGCATGGGGGAGGTCATACGCTCCCTGCGCCCTCACCTCCAGCCCGGCACCATCGTCATGGACGTCGGCTCCGTGAAGATCGAGCCGGTGCGGACGATGCTCGCGGAGTTGCCGCCGTTCGTCGAGATCATCGGCTCGCACCCGCTCTTCGGACCGCAAAGCGCAAAGGACGGCGTGGCCGGTCACCGCATTGCGTGGTGTCCCGTGCGGGGACGCTCGGCGGGGCGCGTTGCCGCGTTCCTCCGGAGCGTCCTGAAGCTTCAGGTCATCCGCACGACGCCCGATGCGCACGATCGCGAGATGGCCGTCGTCCAGGGTCTCACGCACCTCATTGCCAAGGTGCTCGTCCGCATGGAGCCGCTGCCGACACGCATGGCCACGCGAAGCTTCGACCTCATTCTTCAGGCGACCAACATGGTCCGCCACGACGCCCCCGCCGTCTACGAAGCCATCGAGCGGGCAAATCCGCACGCAGCAGCGGTGCGCGAGCGCTTTTTCACCCTCGCCGAGGAAGTCCGGGGCTCGGTGCAAGACAGCGCCAGTAGAAATTCCAAGCTACGGAGGCGATTGACCGATGATAGGGATCACGGCAATCGCTACGAGTCGCGCCACAACAGCTCGCAGTTCGTCGATTAAGAGCACGCCAGGGCAGAGAAAAAGCGGGCCGCCGTTGGTGGCCCGCCTTGGCATTCTGGGTGTGTATCGATG
>JAEZAW010000235.1 GCA_023430315.1 Pseudomonadota bacterium | reverse complement strand
CCGTGCCCCACGTGAATCGCCAGCCGCTGTCGCTCCTCAAGGGCATCGAGATGGCCTCTGACCAGCTTCTGGAGAACACGCGGCGCTTTTCCAAGGGCCTGCCCGCCAACAACGCCCTGCTGTGGGGTGCTCGCGGTATGGGCAAGTCCTCGCTCGTCAAAGCGGCGCACGCCGAGGTTTCCAAGGAGATGGCGAAGTCCGGGGCCAAGGGTGGCCTGAAGCTCGTCGAGATCCATCGCGAGGACATCGACTCGCTGCCCATCTGCCTTGGCTACATGCGCGGCAGTGCCCACCGTTTCATCGTCTTCTGCGACGACCTTTCCTTCGATCACGACGATACGAGCTACAAGTCGCTCAAGGCCGTGTTGGAGGGCGGCATTGAAGGACGCCCTCAGAACGTGCTCTTCTATGCGACGTCGAACCGCCGTCACCTCATGCCGCGTGACATGATGGAGAACGAGCGCTCGACGGCGATCAATCCGTCCGAGGCCGTGGAGGAGAAGGTATCGCTCTCCGACCGGTTCGGGCTGTGGCTCGGCTTCCATAACGGCAGCCAGGATCAGTATTTCGACATGGTGCGCAGCTATGCGGCGCATCACGGCATCAAGATCAGCGATGCCGAGTTGATCGCCGAGGCGCGCGAATGGGCGATGACGCGAGGTGGCCGTTCGGGCCGCGTTGCGTGGCAGTTCATCCAGGACCTGGCGGGGCGCCGAGGCGTCAAGCTGGCCAGCGAATAAGGCGGCGTCGGTGCGTCACGCGCCACGCCCTATGACAAGGGAGTGGAAGCGATGACGAAGACAACCGTGGCCATTATTGCCCAGGGCGCCATGGGTGCTGGTACGGCCGCACGGCTGACCGGCAACGGCGTCGATGTGGTGACCTGGCTCGAAGGGCGCAGCAGCGCGAGCCGGGCACGGGCCGAGAAGGCCGGCATGCGTGGCGTCGACCTCGCGGGCATCGCCGCTGCCGATATCATCCTATCGATCGTGCCGCCGAGCGATGCGCTGGCTCTTGCCGAGCAGCTCGCGCCAACACTCAAGGCTTCGAAGAACAAGCCGCTCTACGCCGATATGAATGCCGTCAGCTCGAGCAAGGTCGAGCAGGTCGCTGCGGTGATCGCACCGACGGGATGCACGTTCTCCGATGGCGGCATCATCGGGCCGCCCCCACGTCCCGACACGCGCAATACCGTCTACTTCTTCTCCGCTATTCCAGGGGACCGCGTGGCATCGCTCGCCAAGGGCGGCCTCGAAGTGAAGATGGTGGATGGCCCGATCGGCGCGGCTTCCGCGCTCAAGATGTCCTACGCCGCCATCGGCAAAGGCCTGACCGCGCTGGCTACGGCCTCCATCCTGATGGCCGACAAGTACGGTGCCAAGGAAGCGCTGCTCGAAGAGCTGCAGCGCAGCCAGCCGAACACGCTGAAGAGCATCAGCTGGTCGGTGCCGGACATGTTCGTGAAGGCCTACCGCTTTGTCGGCGAGATGGAGGAGATTGCTGAGCAGAGCGGGCGCAAGTCCACCGCCGCCATCTACAATGGCATTGCCGATCTCTATCGCGAGATCGCCGCCGATCAGGACGGCCCCAAGAAGGACGTCACGACGCTCGAGCAGTTCTTCAAGAAGTGAGTGGGACACAAGCCGGCCTTAAGAGCCGCCGCGATATCAGGAGGAAGCCATGATCGAGAAACGCGCGCTCGGCCGCACCGGCGAGCAGGTATCGGTATTGACCTTCGGCTGCGGTGCCGTCGGCGGGTTGATGGTGAAGGGCGATGCTGCCGAGCAGGAGCGTGCCGCTGCGCTCGCACTCGAGCATGGCGTGAACTTCTTCGACACAGCACCCGGTTACGGCGACGGCGTCTCCGAAATCAACCTCGGCAAGCTTCTGAAGAAGCTCAAGCCCAAGGCGCTCATCGGCACCAAGGTGCGCATTCCGAGCGCGGATCGCGGCCGCATGGCCGCCAGCATCAATGCCGCGCTGGAGGAAAGCCTCAAGCGCATGGGGCGCGACAGCGTCGATCTCTACCAGCTCCACAATCCGCTGACACCTGATGGCAGCGGCGAGACGCTGACGGCTGCCCAGGTTCTCGGCGACGTCGTGCCGGCCTTCCAGAAGCTGCGCAATGCCGGCAAGATCCGCTATCTCGGCTTCACGGCGCTCGGCGATATCAGCGAGGTCGACAAAGTGGTCGCTGCCGGCGTGATGGACTCGGCGCAGATCTGCTTGAACGCGCTCAACCCATCGCCTGTCGAGGCCCTGCCAGCCAACTATCCCGGGCAGGACTATCGCCGCCTGATGGTGCGGGCACAGGAGAATGGCATCGGCTCCATCTGCATTCGCGTGCTGGCGGGAGGTGCACTCAGCGGCGAGATGGAACGCCATCCGCGCGGCTGGGCCGTCGTGCCGCCGATTGGCTCGGGCTCGGACTATGTCCGCGACGTCGAGCGCGCGCGTCGCTTCCGCCCACTCGTCGATGAGGGGCACGCGGGAAGCCTGACCGAGCTCGCCATCCGCTACGCGCTGGCGCAGCCCTCGCTCTCGACAACGCAGGTCGGTGTCGCGACCTATGAGCAGGTTGCCGGCGCCATCGACGCAATCGAGAAGGGGCCGCTCTCGCCGGCGGCCCTCAAGCGCATCCGCGAGATCCAGCAGACGTTCGTCGGCGAACCGCGCTAGATGTCGTGCTCGATACGGCTGGAGCGCGAGAAGGCGGGACTGTTGACAGGCAAAATGCTACTTTATGCTCTGCCGGGTGCTTGCTCGCTCGCCAGCCACATCGCCTTGGAGAGCATTTCCGAGCGCAACCCCGGCGAGACGATCCCGTGGGAGGTGGTCGTCCTGCAGCGCGGCCGCAACTATGATCCCGAGTATACTGCGGTGAACCCGCTCGGCAGCGTGCCTGCGCTGGTGACGCCGGATGGGCGGCTGATCGTCGAGAGCCTGGCCGTGCTCATGCATATTGCCGAGGCGCATCCGGAAGCCCGCATTGCCCCTCCGGGGGGCGATCCGGATCGCGACCGGCTGCTGATGCTGCTGTCCTTGATGGCCACGAGTGGCCATTCCGCATTCCAGATGCTTTGGCGGTCGGAGCGCTTTGCCGATACTGAGGAGGCGCGCGCATCGGTGCAGCGCATGTGCGAGCAACGCCTTGCGAAGCTTTTCGAGCGGCTCGAGAAGGAGATCGGACCATCCGGCTATCTGGTGGGCAGTGGCCTTAGCGTGGCGGATATGTATCTCTTCGTTGTTGGCCGCTGGGGCCTTCGTCTGGCACGTCCGACCAGCCACTATCCGCGACTATGGGCGTTCACCCAGCGCATGGCGGAGCTTGGCGTCGTGCAGCGGGCCATGGCACGCGAAGGCATCGCGCTCGAAGGACCCAAGGCGGGCCTCGGCTAGTAGAAAAATTCCCTCTCCCCGTCCTTACGGGGAGAGGGTTAGGGTGGGGGGCGGCGGCAAACGCTGACGGTCGTATCTCTCGCCGCCCCTTATCCCGACCTTCTCCCCGTAAGCACGGGAAGAAGGGGAAGTGACCTCAAGGAGCCCCGCCAATGCCGATGGATGCCAGCGAGATCGAGAAACTCATCCGGGAGCGCTTTCCGGGCGCCGAGGTGACGATCAAGGATCTGGCAGGGGATGGCGATCACTATGCGGCGCACGTCGTGGCGCCGCAGTTCAAGGGCAAAACGCGCGTTCAGCAGCACAAGATGGTCTACGAGGCGCTCGAAGGCCGCATGGGCGGCGTTCTGCATGCGCTTGCGCTAACGACAGCGCCGCCGAAGGATTGAACCGAGAGGGCGGCCCGATCAGGTGCCCTTGGCGAGAGTGTCGGTCAGCTGGTCGAAGCTGCCGCCATATCCTTCGTTCAACGAGGCGAACATTCCCTCGAACATCTTGACCTCGTTTGCGGCCGCGCCGTGTGGTGTGGCGCGTAGCGTCAACGTCGTTTGCGCGCCCTTTTCGGCGAAGGTCACGTCGTTGAGGATCTCCAGCGGGATCAGCGGATCGAAGGGCGCGCGCGTGATACCGCATCCCTCGTTTGAGAACGAGTTCAGCCACGAGATGCGCTTCTGCTTCTCGATATCGCGATAGAGGAAGCGTCCCCACATCTCCGGGCCGTTCGAGAACCGCATGGCGTAATGGAAGAACCCGCCCGGCCGGAACTCGAGGGTCGCGACCTTGATCGTGCACCCCTTCGGCCCCCACCAGGATTGTAGCTCGTTCGCCTCACTCCAGGCTTTCCAGACGCGGCGAAGGGGCGCGTCGAATACGCGCGTGATGACGAAGGCACCATCCGGTGCTGAGCGCTTATTTCCGGGCATTTTTCTTGCCTTTCGTGGTGGTTGTTCGCGTCGTCTTCAGATGACGGTCGAGACGGTCGAAGCTGTCTTCCCAGAGATGACGATAGCTCTCGAACCACTGCGCGACGTTCTTCAGCGCCGCTGCTTCCAATCGGCACGGTCGCGTCTGCCCGGAGCGGCTGCGGGAGATGAGCCCTGCGTGTTCCAGCACCTTCAGATGCTTGGAGATGGAGGGCTGGGTCATGTTGAAGGGGCGCGCGAGCTCGTTGACCGTGGCCTCTCCCGTCGCGAGCCGCGAGAGGATGGCCCTGCGTGTCGGGTCGGCGAGAGCTGCGAACGTGATGTCGATCTGATGCTGCGGCATCTCATAGCCAATCAGTTATATTACCTATCGGCTATATATAGAGTGCGCGATGTTGCGTCAAGACAGATGGGAGACGCGCAATGGAACCAGCCATGGCAGGATGGCGATCAATTTAGCAATTTGGAGGATGCCGCCCGGCCGAAGCTCAGCCGGATCGCTTGATGCTGTCGTTCTGAGCGTGCCCCTTGCCCTGCTTAGCCTGCTCGATCTCTTCCTTGCTGATGATCGGCGCCTCGCGGTCCTTGGGCCGCTTGGGTGGCTCCGTGCTCGTCGCCTTGCCGGTAGCCGTTGGATCGCTTGCCGGGAACGTCTCCTGGATGGCCTCGTCGATCTTCTCTTCCTGGCGTTTGCGATCGCTTTTCCCGCCGGTTTCCATAGGAACCTCCGCTTGTTATCCCTTTGCTGAAACAACGGGGTCGGAGGGCTGGAGGTTCCCACTGGGGAGGGGCATGGTCAGTTCCCGACCATTGACTTGCCGCCCGTCGAGGCCATCTCTATGATGCGCGCCGAAGTGCGCCGGAAGACCGGCGCTATGCGCTAGACTTGAGGATGAGCCATGAGCGAGCAGGCAGTCCACGACTGGATCCGCAAGCAGATCTCGAGCAATGACGTGGTGCTTTTCATGAAGGGCACCAAGAATTTCCCGCAGTGCGGGTTCTCTGGCCAGGTCGCCCAGATCCTGCAGTACCTCGGTGTCGAATATCAGGACGTGAACGTCCTCGAAGACATGGGCATCCGCGAGGGAATCAAGTCCTTCAGCGAGTGGCCGACGATCCCCCAGCTCTATGTCAAAGGCGAGTTCGTGGGCGGCTGCGACATCATTCGTGAGATGTTCCAGGCGGGTGAGCTGCAAGAGATGCTGGCCGAGAAGGGCATCAAGCACACGGCCGTCGCCTGAGGCCTACCACGCGCTTTGAACGAGATTTTGCCGCCGCCCGCTGACAATGTTCGCGGGCGGCGCTTTGCTTGGCGCCGTAGATGCGAGGCGCGGCATGACCACGACGCTCGAACCGATCACACAGCCGACGGGGCCGAGCGAGCGGTCGCGGCTCGTGCTCGGCGGGCGGCGCTTTCTCCTCAGCCTCGCGATCATCGGCGCCAGCATCTCGCTCGCGCTCGGCATCAGCCTGCCCTCGATCAAGCTGACGAAGTTCTATTTCTTTTCGACCGAGTTCTCGCTGCTCTCGACAGTGTGGACGCTCATCCAGCGCAACCAGATCTTTCTCGGCGTCATCGTCGCCGTCTTCTCGATCGTGCTGCCGGTTTTCAAGATCCTCTATCTCGTGATCCTGACCACCATGCCGCTCGACGTGCTCCAGCGCCAGTATCGGCGGCTCCGAGCGCTCGAATGGCTCGGCAAGTGGTCCATGCACGACGTGCTCGTCCTGGCGCTGATGATCTTCTTCCTCAAGAGCCAGGGCATCTATGACGCGCGCAGCCTCTCGGGCGTCTACTTCTTCACCGCGGCCGTGGTGTTCATGATCCTCGCCTATGCTTGGCTCAGCGTATTCGCGCTGGCGCCGATCCGGGCCGAGCATCTGCGCGCCGAGCGAGCGCGACCGATGATCGGCATCGGCGGGCGGTCGGCGTTGAAGAACTTCATGCTAGCGCTGTTCATCCTGACGGCCGCGATCTTGTTCGCGCTCGGCGTGATCCTGCCGTCGATCCGCTTCACGACGATCTACGTGTGGACGAACGAGCACTCGATCGCGAGCATCATCTACGCGCTCTATCGCACGCAGGAATATTTCCTCGCGGCGGTAATTACGGTGTTCTCGGTGGTCTTTCCGTTCCTGAAGCTGCTCTATCTCCTCACGCTCTGCCTCTCGCCGAACCTTTCCGAGGATTTCCGCCAGAAGTCGCTCTCGACCATGGAATGGCTCGGGCGCTATTCGATGACCGACGTCATGGTGCTGGCGCTCATGATCTTCTACATGAACTCCTCCGGATACATCGAGGCGCGGGTGCTGCCGGGCGTCTATTGCTTCGCCGCCTCTGCCCTCATGACGATGTTCGCCTACGGTTGGGCGAACTCCAGCCCACCGTCCTCCAGCTATCCGCCCCAATCGCTGCCGCCGGGACGCGGTATCGACGGACGCAGCATGGAAGGGCGCCGCCCACGGCGGGTTGCTTGAGCCGGTGCCGGGCGGCTACGCTCTGTGGAAAGCCGGTGCGCTGCTAGGAGAGAGAGCCGCATGACCATCAATCCGGACGCCGCTAAGGTCGTCGAGCTGATCATTGCCTCGGGGCGCCCGCCGTATCCGACGATCGGTCATGTAGCGGCGCGCGAAATCTTCGTCGCTTCGCGGGCAATCCTTCAGCCTGATCCCGCACCCGTCGCCGAGGTGCGCGACCTTGCGGCGAAGGGGCCGGCGGGGCCGATCCCGCTGCGGCTTTACCGCGGGAAGGGGACCGAGGCGAAGAGCCCGCAGCCGACGCTCATCTACTTTCACGGCGGCGGCTGGGTGCTGGGCAATCTCGACAGCCACGACGGCGTGTGCCGCGACATCGCCAATGCCGCACAGTGCACCGTCATTTCGGTCGACTACCGCCTGGCGCCGGAAGCCAAGTTCCCTGCGGCGGCAGACGACTCGATCGCGGCAGCCCAGTGGATCCACGATAATGCGGCCGAGCTCGGCGTCGATCGCACGCGCCTTGCCGTTGGCGGCGACAGTGCCGGCGGCAATCTCAGCGCGGTGGTCGCGCTCCATGCCCGCGACAATGGCGGGCCGAAGCTCAAGCTGCAGGTGCTGATCTATCCCTCAGCAGATATGTCGAGCGTCTACCCGTCTTACGAGGAGTTTGCTGAGCAGCTCCCGCTGACGCGCACGACCATGGACTGGTTCGTCGACCTCTATCTGAAAAACCGCAGCGAGGACGCCAAGGACTGGCGGGCGTCGCCGCTGCACGCCAAGAGCCTCACGGGGCTGCCGCCGGCATTCGTCATCACCGCGGCCATGGATCCGCTGCGCGATGAGGGCGAGGAATTTGCGCGCGCGCTCATGAAAGCCGGCGTGCCGGTCGAAGTGAAGCGCTTCGATGGGCAGATCCATGGCTTTCTCACCATGGGCCGCATCGTCAAGGACTCAGCAGTAGCTATCGCCTACATCGCGACCGAGCTGCGCAAGGCTTTCAAATGAAAAGACCCGCCGAGGCGGGCCTTTCATCGTTCAGCCGACAATCTCTTCGGGCTTCAAGTTCAGCGCGATCTCGCGCTGGGCCGCGGCAGGGCTGTCCGAGCCATGGCTCGAGTTCTCGCCCTTGGAGAGGGCGAACAGCTTCCGGATGGTACCCTCGGCGGCCTGCGCCGGGTCGGTCGCGCCCATGACTTCGCGATACTTGGCGATGGCATTCTCGCCCTCGAGCACCTGCACGACGATGGGCGCCGAGGTCATGAACGTGCAGAGCTCTCCGTAGAACGGCCGCGCGGCGTGCTCTTCGTAGAACTTCTCCGCCTGGGCCCTCGTCCAGCGCACGCGCTTCTGGGCGACGATCCGCAGACCCGCCTTTTCGATCACGGCATTGATCGCGCCGGTCAGGTTCCGCGCGGTGGCGTCCGGCTTGATGATGGAAAAAGTACGCTCGATCGCCATGAGGCGGCTCCCGGGATCTCGATGTTGCAGGATGAGGTCTGGCGCGGGTTATAGCGGCGCAGCAAAACGCCCACAAGACGGAGGGCCGAGGTGCGGGCGATCGGTCGCGCAGGGCTCAGTTGAGCCCGCCGTCCGCTGTATCGAGGAAATCCGAGAAGAGGGAGCGGCTGAGAGGCACGATATCCATGATGTCACATGGATCCTGCGTCGCCGGCGTGCCGTCGGTCAGCAGATAGTGATAGCTGTGGCGGCTGACGGCTACCCAGAGCCCGACTTCGTCCGCCCGGTGGAAGACGGCAACGCCGCCCTCGGAGCCGTGCGCAAAGCTCAAGTCCGGCGCATCGTGGCGGTACTCACCTCGGAGTACGCGCAAAAGCTGCTCGTCCCATGGGCTCCAATGGCGCATTACGCAACATCCCCTCGACGATAAATACTGATTTTATAGCAAATCACCTGCTCCAAGACATTGATGAACGGGCAGAAACCATACCCGGAGATCAACCTTTCCAAAGCAGAATTGACTAAAAGTTTGCCGTGCGGACTGCTCTAGGGTCCGTTTTCTCTCATCCGGTTGAAGAAATTGCGCTTCCAGTCCCCGCGACCACTCATCGACGAAAAAGAGGGTTGCCGGGCTGCCGTGCGCGCTGCTTTTTCGGCGGGAGGCGGCACGATCTCGGTTATGCCACTGTCGCCGGCTGCGCGCGCGGACATCGGCGGGCCACGCAGAATGGCGGGTGCCGTCGGGTCACGTGGATCCATGCCGGCGCGTAACGGATCGACAGCTGCTGCGCCGAGCCCCATGCGGCTTTGAGCAAGGTCGTTGTCAGCATCGTCGTCGACAGGGCTCGGAATGGCCCGCTCGATCGTGCGGCTCTCCGCTACAGGAGACTGGCTCTCGATCGGCGCAGCCGCGCGTGCACGCGTCGACGGAGCGGCAGCTTGCGGGCGCTCTGTAGCGCGCCGAGACGGACTGACGGCGCGCGGGGCGTCGTCGGGTGCCCCAGTGGATGCTGACAGGGGCGTCACCCGCGCCGGCTGACGGGCGGCTGCCGCACGATCGGCTGCCCCACAGAGGTGGCTCGTCTGGCCGCGGGCGAGAGCGAGCATGATATAGTCGGGTGTATCCACGGGACGAAGCACGCGTACGCGCTCGCCGAGGGCCTGCATGGCCTGCTGGGTCTCCGGCGACCAGCGGCCATCGACGGCGCCGCTATAGCAGCCAAGCCTCAGCAACTCGGTTTGGATCTGTTGGACGAGCCGGACGGTCCCATCCGGGGCTGGCGGTGGCGGCGGAGCCACGCGCCCACGGACGGCGGCTTGGCTTGTCGGGGCCGTCGCAGGGGAAATCGCCTGATTGACCGTTGGGTTGACCGTCGCCATGGCGACAGTCGACTGGCTCTCGGGCGGCAAAGGGGTGAGCAGGTAGGCGAGAGCGCCGAACGCACCAAGCGCCCCTACGAGGCCCATGCTCTTACTCATCGGACAGTTTCCTACGCGATACAACTACGGATCTAAGGTCCGACTGGGGTGCCCGTATCACTGCCGGCACCCTTACCGGAGGTCCGTATACGACGGCCCACCAGTAAGACGTAAACATAGGCAATAAGGTTCAATCTACCCAGGCCGAATGACATCACAAATTGCGGAAGACCGGCCTTCGCTCCCGGGCTGTTGCCGTTCCGCAGCATGATGCCGCGCGGGGGGCTGCGGGCGGGCACGAATCTTTGCCGAAATTCGAAGCAACGTCCACAGATGAATCTGATATAGGTAAGCAGGGGCTTTGGAATGGAGACGGTCAGATGGATCTCAGTCTTCTCATTCAGCTCATCAGCGGTGCTGTTGGCGGTAATATTGCGGGCGCGGCGCTCAAGGAAAAATCCCTTGGCGTGCTCGGTAACTCGCTGGCCGGTCTCGTCGGCGGCGGTCTTGGCGGGCAGATTCTCCAGGCCCTGCTTGGCGTTGGCGCGGCAGGCGCGAGCGGCCTCGATCTTGGCGCCATCATCTCGCAGATCGCTGGCGGCGGTGTCGGCGGCGCCGTGCTCATGATCATCGTCGGCCTGCTCAAGCAGAATTTCGCGAAGTAGTCGCGAGGGCGTGCCTGCCTGCTTATCCGGCACGCGTGGCAGGTGCCGGAGGGGACGCTTGACCCCGTGCCGGGCCGATGCTGTATCGGGCGGGACGGACATGCAACCGATTCCCGCTCGCCAGCGCCGAGAGTGCTAGATGCCACCATCCGAAGCGACGCCCGCGGTGCCGACCGAGCCGTTCGGTGACGCCGTTCTCATCATAGATTTCGGCTCGCAGGTCACTCAGCTCATTGCCCGGCGGGTGCGCGAGGCCGGCGTCTACTCCGAGATCGTGCCCTTCAACAAGGCAGCCGAGGCCCTGGCGCGGCTCCAGCCCAAGGCCATCATCCTTTCGGGTGGCCCCGCGTCGGTGACGGGTATGGACTCGCCGCGCGCGCCCGCGGGCGTGTTCGAGGCGGGCGTTCCTATTCTCTCCATCTGCTATGGCCAGCAGACGACGGCCGTTCAGCTCGGTGGCGAGGTCGAGGGCGGTCATGCCGCCGAGTTCGGACGCGCGGATATCGAGATCAAGGAGAAGAGCGCACTCTTCGAGGGCATTTGGGAGATCGGCGGGCGCTATCCCGTCTGGATGAGCCACGGCGATCGCGTGACGCAGCTTCCCGCGGGCTTCACGGTCAAGGCCGTGAGCGAGAACGCGCCATTCGCGATCGCGACCGACGAGCGCCGCCGCATCTACACGACCATGTTCCACCCGGAGGTCGTGCACACGCCCGACGGCGCCCGCCTCCTCACGAACTTCGTGCGCAACATCGCCGGCATCCCCGGCGACTGGACCATGCGCCACTTCCGCACGGCCGAGATCGAGAAGATCCGCGCGCAGGTCGGCAAGGGCCGCGTGATTTGTGGGCTCTCGGGCGGCGTCGATTCAGCCGTCGCAGCCGTGCTCATCCACGAGGCGATCGGCGACCAGCTCACGTGCATCTTCGTCGATCACGGCCTTATGCGCCTCAACGAGGCCGACGAGGTCGTGAACCTCTTCCGCGGCCACTACAACATCCCGCTCGTGCACATCGATGCGGCGGAGCGCTTTCTCGGCGCGCTCGCCGGTGTCAGCGATCCCGAGACCAAGCGCAAGATTATCGGCCAGCACTTCATCGAGGTTTTCGAGGTCGAGGCCAAGAAGATCGGCGGCGCTCAGTTCCTCGCCCAGGGCACGCTCTACCCGGACGTTATCGAGAGCGTGTCGTTCACCGGCGGTCCGTCCGTCACCATCAAGTCGCACCATAATGTCGGCGGCCTGCCCGAGCGCATGAACTTGAAACTCGTCGAGCCCCTACGCGAGCTCTTCAAGGACGAGGTGCGGGCGCTCGGCCGCGAGCTCGGATTGCCGGAGGCTTTCGTCGGCCGCCATCCATTCCCGGGGCCGGGTCTCGCGATCCGCATTCCCGGCGAGATCACGCGCGAAAAGCTCGATATCCTGCGTCAGGCCGATGCCGTCTATCTCGACGAGATCCGCAAGGCCGGTCTCTACGACAAGATCTGGCAGGCCTTCGCGGTTCTGCTGCCCGTGCGGACGGTCGGCGTTATGGGTGACGGGCGCACGTACGACCATGTCTGCGCGCTGCGCGCCGTGACATCGGTCGACGGTATGACGGCCGACTTCTTCCCCTACGATATGAATTTCCTCGGCCGCGCGGCGACGCGCATCATCAACGAAGTCCGCGGCATCAACCGCGTCGTCTATGACATCACCTCGAAGCCGCCCGGCACGATTGAGTGGGAGTGATTGGCGCGGGTCCGGGCGTTGTCGGCGGGTTCTCGCTTCAGCAGCCGCCTCTCATGCAGCCTGCGTTAGAGAACTGGATGGCGCCGGTGCCACGGCGTTTCGCGCTGGAACGCCGCGGCCGCACGGATAAGCGTTGTTTCGTCACGTCCGGCGAGCTGCATGCCAATCGGCATGTTATTCTCGCTGAGGCCACACGGGAGCGTCACACTGGGATGACCGGTGAGATCGAATGGGGCCGTGTAGCGCTGCAGTTTCAGAATGAGATCCGGTTGGACGCCGAGCGTATGGATGTCCGCGAGCGTGAGCGGTGCGAAAGGCTGGACCGGCATGAGCAGCGCGTCGATACCCCGGAGCATGTGGGAGAAGCGCCCGCGCAATTCCATCCGCCGTAGCCGGCTGGCCTGGTAGTCGAGGGCGGAGACCGCTCGCCCAGCCTCGATCACTGACGCTAGCACCGGGCCATATTCATTCTTGCGCTCCGGATAGGTCGCGTGATGCGCGACTGCCGCCTCGAGTGCGCAAGCGGGCGCCCAATCGATGATTGCCTGTGTCACGTCCGGGACGCGGACGGGCACGATTTCCGCGTCGAGTGAGCGAAACACATTCTCCGCTTCGGTAAGGGCGCGTTGCACTGACGGATCGACGTCGGTGCTGTTCCAATGTGCATCGATTCCGAGGCGCAGCTCCGCGATGCTCTCAACCGATGTGGCATAGTCGGGATGTGCCTCGGCAAGCGTGGTTGGATCTTTGTCATCTGGGCCGGCAATGGCAGCGAGGATCGCGGCGGCATCGGTAGCACTGCGAGCGATCGCTCCTACGTGATCAAGGCTTGCCGCGAGTTCGAAGGCGCCGAAGCGGCTGACGCGTCCCCAAGCCGGCTTGATCCCCGTCAGCCCCGTGGCGCCGCACGGCCATCGGATCGATCCGCCGGTGTCCGAGGCCAGCGCGCCGAAGCAAAGCCCGGCTGCGGTCGCAACAGCCGGACCGCTTGAAGATATGCCGGTCCAGTAGCTTGCACCCCAAGGGTTCTTCGGAGGCGTGACTGCCGGGTGATAGTCAGAATAGGCACCTTCCGTCATCTCAAGTTTGCCAAGCACAATCGCACCCGCCTGTCTCAGGCGGGCAACTACGGTGGCGTCCTCATTCGGCACGAAGTCACGAAAGATCATGGTGCCTCCAGCGGTAGGCACACCCTTCGTCCAGAACAGATCTTTGATTCCGAGCGGCACCCCGTGCAGCGGTCCGCGATAGCGCCCGGCGGCAATCTCCGCGTCAGCGATCTCTGCTTCGCCTACCGCTTGCTCGGGCGTGACGCGCGCATAGCTCGCCAGGCGGCCATCGAGGCTGTCTATCCGTTCGAGCTGTGCGCGCGTGACCTCAACCGATGTCACCTCGCGCCGCCGCAGAAGATCTGCAAGTTCCATGAGCTCCAGATAGTGCAAGTCCATCACTCTGACCCTTTGTCACTTGATCTGGCCTGCAAGGACTTTTGCAACAAAGCGCGCCGTCGCCTGTCCGACCTCGTCCGGCGAGTCCTCCTGCAGGAAATGCGAGCCCTCCACCATGACGACCTGCTGGTTTGGCCAACCACGGCAGAATTCTCTTTGGGCGCCGATGAGGAAGCCCGCAGGTTCTGCGTCGATGAACAGTTTGGGGATGGGGCTTCCTGACAACCAGCGCGAATAGGACGCGACAATTCCGACTACGTCTGCGGGCTCGCCGGCAATGGGCAGGTCGCGCGTCCAGGCGAGCATCGGCATGCGCGACGGGCCGGGATTGCGGTAGTGGCGCCGGTACACCTCCAGGACCTCGGGAGCGATGTTCCGCAGGGGAAGCAGATATTCGATGAACAGATTTTTCTCCAGGATCAGTTCCTCGCCTTTGGGCGACCGCTGTGCCTGGAAGAAAGCGCGCGTTGCGTTAGGCCATTCGTCCCAGGAGCGAAATGGTCGTACGATCGATTCCATGTAGATGATGGCCTTGACGCGCTCGGGATGGCGCTGCGCCCATGAAAAGCCGAGGGCCGATCCCCAATCGTGGACGACGAGAATGACGTTCTGGGCGAGCCCTAAAGTCTCGAACCAAGCGTCGAGATACCGTTGGTGATCGACAAAGCGGTAGCGGCCGTCCGGCGCAGCTCCTGAATTACCCATCCCGACATAATCGGGCGCCAGGCAACGGCCGAACGGAAGCAGGTACGGGATGATCTCTCGCCAGAGATACGACGGCGTAGGATTGCCGTGGAGGAAGACGATGGGATCGCCCGCGCCAACATCGACATACGCCATCGTCGTGCCGAGGACAGGCAAGTATTTCCGGTAGGAAGTGTCTTCGGTGGAAATGGCTGTTGCCATGGAAGCGCTCCATTCGAAGATAGACACCAGTTAACTCTATATGCTGGTGTCTCTTGTGTCAACCAGCAAAATCGGTATGCTCGTGTCGATGAAATTGTCGGAGAAATACGCCGTACCGCCAGAGCTCGCGCTGCTCTACGATTTCGTGAATAGCCTTGATCGGCGTCGGTACGAGGAAAACGGCGTTGTCCACGCTGGTGGGGACGAGATCGAGACGCCACGCTTGCTGGAGGCGTGGCTGCGCGAGCGCGGGTTGTTGCGCCGTGGGGAGCGCGTCGATGCCGATGATCACCGGGCTGCGCTGGAATTGCGAAAGGCCTTAAGGGATTTTCTTCTGAATGCTCCGGAGCGTCGGCCCCACGCTAAGGAGGTGGCCGGTCAGCTCAATGCTGCGAGCCGGAGGTTTCCACTCACGCTGGTGGTCTCCGATATGGGAGTGGTCAAGCTAGCACCGGCTTCTGGTTCAAATGGCCTCGGCAACGTGCTGGGACAAATGATCGGTTTGGTGGAGACGGGCCGGCTTGATCGACTGAAGACCTGCACTTCGGACGAGTGCCACTGGATATTCTTTGACCGCTCCAAGCCGGCTAACCGGCACTGGTGTTCGTCTTTGACCTGCGGCAATCGCCAGAAGACTCGGGCCTATCGCGAAAGACAACGTGGGGTGTCGTGAATATTTTTGACGTATCGGACGTACGGCGTTCGAGCGCGCGCCGAATGAATTCAGGTTAAAGATTAGCGCACTACCATCGCTGAGACCATTCGAGTGGGTTGAACTCGCCCAGTGATGATGGGTTACGGCAGTTGAGGATCAGCAGAGCTGCTGAAGAGGCTGCTCATGGCAAAACTCCCTAAGAAATCCGATTTCCCGGTCAATAAGGTCCGGCGCTACCTCGAGCCCGGACCGATCGTGCTGGTTTCGTCGAAGTGGCGCGACGCTACCAACATTATGACGCTCGGCTGGCATACGGTCTTGGAATTCTCGCCCTCGCTGATCGGTCTGATGATTTCCGCCGGCAACCACAGTCACCGCATGATCCGCGACAGCGGCGAATGCGTCGTAAACCTGCCGACGACGGCGCTCACCGATACGGTGGTCGGCATTGGCAATACGACCGGTGCGGAGATCGACAAGTTCGCCGAGTTCGGTCTCACCGCCCAAGAAGCGGACGAGGTCGGCGCGCCGCTCATCGGCGAATGTCATGCGAGCTTCGAGTGCCGCCTCAGCGATGATGCGCTCGTCAAGCGCTACAACTTCTTTATCTTCGAAGTGGTGAAGGCGCACGTCGCGGCGTCTCCGAAGTACCCGGAAACCCTGCACTACACGGGTGACGGCGTGTTCATGGTGGCTGGCAAGACCATCAGCCGTCGCTCGCAGTTCCGGCCGGAGATACTGGCCGACTGAGGGCGCTGGCCTGGCACCTATGCCGCCGTATGCCACCGCATGTGCTGGGTTCTAGCCACCGTATATCTTCGCATAGGTTGGTTCTGCGTCGCCTGCCCCCGATAGATGACAGAGCTCATCGTCGAATGGAGGCAGGTTATGGATATTGATCGCAGAGCATTCACCTCAGTCCTCACCGGCGGCGTCGCCGCATCGTTGATCTCCCACCGAGCGATGGCAGCGCCACCTCCAACTCACGGAGCACGCAATGTCGTCCTCGTGCACGGCCTGTTCGCCGATGGCTCGTGCTGGTCGGAGGTCATCCCGCGACTTCAGACGGCCGGATTGAACGTCACGTCCGTTCAGAATCCGCTGACGACGCTTCCGGAAGCGGTCGCCGCGGCCGAGCGCGTTCTCGCGCGGCAGGATGGGCCGACAGTTCTCGTAGGGCACTCCTTCTCGGGCATGATCGTAAGCGAAGCCGGCGTGCATCCGAACGTCTCCGCGCTCGTCTATATCGCCGCGCGTGCGCCGGATGCCGGCGAGGACTATACGGCTCTGGCCAAGACCTTTCCGACGCCGCCCGCGACGGCCGGCATCGTCTTCGACGGCGAGGAAGGGCGCCTGAGCGAAGCGGCATTCCTGCGCGATTTCGCAGGCGATGTGCCGGAAGCGAAGGCCAAGGTCCTTTATGCTGTTCAGGCGCCATTTCAGAAGGCACTGCTCACGGGAAGGACCACGAATGCGGCCTGGCGCTCGAAGCCGAGCTACTATGCCGTCTCGACGGAAGACAGGACGATCGACCCGGATCTGGAGCGCTTCATGGCCAAGCGCATGGGCGCAAAGACCATCGAGCTCAAGGCCAGCCACGTGTCGATGATCTCCCGTCCTGCCTCGATCACCCATCTCATTCTCGAGGCGACGAGGCACGTCGTTTAGCCAGTGTCATCATGCCTCACGCCCATTTGAGAGCGCAGACCTGGAACCGGGAAGAGAGCGTCGACAATTCATTAGGAGAGAGTTCTCCCAACAAGTCCAAGCGGGACACGAAAATGTCGAAACAACTCATCTCCGGCGCCGCGATCGGCGCATTCGCTCTTGCGACAACGATGTTCGCGAGCGCGCAGGCTGCTCCCATCTCAACAGCCATCAGCACGTTCACGCCTTCCTCGGGCGGCCTTGTCGAGCAGGTCAGGAATACGGGAGGCGGTGGCTTCGGGGGAGGGGGTGGCAGGTCATTTGGTGGCGGAGGGTTTGGTGGGGGCGGGTTCTCCGGTGGCAGGTCGTTCGGCGGTGGCTCCTTCTCAGGCGGTCGA
>JAEZAW010000164.1 GCA_023430315.1 Pseudomonadota bacterium | reverse complement strand
CACGACCGGAATGATCGTCGCGCGCACGTTGCGCAGGAACAGGAAGACGACGATGACGACCAAAACAACGGCCTCGCCGATCGTATGGTACACGGAATCGATCGATGCCTGGATGAACACCGAGGTGTCGTGCGCCACCTCGACCTTCATGCCCTCCGGCAGATTGGCGATGATTGCCGGCAACTCGGCGCGCACACCCTTCGAAATGTCGAGCGGATTGGCGACGGCCTGCTTCACGACACCAATGGCCACGGCGCGTTGGCCCTTGAAGCGCACCGATATTCGCTCATCCTGCGGACCGAGCTCGGCGCGCCCGACATCCTGCAGGCGCACCGGATAGCCGTCGACTACGCGAACTACGATGGCATCGAACTGGGCAGGGACCCGCAGATCGGTCTCCGCCAGCACCGTGAACTCGGTGTCCTTGCTTTCGATTCGGCCGGCCGGGACCTCGATGTTCTGCTTCCTCAGCGCGTCCTCGACATCCTGCGGTGTCAGACGGTATGCCGCGAGACGCGCAGCATCGAGCCAGACGCGCATGGCGTATCGGCGCTCGCCGAAGATGCGCGCCTCGGCGACACCGCTGATCGATTGCAGCCGATCCTTGACGAAACGATCTGCGAAGTCGGTAATCTCGAGCTGGGAATGGCGGTCCGAGGAAAAAGCCAGATACAGGACGGGCTGTGCGTCAGCCTCAACCTTCGAGATGATCGGTTCGTCGATCTCGTCGGGCAACCTGCCGCGCATGCGCCCGACGCGATCGCGAACGTCGTTGGCCGCGGCCTCTACGTCACGTCCGAGCTTGAAGCGCACGACGATGAAACTGCGTTCCTGACGTGTCATCGAGCGCAGATAGTCGATACCCTCGATACCGGCGATAGACTCCTCGAGGACACGCGTCACGGTGCTCTCGATGACCTCCGCGCTGGCTCCGCGATACAGCGTTTCGACGAGGACGACAGGTGGATCGATGTTCGGGTACTCACGCACCGCGAGGCGCTTGTAGCAGACGAAGCCGATGAGAACGATGACGAGGCTGAGCACGGTGGCAAACACCGGGCGGCGAATGCAGAGCTCGGGAAGGCTCATGGCTCAGTCAACCTTTTCCAGGTTGGCCTTCACGGTCATGCCGTCGCGCAGTTTCAGCGCGCCTTCCGTCACAATGATGGACTTCGTCTCCAGCCCCTGCGCGACCTCGACGAGCCCGCCGCGCCGCTGCCCCGTCTTGAGCTTCGTCAGCCTGGCCTTGTCGCCGTCGAGCACGAACACGAACAGCTCTTGCCCCATGGGCACGATCGCCGTCTCGGGAACCAGGATGCCTTCCTTGCCGGCGTCGATGATCAAGGTCACGCGAGCGAACATGCCCGAGCGCAGGAGCCCATCCTTATTGACGGTGCGTGCGCGCAGAATGACAGCACGGCCATTGGGATCGTGCGCGGGATCGATAGCGTAGACCTCGCCGTCGAACGTAGCGCCGGGAATGGCGTCGAGCGTGATGCTGATGGACTGGCCAACCTTGAGCTGGACGGCATAGATCTCCGACACGCGGAAATCCACCTTGAGCGTCTCGATGCTCTCGATGTTGACCATATCCTGGCCGGGATTGACGTAGTCTCCAAGGCTCACTTTGCGCAGCCCGAGAATGCCGTCGAAGGGGGCCACAAGCGTCATTTTGTCGAGCGTCGCCTGCGCGAGGGCCAGCGAGGCTTCATCGGCACGCATCTTGGCCAGGGCTTCGTCAAAGGCGCGCTGCGAGCCGGCGCCTTTCTTCATGAGCTCCTGGGCGCGGTCGAAGTTGACCTTGCTGAGCTCGAGAGCTGCATTCATCTGCCCGACCTGCGCACGCGCGATACTCGAGTCGAGGCGCACCAGCGGCGTCCCGCGCGTGGCACTCTGTCCTTCCTGGAACAAGATCTCGCTGATACGGCCGGCGACCTCCGGCCGGATGATGACGGACTCGTTCGAGCGCAGGCTGCCCACGGCTTCGATCTGACGGCGGATCGAGCCGATCCTGACCGGCGCCGCATCGACGGTAACATCACTTGCTTTCGGTGCGACGGCCGTACTCGCGCTCTGCGCCGGCGGCTTCAAAAACTGCCAGCCCACCCCCGCAATAACCAACACTCCGGCGAGCACGGCTCCGATCAGCCAGCGCATATGGTCGAACTCCTGTCTTGGCTTCCCCGGTCTTGGCTTCCCTGGCGCCTGACCCCGTCTCGCCCAGTGGATGCCCGTGCAGCACTCCACCCGCATCCCGCAGCCTCCGGCCCAGCTTCAACGTCGCGAGAGGGGGCGATCCGTCGCAAGTTTCTCATACAAACAACGATGCATGTAAATTCCCAATAGGCGTAGATCTCCAGGCAGCCGCGCACATTATGCGGGCGGTTCTCTTTCACGGTTTGGTGATCGACCGCCTCAGCTACGGCGAACCTTCGCCGATGCCCGTGCCCCATGCCGTCGCGATACAGAGCGAAGCTGCGCGAATGACGTAGTCACTGGTCGCAGAGGCCGATCATCGCACTGTGCAACGTCAGGGCAGCGATCCGCGACCGCCAGGTTGGTGACAGACCGCCTGCCTCGGCAGCTCGAGACAGCAGACGGACGAACAGCTCACGCGAACACAAGATTTCCTCACTCCGACCGCCGGCGAGTTTCTGTAGCTCCCCCCAATGGCCCCGCAAGATCGGCGCGATTTCGCTGACGCAAGAGCCTGCTGTAAGCTCGGCCCGACCCGGAGGAATGGCGTGGCGAACAGAAGACTTCCCGCTCTCGGTGCCTTGCGCGCATTCGAAGTGCTCGCCCGCACGGGAACGCTCACCAAAGCTGCGGAAGAGCTGTGCGTCACACCTTCAGCTGTCGGGCATCAGGTGCGGGCGCTGGAAGCCTGGCTTGGCACGCCGTTGTTTGAAGCAAAGGGCCGCCAGCGCGTACTGACCGCGGACGGCGCACGGCTCGCCGGTGATATCGGCAAGGCTTTCGACCAACTCGAGTTCGCCTGTCGGGCCGTGGCCCAGCCCGCCGTACAAGAGTTGCACGTCAACGTGACGCCGACCTTCGCTATACGCTGGCTCGTCCCGCGTCTTGGACGTTTCCACGCCCGCCATCCCGACATCGCCGTCCACATCGAGACGAGCGCCAAGCCCATTGATCTCACGCGTGAGAACATGCACGCCGCGCTGCGCTTCGGTAAGCCGCCCTGGACTGGCCTCACCTCTGAGCTGATCTTCATGGAGGATGTCTTTCCGGTTTGCCATCCCAAGCTGCTCGCCGGCCGCAAGAGACTGAGCAAACCGGAAGACCTGCGCCATCACACGCTGCTGCACTCGCTCTATCGCCGCGATGACTGGGCGAGATGGCTCGAAGCTGCCGGCATCGAGAAAGCCATCGTGGATCCGACGCAGGGTCTCACCTTCGACCTGACGACCATGGCTATCGACGCCGCCGAGAATGGACTCGGTGTTGCCATGACGCGGGAGGCTCAGGTCTGCGCTGTCATCGAGAGCGGTCGCCTCGTCGCCCCCTTCCGCCGCGACTACCTGCGAGGTGAAGGCTGCTATTTTCTCGCCAAGCCGGCGCTATGGGGCGAGCCTCACGTTGCATCCTTCCGGCAGTGGCTGCTGGAGGAGGCACGCCGCGCCTTTCCAGAGAAGGCGGACGTCTAGCCTCGAACAGGCCACCTTGTAATTTTTCTCCAATATGGCTGGAGTTTTACTTCCTTGCGCGGAGCGGCAAGGGGACTACCATTCCGTGATCCGCATGCCTCCCGAGCGAGGATAAAGTGCTCAACGCGACGCCCACAGCCCGGCCCGACGGCGGCGCCCTCGCTGGAATTCGAGTGGTTGAGCTCGCGAATTTCGTTTCAGGCCCGTTCATCGGCATGCAGCTCGCCGACTACGGCGCTGACGTCATCAAGATCGAGCATCCCACCCGCGGCGACGGCATCCGCACCTGGGGCAATCGGAAGAACGGCATCGGGCTTTATCACAAGGTTCTCAACCGCAACAAAAGGAGCGTCTCTGCGGATCTCGGCACGGCACTCGGAGTCGAAATCGTGCGCCGGCTCGTCGCGCGCACCGATGTCCTCATCGAGAACTTCAGGCCGGGCACTCTCGAGGAATGGGGGCTCGGCTATGACGTGCTGTCGGCGATCAATCCGGGGCTCGTGCTCGTGCGCGTATCGGGTTTTGGTCAGACGGGTCCCTATCGCGAGCGCTCAGGCTTCGGTTCGCTTGCCGAGGCGATGACGGGCTTTGCCTACACGAACGGCTTTGCCGACCGCCCACCGCTGCTGCCGAGCTTTGCCATGGCGGACACGACGACAGGTCTCGCCGGCGCATTTCTTACGCTTGCCGCACTCGAAGCCCGTCGCGGCAATGGCGGGCGCGGTCAGGTGATCGATCTGCCGATCTACGAACCGATGCTCTCGCTCATGGGCGGGCAGATCGTGGATTTCGATCAACTCGGCTTCGTTCAGCAGCGCCAGGGCAGCCGCCTGCCGCTCGTCTCTCCACGCAACACTTTCCAGACGCGTGACGGTGGGTGGATCGCACTCTCCGGCGGCGCGCACGCCGTATTTCAAAGGCTCTGTTTTGCACTCGATGTGCCGGACCTCGCGAACGATCCGCGCTTCAGCGACAACCAGAAGCGGATGCAGAATGCCGATGCCATCGAGCACGCTCTGCAAGAAGCCATCGGCAAGTTCACCCTGGACGAGGTCGCGACGCGGCTGCGCGAACACGATGCGCCGGGCGCGCCAGTCTACAGCGTCGCCGACGTGTTCGACGATCCGCACATCCAGGCGCGCGAGAACATCACCAGCGTCCAGGATGATGAGCTCGATGATCACATCCAGATGCCGAACGTCATCGGCAAATTTTCGGATACGCCTGGTGTCGTGAAGCACGCAGCGCAGCGGCTGGGCGCGAGCAATATGGATGTGCTCGTCAAGGAGCTGGGCTTCGACGAGCAAGAGCTGACGGCGGCCGGCATCACTTTGTGATGTGCGGCGTGCGCAATTCGGAAGGTGGAATGATGGTGGAAAAAAAGGGCGGGCCGCTCGCAGGCATCAAGATCATCGAGATCGCCGGAATCGGACCGGCCCCTCTGTGCTCTTCACTCCTCGCGGACATGGGCGCCGACATCGTCCGCATTGACCGACCGGAACCAACCGGCCTCGGCTTTGAGTTCGCCGGCCCGCGCGCAGACGTGCGCCGCCGCGGACGTCCTTCGGTCGCCATCGACCTCAAGCATCCCAAGGGCGTCGAGACACTGCTGCGCATGATCGAAAAGGCGGATGCCTTGATTGATCCCATGCGGCCGGGCGTCATGGAGCGTCTCGGGCTCGGCCCCGAGGTCTGCCACAAGCGCAATCCGCGCCTCGTCTATGGTCGCATGACCGGCTGGGGGCAGCATGGACCTCTCGCCTCCGCCGCCGGCCACGACATCAACTACATTTCGCTCTCCGGCGTGCTGCATGCGATCGGCCCGCGCGAGCAGCCCGTTCCACCGCTCAACGTCGTCGGCGATATGGGCGGCGGCGCGATGTTCCTGCTCACGGGTTTGCTCGCGGGCATTCTCGAAGCAAAGACGTCCGGCCTCGGGCAGGTCGTCGATGTGGCCATGACCGAAGGATCGGCCTATCTCGCGCTCGCATGCTTCGGGCTCGCAGCCGTCGGCGAATGGTCCGAGCAGCGGGAAGACAATTTCATCGATGGCGGCGCGCCGTTCTGGCGCTGCTACAAAACCAAGGACGACAAGTTCATTTCTGTCGGCGCCGTCGAGGCGAAGTTCTACGATATTCTTCTGCGGACGCTCCGCCTCAATCCTGCGGAATGTCCTCCGCAGTTCGATCGTGCGCACTGGCCGCAGATGCGCGAGCGCTTCGCCACGCTCTTCAAGCAAAAGACGCGCGACGAGTGGTGCACACTCATGGAGGGCACGGACATCTGCTTCGCGCCGGTGCTGAGTTTCTCGGAGGCCGCGGAGCATCCGCACAACAAGGCGCGTGGCAGCTTCGTCTCCGTCGATGGCATCGTGCAGCCCGGGCCGGCGCCGCGCTTCAGCCGCACGCCATCAAGCGTCAAGGGCGGGCCTCCGGCCTTCGGCGCGCATACGGAAACGACACTGAAAGCCTGGGGCTTCTCAAGCGACGAACTGGCTATGCTGAAGTCCGAGAAGGCGATCGGGCGGCAGGTATGATCTCCGCGCGTTTGACATCAGGGCCTCTCTAAGGGAGCCTGCGGAAAAAGCTCCGGAGGACGTACGCCCATGCAGCTTTCCATCAAACCGCCGCTGACATCGAAGGCCTACGACGTCGAGGATTTCGCGGCCGCGCAGGAGTTCTTTCACAGTCGCGGCTGGACGGACGGCCTGCCTGTCGTGCCGCCGACGGAAGCCGCCGTCGAAGCCTGTCTCGAATGGGCGGGAATGCCGCCCGATCAGCTCCTCGGCATCGAACCCGTACGCACGCAGCCGATCACAGCCGAGAAGCTTGCGGTCAACGCCGTCATGGCGGGATGCCTGCCCATGCATTTCCCCGTCGTCGCGACGGCGTGGCAGGCCATGATGAAGGATGAATTCCTTCTGCACGGCGTGACGTCGAGCACCGGCGGCTGTGCGGTCATGGTCATCATCAATGGGCCGGTGCGATTGGAAATCGGCGCGAACGGCACGTTCAATGCGCTCGGCAACAGCGATCGCGCGACGTCGGTGATCGGTCGCGCCATCCGGCTCGCGCTGATCAATCTGATGGATCTGCGGCCCGGCGAGGTCGATCGCGCGACGCTCGGCCATCCCGGCAAGTTCTCCTACTGCCTCGCCGAGGACGAGGAGGACATGACGTGGGAGCCGCTCCATATCCAGCGTGGAATGCCGCCGGGCACGTCGGGCGTGACGGTCTTCGCCGGCATGGGCCCACGCCAGATCATGAACGAGTGGACGACCGATCCGAAGGAGATCCTGGAGACGTTCGCCGCCGAGATGCGCGCCAATCAGCTCCACTATTCGATCTACGGCGGCAACTACGTGATCGTCATCCCGAAGCAGCTCCGCGATCACATACAGGGCGCCGGCTGGACGAAGAAGGACATTGCCGAATTCATCTTCGAGCGTGCGCGCGTCCAGCGCGGCGAGTGGGCCAACGTCGGCAAGGGCTCGGTCGTGCGCGATCGGCCAACGAAGGTGCATCCGGCACTACAGTCGCCCGATGATCTCCTCGTCGTTGCGGCTGGCGGGCCCGCCGGCGGCTTCGGCGCGGTCATCCCGCCGTGGATGGGCAGCAAGACGCGGGCCGTGACGGCCGCTATTGGCGTCTGCGTGGATTGTGAACCGCCGAAGCGATGAGCCTCGGCAAACTGGAGGAAGCGCGTGCAAGGACACGAGACATGAAGGTCCTGGATCCAACTAACGAAATGAAAGCGACTGGCGTGGTGCTCTCGCCGCGGCTCGCCGCCTTCGAGGGGATGACCGTAGGCATCATCACCAATGCCAAGGAAGGCACGAAGGGGTACTTCACCCACCTCGAGCGCCTGCTGCGCGAAGAAGGCGCGACGGATGTCGTGTGGCGCGAGAAGTCCAACTACAGCGCGCCCATGGATGCGCACATCGTGCAGGAGCTCACGAACTGGCACGCGGTGTTCACCGGTGTCGGAGATTGAGGCAGCTGCTCGTCGTGCAGTCTGCATGACACGATCACATCTGAACGACAGGGCGTTCCGGCAGTCGGCGTGATGACCACGCGCTTCGTGAGCGCGGCGGAGCTCATGTGCCGTGTGCTCGGGGTGCCGGGTTTCAAATTCGCGGTGATCGATCACCCGATCAGCAGCGCATCGAACGAGCTGCTGGAAGCCTACGCACGGGCGACGATCGAGCAGGTCAGGCAGATCCTGCTGCGGCCGTAGACCAGCTCGCGCAAGGACGTCGGCGCCTCACCATGGCGCCGACGCGGCTCCTCGCATCATTGCTCGATCGCATGCCCTCGTTTCGGCACCAGAACGGTTCGCTCGAAGCTGATGAATTGCACGCCATCAGCCTTCTTGCCGATGGTGCGGACGGTGACGATGCCCTGCGTGGGCCGTGATGCGGACTCGCGCTTTCCGAGAACTTCCGATTCCGCATAGATCGTGTCGCCGACAAAGACCGGAGCCGTCAACTTGATATCGTTCCAGCCGAGATTGCCGATCGCCTGCTGGCTGACGTCACTGACGCTCATACCCACCACCATCGACAGCGTAAGGCAGCTGTTGACC
>JAEZAW010000115.1 GCA_023430315.1 Pseudomonadota bacterium | reverse complement strand
GGGCCCCCCACCCCCCCCCCGGGCCCGCGCGCTGAGCCCCGCTGGACTGGAGGAGCGGGCTCTATGTGATCTGTCTGTCGAACGACAAAGTGCGGCAAGACGCGTGCTTTCTCAGCATTAACAAATGTTGGTGCCGACAAACGATAGCCCGGAGATCCGGCGGAAAGCTCCGGGCCTCAGCGCCACCCCGGAAGAGATGATGCCGGCGTGGTTGAACCGCATCAGCGTGCTGGCGTCCGCGTCGGCGTCGTCACCTGCTTGTCGCCGCCCGGGACATTCGGACTGGACGGCGGATTGGCACCGTAGAACGACACGCCGACGAAGATGATCACGGCCATGATGGCGCCGATGATCATATAACCCTGAACACCCATGCCCTTTTCACGCAGCGGCGTGCTTGTGTCTCGTTCAAGGTCCCGTGGTACCGGACGATCATAATCCTGCGTAGCCATAGCAAGCCTCCTTTGTTCCCTGTCCAACGGTGTGGGTCCGGTGAGGTTCCGCGAAAAAAATAGGCCCTAAGACGGAGCCTCCTGTGCGGCTTGCTATGTGCTCTCACTCCGCCTCAATGGTGTATTGTCTCATGCATAAATACAACGCACGGGGAGGAGGGGGATATGCCGCTCATCGAAGAGATCGAGAACGTTTTGCCGTTCGTCGCGGAATTGCCGCTCGAGCAGCAACAGAGCATCGCGCGTTGGATATCGCGGCTCCTCGTTGCGGAAGATGACCGGAATACGATGACGGGCAATCAGCGGCGGCGCTTGCGTGAACTCGACGATGACCAGATAAGGCGTCAGTTGCGCGGCCGATAGTTAAAAAATGATATCGCCTTTGTCGACACGTTCTCGTTATCGCTGCGCGTGATGGAACGCGCGCCCGCAAAGAGGATTTTGATCTGCAGTAGATCGGGCAAGAGGGTGTACGCCTATGCCGCTCATCGATGAGATCAAGAACACGCTGCTGTTCGTCGCGGAAATGTCCGAGGAGGAGCAGCTGGACATCGCCGAGTATCTGTCGCGACGCGTAGTTGCAAAAGACTATGCCGACACCATGAGCCCCGACGAGATAGAGCAGCTCATGATGCTGGCCTTTGACGACATGGTGCGGACCTTGGAACAGCTCCGTCAGGCACCCACGCGCCAGCGATCAAAGCCCTCAGGGTGGCAACGATAGGGCCGTACACGCGAGCGCGCCCGGCCCTGCCGCGTGCCCAACCGATGAGGCAACGCCATGCCCAGCAAGAAGCCAGAGCTCCGGCGCATCGATGATGATTATCCTCCTGTCGAGCGCGATGGCTACGCGGATACCATGCGGAAGCGCCGTGAGGAGAACGCTCGCAATGCCGAGCTCGCTCGCGATATCGCCTATTCGCGGAAGGCCGACGTGTTCGGCATGGAGGAACTGCTCAAGCGGCTGGACGACTACGACCGTCGGTCCTTCCCCGGCAAGAGCCGCGATCGGTAGGTCGGTCGCACTTGCAAGCTAACGCTAAATGCGCGTCAGTCGCGGGCCGCAGCAGTAAACATTTTACGTTGCGAGTGCGCATCCGAGCACGATCAGTGTTTTTCTGACCGCGTCGGACGCCTCATGTCCGCCGCTTGCGCATATGCGGCGCGTCAGTAGCCATCAGGCTCGCATCCGCGGCCCATTTTCACAGCAGGCTCGGTTCCTCGGGCTCGATCGGCTCGAGCAGATCGGCGTCTTGGTTGCGCACGTTGTTGACGCGTGTCGAGACTGGCCAGATCTTCATCAGTTCGCTCGGGAACGGCACCATGAGGTCCGCGGGATCCGGGTCCTCGCTGAGCCAGCGCGCGTAGTCCTTTTCGTGCACGATCACCGGCATCCGGTCGTGGATGGCTGCCACCAGATCGTTTGGCGTGCAGGTGACGATCGCGAAGGTCTTGTTCTCCGTGCCGGTTCTAGCGTTTGGGTCGGGACGTGTCTCCCAGATGCCAGCAAGGCAGAAAGGCTTGCCGTCGGACATTGCCAGCGCGTACGGCTGCTTGAGCTTCGTGCTCTTGTTGGACAGCCACTCGAAATAGCCGTCAACGGGCACCAGGCAGCGTCGCGAGCGATAGGCGCTGCGGAACATGCCATTCGTCTGGATCGTCTCGGAGCGAGCTTGCGCCGGCTGCACTTTCGGTTTTGCTTCCTTCACCCACGAGGGGACCAATCCCCAACGAGCTTCCGTGAAGGCGCCACGGACAGACTGCGCGTCACGCACGATGATCGGGTAAATGAGTGACGGTGCGCCGTTGTGGCGCGGCCCGGGGTCGAGATTGGCAAGGTTGTCGTCGCGGCGCACACCAACAAAGGCCGCCATCAGCTCCGCGAATGATGATTTGACGAAGACGCGTCCGCACATGTTGTTGCATACAATAATCTTCGCCTTGTCGCCAAGCGCCCCGACAAAATCCGGGCCTGCGTCAAGATCCCCGAACGTGGGACCGATTGAGGGGACACTAGGCGTGACGCTTAAGATTTCCAGATTGCGCCGAGAACGAAACCCAGAGCGGCGGCCACTGCGAGAGTCGCCATGGGTTGCTGCTTGAGAGAGGTGTCGAGGGCATCTCTCATCGTGCCCGATACTTCCTGCACAGAAGCCGCGGCGTCGCGCCCTGTCGCTAGAGTCCGCTCCGCAAGATCGCTGGCCTTGTCGGCTGCACCGCGCATCGTGTCAGTGGCTTTGTCGGCAAGGCCCTCGGCGGTGCCCTGAATCTTTGTACTTTGGCGCTTATCTGAGGTTTGCTGCGTTTCCATCGTTATCTCCTAGGAAATGAGATCTCGGGCAAGCGACGCGACCGGTTTTCGTGTCGCGTCGCCCTACTGTTAGTTCGTCTTCTCTTTGGCCTTCGGCCCCTTTGGCGGCTCTACGATATTGTCGGGTGTGGGGCGTTGCTTGCTGTCTTTGACGGTTCCTCCACTGCTCGATCCTGAACCGCTTCCGCTGCCGCTACTCGAGCCATCCCCGCCAGAACTGCCGCTGCCGCCGCCACTGCCGCTCCCGCTCCCGCTGCCTCCGCCGCCACCCCCGCCGCTGCCGCCCCCGCCTTGGGCGAGCGCGGCGCCGCCCATCGCCAGAATGAGCGCAAACACGGATACCGATCTCAGAAGATGCTTCATTGTCGTTCTCCTTTGGCCACTCGATTTTCGAGCGGGTATGTGAGAGCAACTGGAAGCTGAGTGACATGTTCCGCGGTTGGAGCACATTTCGACGCTCCGCCTCTACACGACTTGGTGTCCAGCTGCGGCACTAACATTTGATAAGTCTAGGTTCTGTCGAAACCTGACGTCAAAACGCGCAGCTACGAGAGGAGTGTTTTTTCCAGCGTCGCGGAACAAGGCTGATCAATGCGGGTTTCCGGAACACAACCCCCACGCGCACCCTGAAAGGAGACCGTCATGGGTCTATTCTCAAAAGACATCCAGACCATGGACGATCTGTTCCTGCACACGTTGCAGGACATCTACTATGCCGAGAACAAGATCGTGAAATCATTGCCTGACATGATCGACAACGCTGGCAATGAGAATTTGAAGCAAGGCCTGCAAGCGCATCTACGCGAGACAGAAGCGCATGTTCAGCGGCTGGAGCAAGTGTTCAAATCGATCGGAAAGTCCCCTCGATCAGTGAATTGCCCAGCCATCGATGGCATCCTCGAAGAGGCCGAAGAGATCACCGGCGAAGTAGAGGATAATGACGTCCTCGACGCCGCGATCATAGCCGCTGGCCAGGCTGTGGAGCACTACGAGATCACGCGGTATGGCTCTCTGATCGCCTGGGCAAAGCAGCTTGGGCACAGCGACGCCGCGCGCCTTCTCGAGCAAACATTGGGTGAAGAGAAGGCAGCGGACAAGAAGCTCACTTCGTTGGCCGAGGGGATGATCAATCAGCGCGCCGCGAGTGGCGCGCGATAATGAGAGTTTGGCGAGCTGAGGTCGAATTCAATGAAGCTGTTGAAATTCGCCAAAGGCTTCCGTGTTTCCATAAGCAACGAGAAGGCCCAGGGCGCTGACATGGTCCTAGCGCCCGGGGCAACGGAAGGCGACGCCGAGAACCGGCATCGAGGTGCTGATCAGTGGACACTTGGCATCGCGCATCGCGCGCCTGGCAGCCTATCAATCGATGGACCAGCGCGTTCCTTCACTCTGGCGTCGTGCTGGGTCGGCCATGCGCCTCGCTTCCGTGATGGCCGTAGCGGCGAGTGCTATGGACCCAAGCGCGATCAGGCTTCCAGCGGCGGATCTGGGCGAAAGTCTATATTGGCTAAGTTTGTACGTCACGACGACCTTCTCATCGCAAGCCTCAGCGCATCGCTGTGAAGCGAGTGTGCGGGAAGGGATTAGGCAAAACACGTACCGATACGTTGATGCCGCAGCCAGAAACCGGGAAAATCAGCTGCGTCCACCATCTCCCTTGTGCCCGGTTGTCACCCGGCACACTCACCTCTCCAACTCGGACCACGTCTTGGCGTTCCGCGCCGAGAAATTTGCATTAGCTTGTCGGAAACCGCGCCGCTCGCTCGCCGTTATTCGGTATCCATCGTCAATCGCCAGGCGGCCAGGGCCAACGAGGCCTACCCGCCGAAGGGCAGGTTTGTTACGGCAGATGGTGTTCGACTGCACTACATTGAGCGCGGTCGGGGCCGCCCAGTCGTCGTCTTGCACGGCAATGGAATGATGGCTGAAGACGCGCTGGTGAGTGACTTACTCACTTCGATAGCCGCGAATTCTTACCGGGCTGTAGCGATCGATCGCCCAGGATTTGGGCACAGCGATCGCCCCCGCGGAAAAGCGTGGACAGCTGCAGCTCAAGCCGGATTATTGCCGGAGGTCTTTAGAAAGCTCGGTATCGATAAGCCGATTGTCGTGGGGCATTCCTTAGGAACCATGGTGGCGTTGGCATTAGCCCTCGATCACCCCGACCAAGTCAGCGGGCTCGTTCTGGCATCTGGCTACTACTATCCGACTGCCCGCGCGGATGTGGCGTTGGTATCGCCCCCGGCCGTCCCTATCCTGGGTGATTTACTTTGCCATACAGTTGTCCCGCTCGTCGGCGAAGCGTTGGCGCCGCGGTTCATCAAAAAAATGTTCTCCCCTCATCATGTACCAAGGCGCTTTTTGGAAGAATTCCCCATTGAACTCATGTTCCGGCCGACTCAAATGAGTGCTGCGTCCAAGGACGCCACTCACATGATACCGGACGCTTCGAGAATGTCCGAGCGTTACGTTGCGTTGAGCTGTCAGCTCGCGATCCTCGCCGGTGACGCCGACAAAGTTGTTGATCAGCGCGGACAGGGACGCAGGCTGCATCAACTGGTGCCGGGCAGCTACCTCGATGTTTTCGAACGAACGGGGCATATGACGCATTATGCGGATCCGGCCCGCGTAGTTCGAGCGATCCAACGGGTCAGTGGTGCGGGCCAATAATCACTGGGAAGTGCCCCTCGGATTGGATCTATCACGCCACACGAAGTACCCATCCGACAGGAGCCCGCGCAGTACCGGTTCCGGCGCTATCCGCACGGGCAGAGCCTCTCTAACTCCGAGCGCGATCAGGCCGTCAAACACCCATTCGTCCGGAGTCTTCAGAGGTGGCAAATTCGCTCCCGACGGATGGCGAGTGATTGCATGGAGTAGTGGATCGCTTCTGCTGTTGAACAGATATGCGGGCGACGCATCGTCATCGCCTGCCGTAAGAATCGCTTTCGGTTCCGTCATCCACGTCGCTCCGCCAATTCCTTCTGGCGCATTTCTTCAAGTTCTCGCATGGCGTCCTCTAGGGCGCGAGCTGCATGC
>JAEZAW010000046.1 GCA_023430315.1 Pseudomonadota bacterium | reverse complement strand
TCGAGACCATCGTCCGGCATCATCTTGCCGGTCTTCTTGAAGACCTCGCAGGACCAGTCGAAGTTGTCCCACTCGAAGGCGATGTCGAACTTGCGCGCCACGGCCTCGAGGACCTTGATGCCCTCCGGCACGACCTCGTTGCCGATGCCGTCGCCGGGAATGACGGCGATCTTGTAGGCGTTCGGCTTTTTGGCGGTGGTGGCCATGGCGTTTCTTTCTCCCTCGATGAGAATTCTTGAGCGGCGGCAGGCTTAGCACCTTCCCGGGGCAATCAAAACCGCTCTGTGCCGCGGCGGCTCAGGTATTCGCGCGGCGATAGAAGGCCAGCGACCCAGCCAAAGCCAGCAGAGCCCCGCCACAAATACGATCCAGCCAAAGCGCACCCGATTGCCTGAGCAGGCGCACGGCCTGGGAGCCGAGAAGGGCGTAGGCCAGCATGACCAGGAAGTCGATCGAGGCGAAGACGAGGGCGAGGATCACATACTGCTGCACCTGCGGCGCGCTCGGCACGATGAACTGCGGCAGGAAGGCCGAAAAGAAGAGGTAGCCCTTGGGATTGGTTACCGCGACGAGGAAGCAGCGCATAAAAAGGGCGCGCGCTGAGCCTTTCCTCTCCGGCGTCGCGTCGATGGCCTCGCCGAGCGTCCCTTTTGAGCGAAGCAACATGATGCCGAGAAAGGCAAGGTATACGACACCCATCCATTTCACGACGGAGAACCAGAATTCCGAGGCCGCAAGCAGTGCTCCGAGCCCGAGCGCAACTGCACCGATCAGCACGAAATCGGAAAGTACGGCGCCTGCCATGCCAAACATCGAGCGGCGCACGCCGAAGCGCGATCCGTTCGCCAGGGCCAGGAGCACGGTCGGTCCCGGCGTTGCGATGCCGATGAAGGCAACGAGGGTAAAGGCCAGAATAGTTACTTCGTTCATGTTTTCCCCCTGGATGCCCGCTGTCCGAAACCTACATAAGCGCTAGGCGTACGCATCGACATCGTGCCCGACAAGAGATACCACAGCCGCAAACGGGTGGCTGTCCGCCCCGCTCCCGAAAGCTCGGATCCATGAAGTTCCTCGACCAGGCCAAAATCTATGTCAGCTCCGGCAATGGCGGGGCTGGATGCATCAGCTTCCGGCGCGAGAAGTTCATCGAGTATGGCGGTCCGGACGGCGGCGATGGCGGCAAGGGCGGTGACGTCTGGGCGGAATGCGTCGAGAACCTGAATACGCTGATCGACTTCCGCTATCAGCAGCACTTCAAGGCCAAGAACGGTATTCCCGGCATGGGCCGCAATCGCACGGGCCCGAGCGGCGACGACTGCGTGATCAAAGTGCCGCCCGGCACGGAGATCCTCGCCGAGGACAACGAGACGCTGATCGCGGACATGACGGAGCCCGGTCAGCGGGCGCTCATTGCACGCGGCGGCAATGGTGGCTTCGGCAATGCCTATTTCAAATCCTCGACGAACCAGTCGCCGCGGCATGCCAACCCCGGCCAGCCCGGTGAGGAGCTGACTCTGTGGCTGCGGCTGAAGCTGATCGCCGACGCGGGTCTCGTCGGATTGCCGAATGCGGGCAAGTCGACCTTCCTCGCGACGGTCTCCCGCGCCAAGCCCAAGATCGCCGACTATCCCTTCACGACGCTGCACCCGAACCTCGGCGTCGTGCGCGCAGGCGATGTCGATTTCGTGCTCGCCGATATTCCCGGGCTCATCGAGGGCGCGCACGAGGGCGCGGGCCTCGGAACACGCTTTCTCGGCCATGTCGAGCGCTGCCGCGCACTGCTCCATCTGGTCGATGCAACGGCCGAGGATGTGGCCGACTCCTACAAGACCGTGCGCGCGGAGCTGAAGGCGTACGGGGGCGGGCTCGCGCGAAAGAAGGAGCTGGTTGCGCTCACGAAGTGCGACGCGCTGACCGAGGATGTCATTGCGGAAAAGGCGGCGCAGCTCCAGCGTGCCGCGCGCAAGAAGCCGCTGCTCATCTCCGCCGTTTCCGGCCAGGGTATGAAGGAAGCACTGTTCGCACTCGCCCGCGAAATCGAGCGGGGCCGCGCCGAAGAGAAAGCGGCCGCGCGCGAAGCGGCGAGCTGATCGGGCTCAGCGGCCGGACTTCTCATCCTCGAAGAGCCGCATGACCGCGCGGTGGATATACGGCGCGGCCAGCAGCACGACCGGCACCATCGTAAGCCAGGCGAGGAACCAGGCAACCATCCAGCGCTCGATGAACTCGATTGCCGAGTGGACGACTGGAAACACCGCGATCGCCGTCGCCACCGCAGTCGTGATCGCCGCCTGTAGAATGCCGTAGGCGTAGGGTGCGAAGCGATACGGAAGCAGTGGTGCCATAGTCCTGGTCGCGACAGTCTCAATCCACTCCCCTCACAAAAACCAATTGGCCGCGGTCGTCGAGGGGGAATAATCGGCATCCCGCTGCATTCTTCGGCGCCCGAGGCCGACTGCGGCGGAATGCCCGCCGTTCGAGGCCGTGATTGGCGGCGCGCGCTGAGACACTATGCTGCAAGAGCCCGTCCGCTCCATCCAGTCGAAAGCCCCTCAACCATGCGCGACCTCACGCCCGAAGCCCTGCTCTCAGCCGTCAATGCCTGGGTCGCGATCGAGAGCCCGACGCAGGACGCGGATGCCGTCAATCGAGTTGCAGCTCACGCGGAAAACCTGCTGCGCACCATCGGTGCCGGCATAGAGCGCATTCCCGGTGAGAACGGCATCGGCGACATCCTCATCGGTCGCGTGCCTGGAACAGCGAACGGCCCCGGCATCCTGCTGCTCGGGCACATGGACACGGTACATCCCGTCGGCACGCTCGCGGGGCCGCTGCCCATGCGCGTCGAGGGCGACCGCGCGTATGGTCCTGGCATCTATGACATGAAGGGCGGCAACGCGATTGCCTTCTCGGCGCTCGCCCATCTGCACGCGACGGGCCGTCGTCCGCATCTTCCCGTCACGGTTATGATGATCCCCGATGAGGAGATTGGAAGCCCGTTCTCGCGAACCTACATCGAGTCCGAGGCGAGGAAGCACGCCATCGTGCTCGTCGTGGAACCTTCCGGTGACTTCGGCCGCATCACGATCGCACGGCATGGCATTGCGCGCTATCACCTCAAGACGACGGGCATTCCTGCGCACGCCGGCGCCTATCATGCGAAGGGCCGCAGCGCGATCCGCGAAATGGCGCGTCAGGTTCTCGCCATCGAGGCCATGACGGACTACGACCGCAACATCACGCTCAATGTCGGCATCATCGAGGGCGGCACGCACGAGAACATGGTGCCGCTCTCCTGCACGGCGATCGTCTATTGCCTTGTGCCGCTTCCCGAAGACGAAGCTGAGGTGCGTGCAAAACTGCTCGCGCTGAAGAGCTACGATCCAGACGTGAAACTCGAAGTCACGCCGGGCTTGTATCGACCATCGTTCGTGAAATCACCGGCCATCCAGAAGCTCTACGACCACGCTGCGGCGCTGGCACGCGAGGTCGGCTTCGAGGTGAAGGGCGAGCGCGTAGCTGGCGGCGGCAGTGACGGGAATTTCACGGGAGCGCTCGGCGTGCCGACGCTCGATGGTCTAGGTGTGCTCGGCGACGGCCCCCACACGCATCAGGAATACCTGCTCGTGTCGTGCCTCGTGCCGCGGACGAAGTTGCTGGTGCGGCTTTTCGAGACGCTGGATGCGTCATTCGGCGCGAGAGCCTAGCTTCTCTCCGGCGGCTCATCATCGAGGGCCCGCCAAGACGCGCCGTCGAGATCATCGTACTGGCCGGACTTGAGCGACCACAGGAAGCCCGCGAGGCCCAGGCCGCCGAGAAAGAGCGCAATCGGGATCGTCCAGGCGAGTGCGGTCATGAGAGCCTCCCGAGACGTTGGCGCGAGAGCCGCAGCGCGTTCGCCGTCACCGCGATGGACGATGCCGACATCGCGATTGCGGCGATCAGCGGCGTCGCGAGCCCGATCACGGCGAGCGGCACGAAGATGAAGTTGTAGCCGATCGCGATGCCGAAGTTCTCGAGCGCGCGGCGGCGCGCGCCATGCGCCACGAGCAGCACGTCGATGACCGGCGCGAGGCGCTCGCCTTGGAAGACGGCATCGGCCGCTGTCTGACTGATGTCGGCAGCAGTTGCCGGCGAGAGCGAGGCATGACCGGCCGCGAGCGCGGGCGCATCATTGAGGCCATCGCCGACCATAAGGACCTTGCGGCCTTCGGCCTTGAGCTGATCGATGCGCGCGATCTTGTCGGCTGGTTTGAGCTCTGCCTGCCAGTACGTCACGCCGGCAGCACCGGCAGCCTCGGCGACCGCAGCGCGCCCATCACCAGAGAGTATTTCGACGTGGAATCCGGCGTTGCTGAGCCTGATGATCACGCTGGCTGCATCTTCGCGGAGCGGATCCGTAAAATGAAACGCCGTCGCGTGGCCATCCGCCGTGCGCAGCCAGAGTGTGGAGCCGCTGTCGGCAATGCTCTCGCTTTCGCCGCAGAAACTGGCCGAGCCGAGGCGCGTTTCACTCGCAATGCCGACGTGACGGAGGCCTGCCCCCGCGACCTCCGCCACGTCCGGCACAGGCGCCGCGGCAAGGCCGCGGGCCTTCGCCGCCGCCACAACCGCGCGTGCGTACGGATGCCGGCTCGCAATAGCGAGACCGGCCGCGCGATTGAGAGTGGCGTCGTCGATATTGGCTCCATTCACGAGCCGTGGCTCACCGAGAGTCAGCGTGCCCGTCTTGTCGAAAACGATCGTATCGACCTCGGCCATGCGCTCGAGACCGTCCGCCGCCTTGAGGATGATGCCGCTGCGGAAGAGCCGGCCGCTCGCTACGACCTGCACAGCCGGCACAGCGAGCGCCAGCGCGCACGGGCACGTGATGATGAGCACGGCAACGGCTGCCGTCAGCGCCGGCTCCCAGCCATGGCCGAGTAGCATCCAGCCGACGAACGTGCCGAGCCCGAGCAGATGCACGGCCGGAGCGTAGAGCTGCGCCGCGCGATCGGCGAGCCGCACGTAGCGTCCGCGCGCCTGCTCGGCGACACCCATCAGCCGCGAGATATCCGCAAGGAGCGTGTTTTCCTCGCGGGCAAGCGCCTCCGTTTCGAGCGTGCCCGTCACGCTGATCGTGCCTGAGTAGACCGTATCGCCGACCTCGACATGACGCGGACGGCTCTCGCCGGTGATGAGACTCTCGTCCACGTCGGCCGTGCCCGATCGGACGCGCGCGTCAACCGGAATGCGCTCACCCGCCGCAACGAGAATACGCATGCCCGGTATCACATCGCACGTTGGCAGCCGCTGCGTCGTCCCATCCGGCAGCACGACAGTCGCTGCTGTGGCGCGCAGGCCGAGCAGGTTCTGCGCCGCGCTCGATGCGCGCGAGCGCATGGCCATGTCGAGATAGCGGCCGATGAGCAGGAAAAAGAGCAGGCTGACGGCCGCGTCGAAGTAGACCTGATCGCTGCCGCGCATGGTCTGGTAGAGGCTCATGCCCGTTGCGAGCGTCACACCGAGCGAGATCGGCACGTCCATATTGAGCTGGCGCGCACGCAGCGCACGTGCTGCCGACTGGAAGAACGGCTGGCCAGCATAGGCGACGGCCGGTATGGCAACGAGCGCCGAGAGCCAGTGGAAAAGCGTCTTCAGGGACGCATCCATGTCGCTTGCGATGCCAGCCCATACGGCGACCGACATGAGCATGATGTTCGACGCCGCAAACCCCGCGACTCCGAGACGGCGCAGATAGGCAGCATCGTGCGCGGCGTGCGCCGGTGCCGTTCCCTCGACCAGTCCGTAGGACTTGAAGCCGACACCGCGCAGAGCTTCGACGAGCGTATCGAGTTCCACGCCAGCGGGCGCCGTCGTCACGTGCGCACGACCATTCGAGAGGTTCACGCGCGCGGCAACGACACCCGGCACGGCCTGCAGCGTACGCTCGACTTTGCGCATGCAATTGCCGCAATGCATACCCTCGACGACCAGCGTCAGCGCCCGCGTATCGCTGGACGGGGCGTCGCCGGCTAGCTCGCGGACTGTCGTGGCACTCAGGGTTTCAGCCATAGCCGCTTCCGTAGCTGATAAGTGATCTCACTCGGTGCCGCGAGAGAGCGCGCTTCGAGCGCAACGACCCAGGCACCGGACTCCGGCGGCGCAATCCGGGCCGTGTACGTGCCGGGTTGCGCCTCGATGAGCGCGAGCTTCACGTCATGCTGCGCCGTCGAAGGACGACCGAAGGTGCCGGAGATGCTTTGCCCCTCGACTGGTGCGCCGAGCCGGTTCGTCAGGCGCAAGGTCACCTGCCCGCCGCGCGTGACCTCCAGTGCTTCCTCCCAACCCTGCGCCTTCTGCGCCTCGTCCGCGGCAATGCGCTGGTTGTAGTTGAGCCCCTTGCGATAGGGCTCGACGGAGACGATGCCGGTGTAGGTCGAGATCGCGGAATAAAGGAACACGCCGTTGACCGCGAACACGACGAGGAAGAATCCGAGGAACGCCATCAGCACGTGACGTCCCTTGAGGCCCTCCACGCTCTCTGGCCGTGCTGTATTCATGGCCGTTCTCCTTGTGCCGGCGCCTGGAACAAAGTCCCGCGGCGCGTCGTCTGTCCCGAGCCGATGTCGCGCACTTCGAAAGCGAAGTTCGTCGATGCATCGCGAAGCTGCTTGAGTTCGTCGCGAGGCACCGTCACGAAGACGCGCAGCTCGCGCAGAGTATTCGTCGGGACCGTCACCTGCAGAGCGCTGCCGGGTTCCGCGCCCACCATCGACAGCGCGGCGCCGGGTAGATCCTTGAGCGCGAGCGCGAACGTACGCGGCTCGTGCAGCTTATTGAGGATCTTCATAGTGAAACCATTGCGGATGCCGCCCTCAGAGAGACGCACGAAGGGCGGATTGCGGTCGTGCTGCACGTTGAGCTCGAGCGTCGTGCGATTCCAGAGCGCGACGAGCATGACGATCCCCACCAGTGCGATCATGGCAAAGTACAGCAGCGTACGCGGGCGCAGAAGCTGGACGGGCTCGTGCGTGATGCCGCGCGCGCTGGCCTCCTGCTTGGCGATGGTGTCGTAAGCGATCAGGCCGCGCGGGCGCTTGATCTTGTCCATGATTTCGTTGCAGGCATCGATGCAGAGCGCGCACTGGATGCATTCAAGCTGTGAGCCATCGCGGATGTCGATGCCCGTGGGGCACACGACAACGCACGCCTTGCAGTCGATGCAGTCACCACGCGTCGACCAATCGACGAGGCCATCCGCACCTTTGCGAGCTGGTCCGCGCGGCTCGCCCCGCTCGGTCCTGTAGCTGACGAGCAGCGTGTGGCTGTCCGTCATCGCGCCCTGGATGCGCGGCCAGGGGCACATGTAGATGCAGACCTGCTCGCGTGCGATGCCGCCGAGCAGATAGGTCGTCGCGGCGAAAATGCCGAGAAAGAGATAGGCGATGGCGGGCGCGGTGCCGGTAGCAAACTCGGCCGCGAGTGTCGGCGCATCGCGGAAATAAAAGACGAGTGCGCCGCCGGTCAGCACGCCGATCAGCAGCCACGACACGTGGGTCATCGCCTTGAGGAAGATCTTGCGTACGCCCCAGGGCTCCTTGTCGAGGCGGATGCGCGCGTTGCGATCGCCCTGCCAGAGCCGCTCAACGGCCACCATGAGGTCCGTCCACACGGTCTGCGGACAGGCATAGCCGCACCACACGCGCCCGGCGATCGAGGTCACAAGGAAAAGCGTGAGCGCGGCAAGCACGAGCAGGCCCGTGACGAAGTAGAACTCCTGCGGCCAAATCTCGAGGAAGAAGAAAAAGAAGCGGTTGTGCGCCATGTCGAGCAGCACGGCCTGATCAGGGAGATCGGGCCCGCGATCCCAGCGCAGCCAGGGCAGACCGTAGTAGATCGCGAGCGCGACAGCCATCACGATCCATTTGACCGAGCGGAAGCGGCCGTGTGCGAGACGCGGATAGATCTTCTGGCGCGTCGCGTAGAGCTGGCGATCCGCGGCGCGGTTGACGGCGGACACATCGTGCGGCTCGACATCGGCCGAGGCCGCGAGCACGCCCGGCTTGGCTGCCGGAACATTCCGACGATCGAAAACCGTTGTCACCGTCCACTCCCGCGGCTGAGGCGGTGCATCGGCGTGTCGCCGAACACGCACGCCAGCCAGGCCATCGTGATGCGCTCGAATATTGAGCGGGGATGCAGCACGCGCACTTCCGAGACCTTTTGCGGATCGGCATCGCGCGCTTCGGCGTTCCGGCAGGCCGCCAGCACAAACCCCAGCTCGCACCCGCATCCGCACATTGCGTCTGCTCCTACCGCCTCCGCTACCTGCCGCCACCGAGGCTGTGCACGTAGATGCCCAGCGACTTGAGCGTCACGGGATCGAGCCTGCTCTGCCATGCCGGCATGGAGCCGCCGCGGCCGGTGAAGATCGACTGCACGACGTCCGCCTTCTGTGAGCCATAGAGCCAGATGCCGTCCGTGAGGTTCGGCGCGCCGAGCTCGGGATTGCCCTTGCCCTCCGCGCCGTGACACGAGACGCACTGATCGGCGAAGATCTTGGCGCCGCGCCCGACGGCTGCGGTGTCGGTCGCACGCTTCGTCAGCGAGAGCACGAACTCGGCCGCATCATCGATTTCGGCAGATTGCAGGATGCCGTCGAGGCCATACTTCGGCATGTCGCTGATGCGGCTCTGCTTGTGACCGCTGCGAATGCCGTAGAGGATGGTCTTCTCGATCTCGGGCAACGTGCCTCCCCAGATCCAGTCGTCGTCATTGAGGTTCGGATAGCCGGCAAAACCCTGCGCTCCGCGGCCATGGCAGGGCGCGCAGTTCGTCGCGAACGCCGCTGCGCCGCCGACCATGGCAAAGCGCAGGAGATCCGGATTGTTTTTCACCTCGGCAAGCGGCGTCTTCTCGAGTGCCGTGCGGAACGTCGCTTGCGCCGCCTTCGCACTCTGCAGCTCCTCCGAGACCACAGTGCGCTGGCTGTAGCCCCAGATGCCCTTCGTGTAGCCGTTGAGTGTCGGCCACGCCGGATAGACGATCATGTAGCCGATGGCCCAGACGATCGAGGCATAGAAGGTCATCAGCCACCACTTGGGCAGCGGCTTGTTCAGCTCCTTGATGTCGTCCCAGCTATGCCCTGTCGTCTCGACGCCGGTGACGTCATCGATCTCGCGCTTGTCGCTCATGGCCGCCCCCGCTTGGCTTTCTGATTGTCGTCGAGATCGAGCGCGGCACGTTGCGCTGCATCGAAGCGCGGACCGTTGGCCGGCCAGAGCGCGTAGACGACCACGCCGGCGAACAACCCGACGAACATGAGAAGGGAAACCACCTGGCTGACGGTGGCGACGATGTCGTAAGTCATTGTCGTCATCCTCCTAGCGCAGGTTCGGGCCGGCCGCGTCGAACGTCGCGAAGTCGACGAGCTGGCCGAGGACCTGGAGATAAGCGACGAGCGCATCCATCTCGGTCGGCGGAACACCCGGCCGGCCGTCGAACTTGGCGACCTTCGCTTTCGGATAGCGCTTCAGCAGCTCACGCGACGGACGGCTGTCCGGATTGATCTGCGCGGCAAGATCGGCGCGCACGCTGGAGATCATCTCTTCGGTATAGGGCACGCCGACCGCACGCAGCGTCTTGAGGCGCGCTTCGACCGTTGCCGCATCGAGCTGCCGCGACATGAGCCATGGGTAGCTCGGCATGATGCTCTCGGGGACGACCGAGCGCGGATTGTTCATGTGCTCGACGTGCCATTGATCGGAGTACTTCCCGCCGACACGCGCGAGATCAGGTCCCGTGCGCTTCGAGCCCCACTGGAAGGGATGGTCGTACATGCTCTCGGCGGCGAGGCTGTAGTGACCGTAGCGCTCGACCTCGTCGCGAAGCGTGCGCACCATCTGGCTGTGGCAGTTGTAGCAACCCTCGCGGAGATAGACGTCGCGGCCAGCCTGCTCGAGCGGCGTGTAGGGACGCATGCCCTTGACCTTCTCGATCGTGCTGTCGACCCAGAAGAGCGGTGCAATCTGGAAGAGACCGCCGATCGACACCACGACGAGAATACCGACGAGGAGGATGATCGAGTTCTTTTCGAAGACTTCGTGTTTCATGATGCGCTCCCCCTCACTCGGCCGGCTGGACGCGGAGGCCGGGCGCGGCGGCGACGCGCGGCTGCTCGGCGATATCGACGGGCTCGTCGCCGCGGATCGTGCGCCAGACGTTGTAGGCCATGATCAGCGCGCCGCTCAGGAAGAGGATGCCGCCGATCGCGCGGATCACATAGTAGGGATGCATGGCTTCGACGGTCTCGATGAAGGAGTATTGGAGGAAGCCGAGGCTGTCGTAAGCGCGCCACATCAGACCCTGCGTGATGCCGGACACCCACATGGCGGTGATGTAGAGCAGGATGCCGAGCGTCGAGATCCAGAAGTGCCACTCGACGAGCCGCATGGAGTAGAGGCCCTTGCGGTTCCACAGCCACGGCACGAGGCAGTAGATCGCGCCGAACGAGACCATCGCGACCCAGCCGAGCGCACCCGAGTGCACGTGGCCGAGCGTCCAGTCCGTGTAGTGCGAGAGCGAGTTCACCGCCTTGATGCTCATCAGCGGGCCCTCGAAGGTCGACATGCCGTAGAAGGCGACGGACACGACGAGCAGGCGCACGACGGCATCGGTCCTGAGCTTGTCCCACGCACCGGAGAGCGTCATGAGGCCGTTGATCATGCCGCCCCAGGAAGGCATCCAGAGCATGATCGAGAAGGTCATGCCGAGCGTCTGCGCCCAGTCGGGTAGCGCGGTGTAGTGGAGGTGGTGCGGGCCCGCCCAGATGTAGATGAAGATGAGCGTCCAGAAGTGCACGATCGAGAGGCGGTAGGAGTAGACGGGCCGCTCCACGCGCTTCGGGATGAAGTAGTACATGATGCCGAGGAAGCCGGCCGTCAGGAAGAACCCGACGGCATTATGGCCGTACCACCACTGCGTCATGGCATCCTGCACGCCCGACCAGAGAATGACGCTCGACGGGCTAGTGAAGCTCACCGGCAGCGCCGCGTTATTCACGAGGTGCAGCATCGCGATAGTCACGATGAAGGCGAGATAGAACCAGTTCGCGACGTAGATGTGCGGTTCCTTGCGCCGCCAGATCGTGCCGAGGAAGACCAGCAGGTACGTGACCCAGATGATGGTCAGGAAAAGATCGGCGTACCACTCGGGCTCGGCGTACTCCTTGCCTTGCGTGACGCCGAGCAGATAGCCGGTGCCGGCCATGGCAATGAAGAGCTGGTAGCCCCACACGACGAACCACGGCGACCAGCGCCCCGCGAGGCGGGCGTGGCACGTGCGCTGCACGACATAGAAGGATGTGCCGATCAGCACGTTGCCGCCGAAAGCGAAGATGACGGCGCTCGTGTGTAGCGGGCGCAGGCGGCCGAAGCTGATCCAGGGGAGGTCGAAGTTGAGCGCGGGGTAGGCGAGCTGCAGCGCCAGGACCACGCCGACGAGGAAGCCCGCGATGCCCCAGATGACCGCGGCCACCGTCGCGACCTTGATCGGACCGTCGAAGTATCCCTCGGGCGGCTCGTAGTTGCCGATGGCCCGCGCCGCCTTCTCGCGGAAGGCCACGTTCAAAATGTAGATGCCGGCGATCAGCGATCCGACCAGCATCAGCAGGCCATGGAACGACATGGCCGGGTCAGTCGACCCGAAAAACCAGATCGCTCCGACGAGTGCGAAGAGCGCGGTAGCCAGCACCGCGAGCACATCGCCAAACGCCTCAAGGCCCTCTCTCGTATCCGCCATCGCAAAATCCCCCGGATGCCCGAGCCATGGCCTCGACGCCGACGAGCGCACGAACGGCCAACCGGGGTGACCTTAAAAAAGGTCGAACGCGGAGGGATTGATCCAGGTCAAGGGGAGCGGCGACGCGCGGTCGCACAAATCCTGACGATTGTTGATATTTCAAATGCCGAGGATGCTCGGCAGCTCGGTGAGCGACTTTATTCGGTGCTGGGCCGCGCCACCTTCGACGACCTTGCTCACATCGTGGATGCCGCCGTCGCGGACGACCTGCACAGTCGTCCAGCCCATAGCATTCGGCGCCACGAAATCCTTGGCGGGGTTGTCGCCGACATAGACGTAGCGATCGCCGGGCGCACCGATCGCGGCCGCCACGCGCTCGTAGGCCATCGGATGTGGCTTGAAGTAGGCGCGATCCTCGCCGAGCGCGTCCGTGTAGACGATCTCGTGGAAGCGCGGCTCGAGCGCGAGCGCCATCACCTTCTTGCGCTGCACGGTGTGCGTGCCGTCGGTAATGAGCCCGAGAGGTCCCTTGGCAGCATAGTGGTCGAGCGCCCAGGCGCCGTCGTCGAACAGCGTGAGCTCCGCCGCCGCGCCACGATAGACTTCTCTTAGTATTTGCAGATGCTCGGGCCCGTGCCCCGGAATGTGAGTTTGGAGGACTGTCGTAAAGAGCTTACCCAGCATCCCCACATCGAGAAGCCGCGTCATCTCCTCGCTGACGCCCTCGACGCCGAACTGCGTTCTCGCCCATTCACCGCACGCGCGGAAGCCGCACAGCGCAAACTGCCGCTCGGGATAGAGCGTGTCGTCGAGATCGAACACGACGCGCAAGCGGCTCAACGGGGCAGCTCCGAATATGCGATGGGACAGAAGCTCTACGGCAGCGGCAGCGTCTCGTGCTCGCGGAGCTTGGCGCCGGTCATGTTGTCGACCTCGACGAGGCGCACGCGGAAGCCCCAGAGACGCGCGACGTGCATGAGCGTACGGTCGCATTCGTCCTTGTCGAGCAAAATGCCGTCGCGGACGAAATGCGTGAGCACGAGCCGGCGGCTACCGGAGAGATCGGCATCGGTCACCTGGATGTCCGGATCCTGCTGCGAGACGTCATATTGGCGCGCGAGCAGGCGACGGACATCGCGATAGCCCAATTCGTCATGGATGGCCTCGACGCGCACCGCATGATCTTCCGACTTGTTGCGAATGTGGAAGATGCGGAAGTCACGGATGACCTTTGGGCTCAGGAACTGATGAATGAAGCTCTCGTCGCGGAAATTGGCCCAGGCGTCCTTGAGCGTCTCCATGGGCTGGCCGTTGCCCGCGAAATCGGGGAACCACTGGCGGTCCTCGTCCGTCGGTTCGAGGCAGATGCGTTTGATGTCGCGCATCATGGCAAAGCCGAGCGCGTAGGGATTGAAGCCCGAGAAACCGCGATCCGAGAAGCCCGGCTGAAAGACGACAGCCGAGTGCATGTGCATGAACTCGAGCATGGATCCGTCGGTGACGAGACCCTTCTCGTACAGGCGGTTCATGATCTCGTAGTGCACGAAGGTTGCGCAGCCCTCGTTCATCACCTTGGTCTGGCGCTGCGGATAGAAGTACGTCGAGAGCACGCGCACGATGCGCAGGATCTCACGCTTCCAGCCGGAAAGCTTGGGCGCGTGCTTCTCGAGGAAGTAGAGAAGGTTCTCCTCGGGCACGATCGGCGGCGAGGGATCGGTGACGACCTCTTCGGCCTTGGCCTCGGGCTTGGACTGCGGCAGCGTGCGCCACAGCTCGTTGTAGATTTCGGTCTCGTACTCGCGGCGCTTGATCTCGCGCTCACGCGCTTTCGCCGGATCGAAGCGGCGGCGCGGCGCGGCATTGCGGCTCACACCCTGGTTCATGAGCGCGTGCGCAGCGTCGATCACGGCCTCGACGGCAGGAACACCAAAACGCTCCTCGCAGTCGGCGACGAACTTCTTCGCGAAGGCGAGATACTCGAGGATCGCGTCCGCCTGCGTCCACTGCTTGAAGAGGTAGTTGTTCTTGAAAAAGTGGTTGTGCCCCATGGCCGCGTGCGCGAGCACGAGGCACTGCATAGTCATGGAGTTCTCCTCCATGATGTAGTTGATGCAGGGGTCGGAGTTGATGACGATCTCGAAGGCGAGCGAGCGCGCACCCTTGCGATAGTACATCTCATCGTGGGCGAAGCGCTTGCCGAACGACCAGTGCCGGTACATGACCGGCATGCCGATCGAGGAATAGGCATCGAGCATCTGCTCGGCCGTGATCACCTCGATCTGGTTGCGGTAGATGTCGAGGCCCATCTCGCCGAGGCCGACCTCGGCAATGGCGTCGTAGGCCTCGTTGATGAGGTCGAAGTTCCACTCAGGCCCGTCGAAGAGCGGCTTCGACGCCTTGAGCGCGGGCTTGGGGACATCCGTCATGGTCATCGGCGGCTTCCTCAGGCACCTGCGGAGGCAGAGAACAGCTCGTGGAAGACCGGGAAGATCTCCGCCGGGCTCGTCACGCGACGCATCGCGAAGTGCTTGTTGCGCTCCGCGATCTCCTTGTAGCCGTCCCACACGATCGTGTCACCGAAGCCGATCTGCTCGCTAACCTCGATGTAGGCAAAGTACTGACTGACGGGCAGCAGATGGTTCTCGACGAGATCGAGGCAGCGGCCCATGTCGTCGGGAATATTGTCGCCGTCGGAGGCCTGGGCGGCATAGATGTTCCAGTCCTCGGGTGAGTAGCGGTCGCGCACGATGCGGTTCATCTCCTCGAGTGCCGTCGAGATGACCGTGCCGCCGGTCTCGACGCCGCGGAAGAAGGTCTCCTCGTCGACCTCGCTCGCCGTGCTCGTATGACGCACGAAGACGACATCGACCTCGCGATAGTGCCGCGAGAGGAAGAGGTGGAGCAGCATGAAGAAGCGCTTGGCCAGATCCTTCAGCGGCTCGGTCATGGAGGCCGATGCGTCCATGAGGCAGAACATGACGGCCTGCGTCGCCGGCTTCGGCACGCGCTCGGTGCGATTGTACTGCAGATCGATCGGATCGACGTAGGCGATCGTGCGTCGTAGCCGCAGCATCTTGTCGAGACGCGCACGCAGCTCCGCGATGTGGATCTCGTCGCGCGGCTCGTCCGTCTCGGCTTCTGCAAGCAGCCGCTCGAGCTCGAGGACGTCGGTGTCCTTCGGCCGACGCAGCGCGATGCGGCGCGCGAGCGAGCGGCGCATGGTGCGCACACGATTGAGCTTCGCCGGCGGACCGTCCGTCGTGTAGCCCGCGCGCTGCGGCACCGGCGACTTCAGATCCTTGATGCGCGTCTTGATGAGGTTCGGCAGCTTCAGATCCTCGAAGAACAGATCGAGGAACTCGTCCTTGGAGAGCGTGAAGACGAAATCGTCCTGCCCTTCGCCGTCGGCGCTCGCCTGTCCGCCACCCCCACCCCCACCGCCACCTTGCGGCTTCGGGATCAGGTCGCCGACCTTGTAGTCCTTGTTGCCGGGCAGGATCATATCGCGCGTGCCGGTATCGCGGCTGTGCGAGAACGAGGGCTCGCGCACGCTCTTCGAACGGATGGTGATTTTCTCCGAGCCCTCGACCTCGGAGACCTTGCGCTTCTTGAGCGCGTCCTTGACGGCTTCGCGAATGTCAGCCTTGGCCCGGCGAACGAAGCGCTGCCGGTTGCCAAGGCTTTTCGATTTCGGGTTGAGCCGACGATCGATAATGTTCATTCACGGCCCCCAAGCCCAACACCTAGCGTGATGATCGAGAAATTCGCCAAACAATGCGGCACGGTACTGAGCGAATTTCTCGATCTGAATCACACTAGCAAGACTACGACTCTAGTGTCCCTTTTCATTCCGAAGTTCGCTCGGGCGCCAGCATTGAGGTCAGGCGAACTTCGGAATTGGGACACTAGCGGGGTCAGCTCGACTTCTTCACCCGCATGTACCATTCGACGAGCCGGCGGACCTGACGCGGTGTGTAGCCGCGAGCAACCATGCGGTCGACGAATTCGTGGTGCTTCTTCTCGGCGTGGCTGTCCTTCTTGGCACCGAAGCTGATGACAGGAAGCAGATCCTCGACCTGGCTGAACATGCGCCGCTCGATGACGTCGCGGATCTTCTCGTAGCTCGTCCAATCCGGGTTCTTGCCGCCGTTCCGCGCACGCGCGCGGAGCGAGAACTTGACGACCTCGTAGCGGAAGTCCTTCGGGTTCGCGATGCCAGCCGGCTTCTCGATCTTGGAAAGCTCCTGATCGAGCAGCTCGCGACTCATGAGCTGACCGGTATCGGAGTCCTTGAAGTCGTGATCCTCGATCCAGGCGTCAGCGTAAGCGACGTAGCGGTCGAACAGGTTCTGACCGTAGTCGTTGTACGACTCGAGATAAGCCTTCTGGATCTCGTTGCCGATGAACTCCGCGTAACGCGGCGAGAGCTCCTCCTTGATGAACTCCAGATAGCGCGTCTCGGCCTCCTCGGGCATCTGCTCGCGCTTGATGGACTGCTCGAGGACGTACATCAGATGCACGGGATCGGCACTGATCTCGTGGCTGTCGAAGTTGAAGGTCTCCGATAGGATCTTGTAGGCGAACCGCGTCGAGGCGCCGTCCATACCCTCGGTGACGCCGGCGGCATCGCGATACTCCTGCATGGTGCGCGCGTGCGGGTCGGTGTCCTTGAGGTTCTCACCGTCATAGATGCGCATCTTGGAGAAGAGCTGCGAATTCTCGTGCTCCTTGAGACGCGTCAGAACCGAGAACTGCGCGAGCATCTCGAGGGTGCCCGGGGCGCAGGACGCGTCGGCGAGCTCGCTCGCCTGGAGCAGCTTGTCGTAGATCTTCTTTTCCTCGGTAACGCGTAGGCAGTACGGCACCGTGATCACGCAGATACGATCGAGAAAGGCCTCGTTCGTACGGTTGGCGCGGAAGCTCTGCCATTCGCTTTCGTTCGAGTGCGCGATGATGATGCCCTGGTACGGCATCGCACCAACGTTCTCGGTGCCGACATACGTGCGATCCTGCGTCGCGGTCAGCAGCGGATGCAGCATCTTCAGCGGCGCCTTGAACATCTCGACGAACTCGAGAAGTCCCTGCGTCGTGCGGTTGAGGCCGCCCGAGTAGGAGTAGGCATCGGCATCGTTCTGGCCGAAATGCTCGAGCTTGCGGATGTCGACCTTGCCGACGAGAGCCGAGATATCCTGGTTGTTCTCGTCGCCGGGCTCGGTTTTGGCAATGCAGATCTGGCGCAGCTTCGAGGGATAGAGCTTGACGACAGTGAACTTCGAGATGTCGCCGCCGAACTCGTCGAGACGCTTCACGGCCCACGGCGAGATGAAGCCGCCGAGCAAACGTGCGGGAATGCCGTACTTCTCTTCGAGATGCGGTCCCATGGTCTTGGGATCGAAGAGGCCGAGCGGACTCTCGAAGACGGGGCTGATTTCATTGCCGGCCTTGAGCACATAGATCGGGCAGGCTTCCATGAGATCCTTGAGACGCTCGGCGAGCGAGGACTTGCCGCCGCCGACAGGCCCAAGCAGGTAGAGAATCTGCTTCCTCTCCTCGAGGCCCTGTGCCGCGTGGCGGAAATAGCCGACGATGCGCTCGATCGTGTCCTCGAGGCCGTAGAAATCGCTGAAAGCCGGATAGACCTTGATCGTCCGGTTCATGAAGATGCGGCCGAGACGCGCGTCTTCCGCAGTGTTGACCATCTGCGGCTCGCCGATGGCTTTGAGCATGCGCTCTGCCGCCGTGGCGTACATCGAGGGATCCTTGCGGCACCCCTCGAGATAATCCCTCAGAGGCATCACGACCTGCTTCTGCCGGTCGTAGCTCTGAGCGTAGAGGTCGAAGATCTCGCTGCGCGTCGCCATTGTTCTGCCCTACGGTGTGTTAGAGCCCAACGGGAACCCGATCTCTGATCCGTCGTTTCCGAACGCGTCACTCAGATCGGGCAATTCATCGCCAAAGCCAAGTATGAGCCATTTTGCCGTCCCGTGGGCGACTGCTCGTCTTTGTCTTTGTATTTCGTCGGTTTGTGCGGCAGTTCAACCGCACCCCTTCGTCCCATTCACTTTCTCGCGTTGCAACATAACGATACCGCATCGCAGCAACGATACAAGCGTCGTCTTATGCCACGGCCCCTCGATGCCTCGCCTTGGCGCCCACTTCGGCGCTCCGGCGCACTTGCGCAAAAAGGAACTAAGACAATGGCCTGTCCGATTGCGTGCATGTGCCGGCCGCGCCGCCGGCTCCTGCGCTCGGCTTTCCGCAACAATCGTCGGACAAACAACGCCCGATGATATCTCATCGGTTCAAAATGCATCCCGTACCAGCATATTGCCAGTTGCAAATTCGTAATGTGGATGGTGCCCGATTCTACGGGCCCAGGCCGCGGTTTCCAACAGCGTGGTTGCTTTCAAGCCTTCTGTGTCCGGAGAGTGACAGAAACGGCGATTTCAGGACACGCTGCCGCATTCTCCCGCACCTGCCTGTCAATCTGGCGCTTTCACGACTTGAACGGAGCGCTACCGATGTTCGTTCCACGGCATGATCATACGATCGTCGGCGAACTTGTTTGTCGCCTCGCGCGTGGCCAGTTGCACTGTCTCAAGTCTCTTCGCCGAAGCCGTCCCTGACCAGAGCCACGAGGGCGATCAGTGCTTCGCGCGCTTCCGCGCCTTCGGCGACGATTGTAATCGTCGTGCCCTGGCTCGCTGCCAGCGTCAGCAGCCCCATGATCGAGGTGCCACCCACGGTCTGCCCCTCGCGCGACACGCTGACCTTGGCGGAAAAACCTTCGGCGCAGGTGACGAACTTAGCCGAGGCCCGCGCGTGCAGACCCTTCTTGTTGCGGATCGTCACTTCCGCGCGCTGGATTTCGGGTCTGCTCAAGTCGGCTGGCTCGTCGCGGAGGGCACGGTTGCCACGTCAGGTCGTGCCCGAGAGCACTTGGCTGGCAACGGAAATGTACTTGCGCCCGGCTTCCTTGGCCAGATCCACCGCTTCGACGAGCGGGCGGTCCTTGCGTACGCCGGCGAGCTTGATCAGCATCGGCAGGTTGACGCCGGCAATCACTTCGGCGCCGGTCGCCTCCATCACGGAGATAGCAAGGTTCGACGGCGTGCCGCCGAACATATCGGTCAGAACGACGACGCCGGCGCCACGGTCGGCGCGTTGCACGGCTTCGATCAGCTGTTGCCGTCGTCGCTCGATGTCGTCATCGGGACCGATCGACAATGTTTCGAGCTGATCCTGCGGCCCGACAACATGCTCGAGCGCAGCTTTGAACTCAGTCGCCAGCCCTGCGTGCGTAATGATGACCAGACCGATCATCGCTCGCTTCGCCTCCTATCACCCCCGACGCGCGGCACATGATTGTCAGAGAAAAAAAGCTGCGCAAGCAAAACCGGAAGGCCGGAAGGTTACTTATCTGTCATGTGAGATCTGCGACCTTAGTCGTAGACGGCAATCTTAATCGCCGAGCGTAACCGCCTGACGATACCACGGTTGACGCTCCAGGAAGGCGCGTTCGGCATGATCGCTGCCGTCGAGCGGCGCCCGTCCAGCGTAGCTGACGCGCACCTCCATAAGCCCACGTCCCTTGAAATCGAGAAGGCGAGCGGCCTCTCTGGACAGGTCGATGATCCGTTCGCCCTTGAAGGGACCGCGATTGTTGATCCGCACCATGATCGTGCGCCCGTTGGCCGGGTTGTGTACGTAAGCATAGGACGGCATCGGGAGCGTGCGGTGGGCCGCCGTCAGCCGGTGCATGTCATAGACTTCACCGTTGGCCGTGGCCTTTCCGTGGAAGCCATCACCGTACCAGGAGGCGATCCCGGTCTCTTCGTAGTTCGGATCCTCGGCCGGCACATAAGTCCGCCCCGCGACCGTATAAGGCTTGCCGATCTTGTAGATGCCCTGCCCCGGGAGCGCGCGCGGACCTCTTCCCTCACATTCGGCCGGCGCATCGAGACGCGGCGATCCCCATTTCGTCAGGCAGGGGCTGCGTTCGGTCGGCATTTGTGGAGGCGGAGAAGGCGGCAGCACCTGCATGGACGGCGCCTTCAGGGACTGCGGAGCGGCCGATGCCGGCTCTTGCGGCGCGAGATTCAATGATGCGGGTGGGGGCTCATTCGTCGTGCGCCAATTTGCAGACGGCCCTTCCTCGCGCGCGCAGGCGCCGAGAGTAAGAGCAAGGCCGAGCGCCACGAAGAGCTTTGGCCTGCCAATTCTCCGCCCGATCGTCGCGCGGACGGTGTTACCAACCATGCTCATCTAGCGCATGGAACTCCATAGACTCAAAACCGGCCGGCGAGATACCGGCCAGCGAGCTGCGGACGCTGATTGATTCGCAACCTTTGCGCAAGCTTATGCTCAAGCGCACATCTAAGGCTGCGCCTACGGCTCATCAGTTTGCGGGAAGATCTCGGCGTAGATTTCAAGAACATTGCCATCGGGATCGCGGAAGAACAGCGTCCGATGGCCGAAGGGCTGATCTGTCGGCGGGGAAACAATCGCAACGCCGCGTTCGGCGAGCGTTGCTGCACAGAGGTCCACTTCCTGCGGCGCGACTCGAAAAGCGAGTTGCAGCGAAAGCGCGCCAACGGGTGGCGCCGGATCGTCGAAGCGTCCGCCCCGCTCGGTCAGCGCGAGGATGTTCGAGCCGATCCGGAATTCCACCCACCGCGGAGAGAGCTCGCGATGCAGCGGAAAGCCCATCGTCACTTCGTAAAATTCGCGCATCTTCGCCATCTGACGCGCGAATATCACGGTGTAGTCGAGGCTGCGGATCGGCAGTCTGGGGTCCATGGGCGCCTCGACGTCGCTGGTCGGCGAGTTTTCGTCCTCAGCCGATCGCCGCCAGAGCCTTCTCGATGTCGGCGAGGATGTCAGCCTTGTCCTCGATACCGACCGAGAGACGCACGACATCATCGCCGGCACCAGCTGCCTTGCGCTGCTCGGGCGTGAGCTGGCTATGCGTCGTGGACGCCGGATGAATGACGAGGCTGCGCACGTCGCCGATGTTGGCGAGATGCGAGAAGAGCTCGAGCGCGCCGACGAACTTGACGCCCGCCTCATAGCCGCCCTTGAGACCGAACGTGAAGACCGCACCGGCGCCGTTCGGCGAGATCTTCTTCTGAAGGGCGTGAAACTTGTTTTCGGGGAGGCCCGCGTAGTTCACCCACGCGACCTTGGGATGCTTCGCGAGATACTCGGCCACGGCCTGCGTGTTGGTATTGTGCTGGCGGATGCGCAGCGGCAGCGTCTCGATGCCCGTGTTGATGAGGAAGGCATTGAACGGCGAGATTGCCGGGCCGATGTCGCGGAGCCCCATGACGCGGGCGGCGATCGCAAAGGCGAAGTTGCCGAACGTCTCACCGAGCACCATGCCGTTGTAGCTCGCGTTCGGCGCCGTGAGCGTCGGATAGCGATCGCCCGCCTTGAGCCAGTCGAAGGTGCCGCAGTCGACGAGAATACCGCCGATCGAGTTGCCGTGACCGCCGAGGAACTTCGTCATCGAATGCACGATGATGTCGGCGCCATGATCCCTGGGCTTGCTGAGGTATGGCGTCGCCAGCGTGTTGTCGACGATCAGCGGGATGTTGTGCTTTTTCGCGATGGCGCCGATGGCAGGCAGGTCGATGATGATGCCGCCGGGATTGGCGATGCTCTCGACGAACAGCGCCTTGGTCTTCGGCGTGATCGCCTTCTCGAAGGTCGTCGGATCGGTCGAATCCGCCCAGATGACGTTCCAGTTGAACTTCTTGAAGGAGTGATTGAACTGGTTGATCGAGCCACCATAAAGCTGCCGTCCCGCGACGAACTCGTCGCCCGGCTCGAGCAGCGTGTGGAAGGTGAGGAACTGCGCCGCATGACCCGACGCGACGGCGAGCGCCGCAGTACCGCCTTCGAGTGCGGCGACGCGCTGCTCGAGCACGGCCTGGGTCGGGTTCCCGATGCGCGTGTAGATATTGCCGAACACCTGCAGGCCGAACAGCGAGGCCGCGTGCTCGGCATCATTGAAGACGAACGAGGTCGTCTGGTAGATGGGCGTGACGCGCGCGCCCGTCGAAGGATCGGGCGTCGCTCCGGCATGCACGGCAAGCGTTGCAAAACCCGGGCTCTTGGTCTGGTCCGTCATGAGCGCGTCTCCCATTGGCTCTGTGGTTTGGCACACTTCAATCTGATCGACGGCCGTGACGTCAATGCCGAAGTCGTGCGAAGCATTTCAGGCAGCACACTAAGCCGTGAAGTTGGGACCGGAGCGCGGGTCGGCTATCCTCGCTTCCGTTTCACGCCGTCGGGAGATTTCGTCCATGGACAAGGACAAGCTGGCCGCCTTGAGGGCCCGGTATGCCGGCGCCAAGGGTGGCGACATCCAGGACCCGGCTTTCGCCGCGGTCTCGGCACGCGTATTTTCCGCGCCCGACCGCCGGAGATGGCCCTTTGCCGATCCTGCGACGCTGCTAGACGCAGGTTTCGCCCCTAATGCGCTAGCGACGAACTTCGCCGGCCTCGACGTGGCGCTCGTCGGTGTGCCCATGGATCTCGGCGTCACGAACCGGGCCGGCGCCCGCCTCGGGCCCCGCGCGGTACGTGGCGTCGAGCGGATCGGACCCTATGAGCATGTGCTGCGCGTGGCGCCCATGGGCGACCTCAAAGTGGCTGATGTCGGCGACGTGCCAATGAAGAGCCGCTTCAGTCTCGATGAATGCCACGCCGATATCGAAGCTTTCTACGGCGAGATCGCCCGCGCGGGCGTCATCCCGCTGTCCGTCGGCGGCGACCATTCGATTTCACTGCCGATCCTGAAAGCACTCGGCCGCGATCGCCCGCTCGGCATGGTGCACATCGATGCCCACTGCGATACGGCCGGCGAATACGAAGGCGCCAAGTTCCACCATGGCGGACCATTCCGCCTCGCCGTACTCGACGGCGTGCTCGATCCCGCGCGCGTGATCCAGATCGGCATTCGTGGCGGCGCCGAGTACCTCTGGGAATTCTCTTTCGACAGCGGCATGACCGTCATCCATGCCGAGGAAATGACCGAGATGGGCCTACCCGCAGTGATCGCAAAGGCGCGCGAGGTCGTCGGCGACGGACCGACCTATGTGAGCTTCGACATCGACAGTCTCGATCCCGCTTTCGCGCCCGGCACGGGCACGCCGGAGGTCGGCGGGCTCATGCCGCGCGAAGCCCTGACGATCCTGCGTGGTCTCGCGGGTATCGACATCGTCGGTGGAGATGTGGTCGAGGTGGCGCCGCAGTATGATGCGAATACGACGACGGCGCAGGCAGGCGCGCAGATGCTGTTCGAGCTCTTGTGCCTCGTAGCGCTTCGAAAAGCGAAGCTCGGCGGCTGACCGACCTTAGCCGAGGCCAGCCTCGGCGATGCGTGCATAGAGTGACTCGCGATCATAGGGCTTGAGCACGTAGTCGTTCGCGCCGGCCGTGATCGCCCGCGAGATCTCGAGTTTGTCGTTTTCGGTCGCGCAATAGAGGATGAAGGGCCGCTTCTTCTTGTTGAGCGGCCGGAAGGACTGCAGAAACTCGATGCCGCCCATGACCGGCATGTGCCAGTCGAGAAGGATCATGTCGGGCATCCCGGAATCGCAGATTTCGAGCGCCTGCTGGCCGTTCTCCGCCTCGACGACCTCGAAATTGAGGTTCGTCATGATGCGGCTCGCAACCTTGCGGATGACCTCGGAGTCCTCGACGATGAGACACTGTTTCATGCACACAACCCAATTGGAGCGCCGCCCTGTGGCGCCAGGCTGCAATCAAGAGATCGGCTACATCCCCGTCGGACGCTAGCGGAGTGTGCGAAACAAGCGTTAAGAAATTGCTGAGGATGGGTTAGGAACGGGGCGCGATATGAGGTCCCGGATGCCTATGATCAAAGATGGATAACGCCCTTCCAGTGCCCGAGGTCGGACCGGCAGAAGATAGCGGCCCTTGCCAGACCTGCGGCGCGTGTTGCTCATACGCACATGAGTGGCCACGTTTCACGCTCGAAAGTGAAGCAGAGATCGCGCTGATCCCCGAGGCCCTGGTTGCTGCCGATGGATCGGGCATGCGCTGCGACGGTGAGCGCTGCATGGCGCTGGCCGGCACCATCGGCGTCGAGACGGCCTGCACGATCTACGCCGTGCGCCCCATCGTTTGCCGCGACTGCCTTCCCGGCGATGATGCCTGCACCATGGCACGGGCCGCCCGGCGACTGCCGGCGATCCAGCAATAAGTTGCAACGGCGACTTCGCCGCAGATGCAAATACGCCCTCCCCCATTTCAGGGAGAGGGCGCATGAAAAACGCTAGCTACGGATACCGCGGGCGATCGTCAGATATCGATATCGTCCGAACCGCCGCCCCAGTCGCCGCCATCGTCGTGATGGCTGGCATCGTAGTTGCCGGGATCGTTGTCACCATAGTCTTGGTGATGCGTCTCCTCGGACTTCGTCTCACTCTGGCCGGCCTGTGCCTCGCCGCTCTTGTTGCCACCGAACATGCCGCCAAGGCTGTTCGCGAGAAGCGTGCCGCCAGCGACGCCGGCCGCCATGGCCGCTGCAGTTCTGAAGAAGCCGCCGCCGCCCGATTGTGGCTGCTGCTGCGGAGGCATTCCCGGACGTGCATTCGCGGGCGCATCGCGTCCGCCGCCCCACGGCTGCGGCGATGAATCATAAGCGCTCGGACCGCTGCGCGAGCCGATCGGAGGAATGCCGCTCCTGCGATCGTCTACATAATCGTCGCGCGGCGGAGGCGCCGCACTGCGCCGGGCGCCACTGAGGAAGCCGCCGCCCGATGCGGGGCGGCTGTTGCTCGACAGCTGCGCCTGGAGGTCACTGATCTGTGCTTCGAGATCCTCGATGTGCGCTTCCTGAACGAGCGTCGTCTGTACGAGGATGTAGGCGCTGTCCGGCGTACGACGCATGAGCTGATTGATCAGCGCCTCGGCTTCAGGATCCTTGTCCGCCGGGCCATTGGCCTGCACACGGGCGAACAGATCGTTGATCGCATTACGCTCTTCGGGGGTCAGTGCCATCTGAATTTCTTTGCTCCCTTTCGTCGATGACGAGCCCGACATGTCGGGTCGTCCCCGGGCGCACACAAGGCCGTGACCACTGCTCTCGCAAAATTTAATGTTCGCCGAGAGCTATGCAGTTTGGGCACGGCGCAATCAGCAGGCGGGGAAGCCTCAGCTAAGATGTCGCATCTACCGGACGGCGCAAGTCGAAGGCACCAAGCAACAGCAGGCCCGCCGCAAAACCGCCAAGATGTGCCTCCCAGGCGATCCCGGCCGCATCGGTCACGACGGGTGCCGCAAACGCGATGACGAAGTTCACGATGACGAAGGCGACGACGGCGAGCATCAGGCGCCGGCTGCGGAAGCACTCGCCGAGCGTGGCGAGACGCACACTCCGCGGTGACTCCCGCATCTCGTGAAACTCGCCATTGTCGATCGCGGGCAGGAGCAGGCGGAAACCGGCGCCCATCAGCCCCGAGATGGCCCCAGAAGCGCCGACCATCGGCACGGCCTCGCCCCAACGCATCAGCATGAAGAGGAGCGCACCGGCGATGCCGCAGACAAGTGCGAATACGAAAAAGCGCCCGCCTCCGATGCGCCGCGCCACGGGGCTCCCGAAAACGAGCAGCCAGGCGCAGTTGATGGCGAGGTGCGTGATATCGCCGTGCACGAGCTGATGCGTGACGAATGATGTCCAGGAGGCAAGCGGTCCGCCGGGGATCTGGTTCGCGAACCCGACGTAGCGCGCCGGGACGAAAGCCAGCACCCAGATCAGATGCTCGTCATCGACGTCCGTGAATCGGCCCAACGCGACGTGGACGACAACAAGGAGCGCCAGCGCGACGATGACGGCAGCCGGTACGTTGAAGATCGGTTCTCGGCTCAAGAGTAGCCCCAGTGCTCATGACAGTCGCTGATGATGCTCAGCAGTTAATGATTATCAGCAGTTAGTGCGCGGCACGCTCATCGGCAACCGATGGAGCAGCCACATTTCGGCACGTTCGTTAACTGGCACGAAAGCTGCTGTTCGATGGTCGTGCAAGCTCTCATAGGGCGCGCCTGTCCTGCTTTGGGCCGGCCAGCGCGACCCATCCGGCGCCTGTACACGCTTCAGTTGGGGGAGACCCCGCCGGGTCAGGACCAGGAATGCAGAATACGACAAGCCAGATTCTCTACAAGTACTGGAACGAAATTCGTGGCGGCCGGATGGCACCGCGCCGCTTCGAGATCGAACCAGCTCGCTTCGCCGCCATTCTTCCTGAGACCTTCGTGGTCGAATGCGAGCGTGGCGAGGAACATCGCTTCCGTCTTGCCGGCACGCGGGTCACCGAGAAGCTCGGCATCGAGTTGCGCGGTCGCGCCTTCAGCGATCTCTTCGATGCTTCGGAGCGCGCTGATCTCAAGCCGTTTTTCTACTCCATAACGGAACAGGGCGCGGTCGGCGTCATCACGACCGAAATGGCAACAGCGAGTGGTCGCACGGCACGCTTTGAGCTCATCGTACTGCCGCTGATCCATACCGAGGAGAGCGTTACCCGACTTCTCGGTGCGATCTCGACTCGCGCCCATGAGCCCTGGCTCGGCATCGAGCCCGTGCGTTCGGGCCGCATTGTGACACGCGAGATCATCTGGCCCGATGGTCGCCCACATGCCGTGGCCGAGCGCATGGAACCAGGCCCCTTCAAGTACGATTTCAGTCGCTCGCGCCTCGTACGAAACCGGCGCCGCCAGTTCCGCGTCTACGAAGGCGGAAGGTAAACGTCGCATTCCGGGACAGCATCGGCGGATAAGTTCTCCGCTGTGACCGTTCATCGAAAGGCTCAGCGCTCATTCGGGCGCAGAGCCACCTCGTGCGACATCGGCCGTGAGCACCTCGCGTGCCTGCGCACAATCGATATCCATCTGCGCCTTGAGCGCATCAAGGTTATCGAACTTGCGGTCCCCGCGCAGGAACTCGACGAATTCGACCTCGATGACACGGCCGTAGAGATCACCGTCGAAGTCGAACAGGAAGACCTCGAGCACTGGTGAGCCATCGTCGAACGTCGGACGCGTGCCGAGGTAGGCAGCGCCTCGGTAGCGCTCGCCGCCGAAACCCACGTGCACCGCGTAGATGCCGTGCGCGAGTGCCGCACCTTTTCCGAGCGCGATATTGGCCGTCGGATAGCCAAGCCCCGTCCCGCGCCGTGCCCCGCCCTGCACCACGCCTTCGACCTTCCAGCGGTGACCCAGCATCTGGGCAGCTCCTTCGACATCACCCTGCGCCAGCTCAGCGCGCACTGCACTCGACGAGAACACCTCGCCGCCACTGCCGATCGGCGGCACGATTGACACACCGAAGCCGAAAACCTTGCCGAGGTCGGCCATCTGCTGCGCATTGCCCGCACGACTCCGGCCGAACAGGAAATCGTATCCGATGACCACGTGCGCCACGCCGAGCCCCGCGACCAGCACGCGCTCGACGAATTCCTCCGCCGACATCTGCGCAAGCTCGTGCGCAAACGGCAGTACGAACGTGATATCGACGCCGTATTTCTCGAGGAGCCGCAGCTTCTGCGGCAGCGGTGTGAGCGTGAAGAGCGGCCGCGCCGGCTGGAAGAACTCGCGCGGATGTGGTTCGAAAACGACGGCGCCCATGCGCACGGCAAGATGCTTTGCTTCCTGCTGCGCGCGCGCAATCAGCGCCTGATGCCCCTTGTGCACGCCGTCGAAATTGCCGATCGCCAGGGAGGCTCCGCGCGCGCCGGGCGGCACATGATCATAGCCGTGGAAGACGTCCATGAATGCCTACTGTCCTTGGCGTCAACCGCAGTCAACCCCTCTCCCGAGCTGCCAGGAGAGGGCGATGAAAACAGCAGCCGGGCTCGCGAAAATCAAGCCGGGCGGGCGGGCACCATCAGAATGGCCTCGCCGTCGAGAACCGTCTTGCCGCCGACCGTGCACACGCAGTCGAAGCGAGCGCGGCGCTTGGCGGGAAAGAGCTCGGCGACCGTGACCTTGGCGATGACTTCGTCGCCGATCTTGACCGGGCCCTTGAAGTTGAGCGTCTGCGAGATGTAAATGACGCCGGGGCCGGGCAACTCCATGCCGAACACGGCGGAGATGTAGCTCGCCGTCAGCATGCCGTGCGCGATGCGCTCCTTGAACATGGTGCGGCTCGCGAACTCCGCGTCCAGATGGACGGGGTTCTTGTCGCCTGTGACCTCGGCAAATCCAACGATGTCGGCTTCGGTGACCGTCTTGGCGAAGCTGGCTTCCATGCCAAGTTCGAGGTCCTCGAAGTAGTAGGACTTCCGCGTCATGATTGTCATGATCCTGATCCCCCAGTACACGCTCCTCCGCGCTGCCCCTTAGGGCCGGCGGAACACTAGGTCCCGCCATAATGCGATGCAACAAGGAAAGTTGCGTGTGAGACCGCGTTGCACCAAGGACTGCAAGCTTGGTTTCCAAGTCCAAGTGGCACCAGCCGATTTCGGCCCCGTCGCACGGGCGGGCGCCGCTGCCTAGTCCAGCCATGCGTGCTGCTCGCGTCTGCCAGACAGGGCCGGCCCCGCCACAGGACTGGACGCGCGCGGACGATTCGCAGATGGTCCCGGCCGGTGGCGCGGGGCGCCCCCCTGCTCGCAGGGAAATGAGCGCGTCCAAGCCGGAGCTGACGCCGCCGATGAGCATTCCAGGTTCGATGTTGCAGGTTTGGCGCAACGTAAGTCTCCTTGCACTATCGCAAGGCTTGTTCATGTCCGTGCAGGCCATGGGCATCGCGACGACACCTCTCGCAGCCCATTCGCTGCTCGGCGCCGACAAGTCGCTTGCCACACTCCCGATCTTCATCACGCACGCCGGAATCATGCTCGGCACAATTCCGGCGTCGCTGCTCATGAACCGTATCGGCAGACGCGGCGGCTTCACGCTCGGAACCACCATCGGCTTCGCATTCGGCCTGATCGCTGCCTATGCGATCACCGTCCGCAGTTTCGAGTGGCTTTGCGTTGCAGCTCTCCTGCAGGGGCTCTCGGCGTCGTTCGCCTGGTACTATCGCTTCGCGGCCGCGGACAGCTCGCCACAGGACTTCAAGGCGCGCGCGATCTCTTATGTGATGCTCGGCGGCGTGATCGCCGGCTTCGTCGGACCGCAGCTGGCTAAATTGTCGGTGGACTGGTTCGCGCCCGTCACGTTCAAGGGTGTCTACGTCACGATCTCGCTGGTCAGTCTCGTCAGCATGACGGTCGTGCAGTTCCTTCGCATTCCGAACCTCAGCGCGAGCGAACGCGCCTCCGGCGGTCGTACCATGCGCGTGATCGCGGCTCAGCCGACTTTTCGCGTCGCGCTCGTCTCCTCGATGCTCGGCTATGGCGTGATGACGCTCGTCATGTCGGCCACGCCGCTCGCCATGCTCGACTGCGGCTACTTGTTCCCCGATAGCGCGACGGTCATTCAGGTCCACATCATCGCGATGTTCCTGCCGTCGTTCTTTACGGGTTCGCTCATCCAACGCTTCGGCGAGCTGCCGATCATCGCGACCGGTGCCCTCATCCAGCTTGCTTGTGCGCTCGTCAATCTGGCCGGCGTCGATTTCTGGAACTTCCTCGTCGCAAACCTCTTCGTCGGACTCGGCTGGAACTTCACCTTCGTCGGCGGCTCGGCGCTCCTCACACGCACCTACGAACCGGCCGAGCGCGCGAAGGTTCAGGCGAGCCACGACTTCACGGTCTATGCGACGACGGCGACGGCTGCAGCTCTTGCCGGTTTCCTCCAGCAGCGCGCGGGCTGGACCGTGCTCAATCTCGCGGCCATCCCGCTGATGGCGACAGTCGTGTCAGCCACCGTATGGCTTGCATTGCGCCGACGTCGGGAGCGCGTGATGGCACCAAAGCCCGCCGAGTAGAGCCGGACCAAGCCCCCGTTCTGCGGAACTTTTCTTTCGCGATCCGCGTTCCCTGGGCCGGCTCGGTCCGCGCTCGTCGCGGTCTGCGCCAGCTTTTCTCAGCAGGGCGGGCGCCATGAGCAATACATCGAACGTGCGGTCGGAAGACGCGCGAGAGGGCGACACAACGCCCCCCGACGACACCGCGCCACCCGAAGACACCACGCCGCCGCCGACCGATGATCTGCCCGAAGGGCCGGATATTCCCGAGACGACCGAGGAGCTCGAAGAGCTCAGCGAAAGCGAGCGTCGCCGTCTTTTGCTCTGGCGCTTCCTGCACACTGCGCGCCGCTTCTGGTCTGAGCCCGGATCGGGACGCGCCTGGCTGCTGACCGGTGGCCTCCTTCTCATCATTCTGGCAGTCGTCGGCGCAGCCTACGCGATGAACGTTTGGAACCGCGCGATCTTCGACGCGCTCGAGCGGCGCGACGCACCCGTCGTCGGTCAACTCGCGCTCGTCTATCTCGGCATTCTCGCCGTGAGCGTCGCCTTCAGCATCACGCAGGTGCATCTGCGAACCGCACTGCAGCGCGCCTGGCGCCGGTGGCTCACGACCCGCCTCGTCGCTCGCTGGCTGGACAATGGCCGCTACTACCAGCTTAATCTCGTGACGGGCGATCACAAGAATCCGGAAGCGCGCATGTCCGAAGACATGCGCATTGCGACTGAAGCGCCAATCGATTTCGTCAGCGGTGTGCTCCAGGCCTTTCTGTCGGCTGTGACGTTCATCGTCGTGCTTTGGACAATCGGTGGCGCACTAGATCTCTCGGTTATCGGCGTGCCGCTCGTCGTGCCAGGATTTCTCGTTGTCGCGGCCATCCTCTATGCCGTCATCGCCAGCGGCGCGATGGTGATGATAGGCAGCCGCTTCGTGAAGGCATCCGAAGCGAAGAACCAGAATGAGGCCGAGTTCCGCTACGTCCTCACGCGCGTGCGCGAGAACGGCGAGAGCATCGCGCTCATTCGCGGCGAGGAGGAGGAGCGCGCAGGACTGCAGCGCTCGCTCTCCCAAGTGCTTGATGCCTGGCGCAATGTCGCCATCCAGACCATGAAGACGACAGCCGTATCGCAGACCTCCTCGTTCATTGCGCCCGTTTTGCCGATCATCCTTTGCGCGCCGAAGTTCCTCGACGGGTCCATGTCACTCGGCCAGATCATGCAGGCGGCCTCCGCTTTCACGATCGTGCAGGCCGCCTTCAATTGGATCGTCGACAACTACCCGCGTCTCGCGGACTGGACGGCGTCTGCCGTGCGCGTGGGCTCACTCATGGCCTCGCTCGACACGCTCGAACGTGCGGAGAAGGGCGATCAGGTCGGCCGCATCTCGATCAGCAACGAGGGCAAGGATGCGGCCCTGAGGCTCAACGATCTCTCCGTGGCGCTCGATGATGGCACGGCGATTCTCGACGAGACGGAGGTCGAGATCATGCCGGGCGAGCGCGTACTCATTGCAGGCGAATCCGGCACCGGCAAAAGCACGCTCATTCGTGCGCTCGCCGGACTCTGGCCATGGGGCGGCGGATCGGTTGAAGTGAAAAAGGGCGCCTCGCTTTTCCTGTTGCCGCAGCGTCCCTACATTCCTGTCGGCACCCTCAAGCGTGCCGCCACTTATCCCGATGCACCCGACAGCAAGACGGACGAGGAGGTTTCCAAGGCTCTCGAAGAAGTCGGTCTCCCTCAACTCGTCGAGAAATTGCCAGAGGAAGGGCCGTGGGATCAAACGCTTTCGGGCGGCGAGAAGCAGCGCCTCGCGATCGCGCGCATCCTGCTGCACAACCCCGATATCGTCGTGCTAGATGAGGCGACGGCCGCCCTCGATCCCACAAGCCAGGACGAGCTCATGGCCCTGCTCGTCGATCGTTTACCAAACACCACCATCGTCAGTGTCGGCCATCGTCCCGAGCTCGAGAGCTTCCACACACGCAAGCTGACATTGGCTCGCCGTCGCGAAGGCGCGCGCCTCGTGCGTGATGATATGCTGCGCAATCGCCGGCCGAAGCGCGGGCTCTCGAGGTGGCTCTTCCGGCGGAAAGCGGCTTAAAGACTAGATGCGTGGCGTCCGCGCGTAGCCCTTGCCGATGATGGGGCCCGTCGGACGTCCCGTCGGCGAGCCGCCCGCCGGCTCGAGCGTGATCTCGTAGAGCTGATCCGGTCGCGGTGTCGGCAGCACCGGACCTTCGAGCAACGTCGCGCGCACGGTTTCGAGAAGGCCCATGGAAACGGGTCCCGTTGCCGGGTCCGGCAGCGTCCACACCTGCAGCGTCCGATTGGCCGGCACGTCGATCGAAGCGATCGGCACGACGCGGATGCGCCTGTCATCGAGCGCCTCGACAAGCGAGACAGGCTGCGCCTGATCGTTCAGCAGTACGACGACGAGCCGCGGTGGCGGTGGCTTCGCCTGCATGTAGGCGACACCCGACGCTATCAGCCCGAGCACACTCGCAGCCGCAAAGCCGTGCCAAAAGCCGCGGCGAGAGAGCCCGGCCGGCGCGCTCGGGGCTACGCTCTGGCGGCGCCGCGCATTGAGATCCACGACATTCGACGGTGCGCGCCCCACATCCTGCTCGATGCGTTGCCAAAGATCCGCGCTCGGGGCAGGCCCCCTCGCTGTGAGATCCAGCTCCAGAAATCGCTCGCGCTCGATGGCAACGAGCCGGCGCAGCTCGGGATTCGTGGCGAGGCGTGCCTCGAAGTCCGCGCGCGCAGCATCATCCATCAGGCCGAGCACGTACTCGCCCGCTGCCAGGCTCATGTCATGCGGCTCTTCGATGCCGTTGGTCATGCCATGCAATCCTTGAGCGCCATGAGCGCCCGCCTCACCCAGGACTTGGCCGTGCCGATCGGCACGCGCATGAGCCCCGCAATCTCACCATGCGAATAGCCTGCCACATACGAGAGCAGCAGGCTCTCCCGCTTCTCGCGATCCAGCTCCTCGAGACAAGCCCTGAGCCGGCTCTCGGTCGCGAGCTGGCTGAAGGCGTCCTCGACCACGCTCGCGCGATCCTGAACCGCGGCCAACTCCTCGGCCTCCAGCAGATCCTCGCGCGCGCCATCTCGGATCACATTGAGCGCCCGGTGGCGCACGATCGTGTAGATCCAGGCGCGTGCCGAACCTACGCTCGCATCGAACGTCGCAGCCTTCTGCCAAATCTGGACAAAGGCGTCCTGCACGACCTCCTCGGCAAGCTCGCGCCGACGCACAATGCGCTGCGCCACTGCGACAAGCCGCGCCGCCTCCTCGTCATAGAGGTTGCGCAGCGCCTGTCGGTCGCCGCGTGCGCAGGCCTGCACAAGTCCGGCGTAGTCCAGCACGCCCAGCGCTCCCCCAAATGCCATTCCGCGTCTTGTTTCCATGACACGGTAACACGCATGTGAGCCGATTGGAGGCAGCGGCAGCGGAGCGACAGAGAAAAATTCGCATCTGCTGCATCCAAGCGCACGCGCCCCCGTGTTCCATGACCGAGAGCGACATCGAACTTTTAAAGCGGCGCACCGAGCTGCGCCGGACGGGAGAGATGCGCTCTCAGAACCGTCATCCGGGAGATCCGATCATGAAAATCAAGCACATTCTCTTTGCCAGCGCCTTCGCCCTCGCGACCAGCGCGTCCGCTGCCGCGGCCGAGATGGCCATCGGCCTCGTCGGCGATAACACGCTCGTGATGATCGACGGCAGCAAGCCCGCGATCACCAAGACGATGAAAGTCGACGGCGTCAGCAAGCTGCACGGCATCGACGTGCGCCCCGCCAACAAGATGCTCTACGGCGTCGCCGATGACGGCACGGTCGTGACCATCGATCTCGGCTCTGGCAAGGCGACCAAGGTCTCGAAGCTCGACACCATGCTGCCGGCAGGCGTCGCCGCGATCGTGGACTTCAACCCAGCCGCCGACAAGCTCCGCTTCATGGGCACGGACGGCACGAACCTGCGCGCCGACGTCGACACCGGCAAAGTGATGACCGACGGCAAGCTCGCCTTCGAAGAGGGCGACATGCACAAGGGCGAGAAGCCGAACGTCGTCGCAGCCGCCTACTCGAACGCATTCGGCAAACCCGAGAAGACGGCGATGTACGACATCGACGCAACGATCGGCGCGCTCATCCACCAGACGAAGCCGAACGACGGCTCACTGAAGGCCATCGGCAAGCTCGGCATCGACAAGGCCAAGTCCTACGCCTTCGACATCCACACAACCGCCGACGGCAAGAACACGGCGTGGCTCGTCGCGGGCGATACGCTCTACACGGTGGCGCTCGATACCGGCAAGGCGACGCAGGTCGGCCAGATCGCCGGCGCCAGGGATACGATCCGCGACATCGCCGTCCTCGCGCGCTGACACGTCGACAGGGACATCCGCTGATCCCCCCCAGCGCCCAGCGGATGTCTCGATCGGTGACCGAGAGTTGAGGATCATGAGCACCGTGTCGCCGATCGAGCAGTAGCCCGCTCCCGCCGCCGAAGCTTCAGCCGCCAAGAGCTTGGGCTCGGCACACTCACTCTCATACAGCGGGGGCACGTCGCCCGCAACCAGGTACCCCGCCCGGGGGTCCGGG
>JAEZAW010000372.1 GCA_023430315.1 Pseudomonadota bacterium | reverse complement strand
GTGCTCGCGCGCGGATCGGTGCCGAAGGCGATCGCCATGATCCTGTTCGGCATCCTGTTGTCGACCGTCGGCACCGACATCGAGACCGGCGAGGAACGTCTCACGTTCGGCTGGATGGAGATCGCCGACGGCATCGACTTCGCAGTCATCGCCATGGGCATGTTCGGGTTCGCGGAGATCCTGCGCAACCTCGAGCACAAGGAGGCCCGCGCCGTCGTCAGCGAGAGGATCGGCCGGCTGCTTCCCAACATGGAAGATTTCAAAGCCTCATTCGCGCCGATTCTGCGTGGCACCGGCATTGGCTCGCTGCTCGGCTTCCTGCCGGGCAACGGCGCTGTGCTCGGCCCCTTCGCGTCCTACTCGATCGAGAAGAAGCTCGCTAAGGATCCTTCGCGTTTCGGCGAAGGTGCAATCGAAGGCGTGGCAGGCCCGGAATCAGCCAACAATGCCGGCGCGCAGACGGCATTCATTCCTCTGCTCACGCTCGGCATTCCGCCGAATGCCGTGATGGCACTCATGATCGGCGCCATGACCATCCACGGCATCGTGCCCGGCCCGCAGATCATCACGAAGCAGCCCGAGCTCTTCTGGGGCATGATCGCCTCGATGTGGATCGGCAATCTCATGCTGCTGATCATCAACCTGCCGCTGATCGGCATCTGGGTGCGGCTGCTCCGCGTCCCCTACCGGCTGATGTTCCCCGCGATCATCATCTTCTGCTGCATCGGCATCTACTCCATCAACAACTCGCCGACGGAGGTCGTCCTGACGGCTGCCTTCGCTCTCTTCGGATACCTGCTGATCAAGCTTGGCTTCGAGCAGGCGCCGCTGCTTCTCGGCTTCGTCCTCGGCCGGCTGATGGAAGAAAAGCTTCGCCAGGCCATGGTCATTTCGCGCGGCAGCTTGTGGACGTTCATCGAGCGTCCGGTCTCGCTGACCCTGCTGGTGATTACCCTGATCATCCTGATCGTGTCGGCGCTGCCGGCGATCAGCAAGAGGCGCGACACCGTGTTCACGGAGTAAATGTCGCCGAAATAAACGCACGTTTCACGGCAAACCCCATCACAGGAACTACCGGAGGAGACAACGATGAAGATCACACGCCGCACCGCGATCGCCGCGATCGCAGCCCTCGGCGTGACAGCCGTCCCGGCCGTCGCGCAGCAGTATCCGTCGAAACCCATCACGGTGATCGTGCCGTTCGCGGCCGGCGGCCCGACCGACGTCGTCACGCGCCTCGTCGGAGAGCATATGTCGCGTACGCTCGGCCAGCAGTTGGTCGTCGAGAATATCGGCGGCGCCGGCGGCAGCATCGGCATGACGCGTGCGGCAACAGCTGCGCCCGACGGCTACACGATTGCCGTCGGAAACATGGGTACGCAATCGGCGGCGCCCGCCCTCTATCCAAACCTCAAGTATGATCCCGCGACGAGCTTCACGCAGATCAGCATCGTCAACTTCACGCCCCAGACGATCGTCTCGAAAAAGGCGCTCGAACCGAAGGACCTCAAAGAGCTCCTCACCTACCTGAAGGCGAACAGCGAGAAGCTCAACTATGGGCACGCGGGGGTCGGCTCGATCTCCTACGTGTCGGGCTTTGTGTTCAACGCTCAGTTCGGCTTCAAGCCCGCACTGGTCGCCTACAAGGGCACGGGCCCGGCGCTCAACGACCTCGTCGGCGGCCAGATCGACTACATGGTCGACCAGTCGCTCAACGTGATCCCGCAGATCACGGCTGGAACGATCAAGGCCTATGCCGTCGCGCATCCCGAGCGGATCGCCGCTCTCCCGGACGTGCCGACGACGAAAGAGCTCGGCGTGGACTTCATCTTCAGCGCCTGGAACGCGATGGTCGGGCCGAAGGGCCTGCCGCAGGACATCCAGAACACGCTGCTCGCAGCCCTGAGCAAGGCCCTCGACGACCCGGCGATCATCAAGCGCTACGAGGAGCTGGGCTCGACCGCTCCGAAGGGCGCCGATCGCGGTCCCGCAGCCCTGCAGAAGCTCGTCGAGTCCGAAGTCGCGCGCATCACGCCGGTGCTGAAGGCCGCGGCAAAGTAGCATCGGCGCCGCCGGGCTTTCAGTATCAGTAAGAATTATCGGAATAAAATGGGGGTGCGGTTCCGGCCGCGCCCCCATTTGTATTGTATTGGCAGCCGTTGCTGCCAAATGCGTCGCATGCGGGCCCTCCAGGGCGTATAAGACGGGCACTAAAGGCCCCGGCGTGCGGACAAGGAGAAGTGCTGTCTGCGCGCCTGTGAACCGGGCGCGGCATTTTGCACGCGGCGGTGGTGAGACCGGATCGGAAGGCAACCTGCCTTGAGAGCAGGAGTTGTCGGGTTCGAGGAGGTGGGCGCGATGTTAGCACTGATATTCGTGGTGGCTTGTGTAATCGCGATGTTCGTCCTGGCCATGCGGCAGGCCACGATCGCGGCGTGGGCGCTCACGGCGGCGGCCGCCGCATTCATCTGGCAGAGCGGCCTCATCGACGGCACAGTGCACATGCCGGCGTTCGGCTGGCTCGGGCTCATCGGATGGCTGCCCGCCATCATCCTCGGCTTGCTTTCCGTCCCGTCGATCCGCCGCTCGTGGCTGACCGGCCCCGTCTACGAGCAGATCCGCAAGGTTCTGCCCCGCGTCTCCGATACCGAGCAGCAGGCGCTCGAAGCAGGCACCGTCGGCTTCGATGCCGAGATCTTTTCCGGCCGCCCGAACTGGGAGCGGCTGAGCGCTGTCCCAGCGATCGAGCTAACGGCCGAAGAGCGCGCTTTCCTCGATGGTCCGACGACCGAGCTCTGCCGCATGGTCAATGACTGGCAGGTGCGCCACAACGAGCGCGAGATCCCGCAGGAGATCTGGGACTTCGTCAAACGCCACGGTTTCCTTGGGATGCTCATCTCCAAGGAGCATGGTGGCCTCGGCTTCTCGCCACAGGCGCAGTCACTCATCCTCGGCAAGATCGCCTCGCGCTCGCCGGATGCCGTGACCATCGTCATGGTGCCGAACTCGCTCGGTCCCGGCGAGCTCATCGAGAAATACGGCACGCCCGAGCAGAAGCATCACTATCTTCCGCGCCTCGCGCAGGGCCTCGAAGTGCCCTGCTTCTCGCTCACCGGCCCCACGTCGGGCTCGGATGCGGCGACCATGCGCGATATCGGCTATGTGACGCGTGGCGTGCACCAAGGCAAGGAAGTGCTCGGCATCCGTCTCTCCTGGGAGAAGCGCTACATCACGCTCGGCCCCGTCGCGACGCTCGTCGGCCTGGCTTTCCGCCTGTTCGATCCCGAGAACCATCTCGGCAAGGGCGAGGACATCGGCATCACCGTCGCCCTCATCCCCGCTGATCATCCCGGAGTGAACATCGGGCGGCGGCATCTGCCCTCGGGCGCGGCCTTCCCCAATGGTCCGAACTGGGGCAAGGACGTCTTCATTCCCATGGATTGGGTCATCGGCGGCGAGCGCATGGTCGGCAACGGCTGGCGCATGCTCATGGAGTGCCTCGCTGCCGGCCGCGCGATCTCGCTGCCTTCTTCCGGCACCGCGGGCGCCAAGATGATGCTGCGCGTGACGACGGCCTATGGCCGCATTCGCAAGCAGTTCGGCCTGCCCGTCGCCAAGATGGAAGGCCTAGAGGAGCCGCTCACGCGTATGATCGAGACGGCCTACGTCAACGAGGCCGGACGCGCCGTCACCGCGGCCATGGTCTCGGCGGGCGAGAAGCCGTCGGTGATCTCCGCGATCATGAAGTACCAGTCGACGGAGAAGCTTCGCCAAGCCGTCAACGATGCCATGGACCTGCACGGCGGACGCGGCATTTGCGATGGCCCCGCGAACTACCTCCAGTCGGCCTATCAGATGGTGCCCGTCGGGATTACCGTCGAGGGCGCGAATATCCTGACGCGCTCGCTCATCACCTTCGCGCAGGGCGCGCTGCGCTCGCATCCCTACCTCTACGACGAGATCAAGGCGGCGCAGAATCCGGACCCGCGCCGCGGCGCGCTTGCCTTCGACAAGGCATTCGGCGGTCACATCGCCTTCTCGCTCTCGAACGCATTCGGCGCCTTCTTCCACAACATCACCGGCGGCCTCTTCGCTACCGTGCCGGATAAGGCCTATGGCACGGCAGAGTGGTACCGCCAGCTCGGCCGTGCCTCGCGCAACTTCGCCCTCGTTGCCGACGTGACGGTCGCCGTACTCGGCGGCGGCCTCAAAACCAAGCAGAAGATCACCGGCCGTCTCGCCGATGCGCTCTCCGAGATCTACCTGCTGTCGTGCGTGCTCAAGCGCTACAAGGACGATGGCAAGCCGGCCGGCGACCGTCTCATCGTCGAGCTTTGCGCGCGCAATGCGCTCTATCGCTTCCAGCAAGCCATTGCCGGCACTATCGAGAACTTCCCGAACGGTTTCGTGCGCGTCATGCTAAGCGTTCTCGTCTTTCCGTTCGGCCGTCCCTACAAGCCCGCGAGCGACCGGCTCGGCCATCAGGTCGTTGGCCTCGCCATCGAGCCCGGCGAGGTCCGCGATCGTCTCACGCGCGACATCTACGTCTCGCGTGACGTCAACGATCCGACCGGCCTCCTCGAAGTGACGCTGGAGAAGGTCATTGCGTCGGAGGAAGCCGAGCGCAAGCTCGAGCGGGCCATCCGCGCCGGCACCGTTCGCCGCTATCATGGCATTGACTGGCTCGGCGACGCGGAAAAGGCCGGCGTTCTGACGAAGGACGAGACGGCTCTCCTGCGCGAGGTCGAGACGCTCACCGCGCGCGTTATCGCGGTCGACCATTTCGATCCGGCCGAGGTGAAGCCGCATTACATGAAGCCTGGCCACAACGCTGCTGCCGTAGAGCGCAGTGCCGCTGCCGAGTAACCAGAGTGAGAGGTCGACCATGACCGATATGAGCAGCCTCCGAGACTGGCGCTTTTCGATCGACGAGCAGCAGATTGCTTGGGCCATCTTCGATCGCGAGGGCGAGAGCCAGAACGCGCTTGGCCGCCGACCGCTCGAGGAACTTGGCTCGATCATCGAGCGCGTCGAGGCCGGCGCGCGCGACCGCACGATTGCTGGTCTCGCAATCCTCTCCGGCAAGGAGAAGGGGTTCATCGTCGGCGCCGACGTGCGCGAATTCGAGCAGTTCACGAGCGAGAGCGAGGTCATCGAGGGCATTCGCCCCGTGCTAGCGATGCTCGATCGCATAGAGAAGATGCCGGTGCCGGTCGTGTGCGGCATTCACGGCTTCTGTCT
>JAEZAW010000362.1 GCA_023430315.1 Pseudomonadota bacterium | reverse complement strand
GGATGAGCGCGGCAAGGACATGCTGCGCAAGCTCATCGCCAAGGCGGATATCTTCGCCGAGAACTTCGCGCCGGGCGTCATCGAGAAGCTCGGCTTCTCGTATGAGGAAGTAGCGCGCATCAACCCGCGCATCATCTACGCGACGGTCAAGGGCTTCGGCAAAGGGAGCCCTTATGAGAAGCATCTCGCCTTCGACATGATCGCGCAGGCGGCCGGCGGCGTCATGAGCATCACGGGCGATACGGATGGCAAGCCGATCAAGCCGGGCGTTACGCTCGGCGATACCGGCACGGGTCTCCATGCGTGCATCGGCGTGTTGGCGGCGCTCTATCAGCGCACAGCCACGGGCCGAGGCCAGAAGGTCGAGGTCGCGATGCAGGATGCGATGGTCAACTACTGCCGCATTGCTTACGCGTCGCAGCTCCTGCACAAGAAGCCCTGCCCGCGTATGGGCAATCAGGTCGTACTCGGCACGAACGCGCCGTCGGACGTGTTCAAGTGCAAGCCGAATGGGCCGAACGATTACGTCTATATCTACACGAGCCGCGCCAATAACGTTCAGTGGGAGCGCCTGCTGAAGGTGATCGGTCGTGAGGATCTGAAGTCCGATCCGCGCTTCGCGACGCCGCAGCTTCGCGTCAAGATCGTCGACGAGATCAACGGCTACATCCAGGCTTGGACCAAGGACTACACCAAGCATGAAGCCATGCAGATCCTCGGCGAGCAGGGTGTGCCGTGTGGTGCCGTGCTCGATACCGACGAGCTCATGAACGAGCCGAGCATGCGCGAGCGCGAGATCTTCGTCGAAGTGGATCATCCCGCGCGCGGAAAGGTCGTCATCCCCGGCTGGCCGGTGAAGCTTTCGGACAGCTATGTGCCGGTGAAGGCCTCGCCGATCCTCGGTGCCGACAATGCCGATGTGTATGGCGATTGGCTCGGCCTGTCGAAGGGCGATCTCGAAGCACTCAAGAAAGAGCAGGTCATTTAGCTCTCCGCCTGCTCGCAGAAACTGAACTTTTCAGAGAGGAACACCCGATGGCTATTGGTTCCGACATCATTGCCAAGGCAATGAAGAACGAAGGCGTGAGCGATTTCTTCTACATCATGGGCGCGCCCATGATGGCCGTGGAGAAGGCCGCGATGAAGCTCGGGCTGCGCGGTGTGGACGTGCGTCACGAGCAGGCCGCGGCCATGGCCGGCTTTGCCTACGCGCGCCTGCGCAACAAGCCCGCATTCTGCATGGCCGCCTCTGGCCCGGCCGTGACGAACCTCGTCACAGGCATTGCGCACGCCTGGGCCGACTGCACGCCGGTCATCGCACTCGGTGGCGCGGCGCCGGTCGTGACGTGGCATCACGGCGCCTTCCAGGACATCGACCAGCTCTCGATGTTCAAGCCCTGCACGAAGTGGTCGGACCGCATTCACCACACGAAGCGCATCCCCGAGCTGATCAACCTCGCGGTGAAGCACGCCATGAGCGGCAAGCCGGGGCCGGTCTATCTCGATTGCCCCGGTGACATCCTCTATGCCGAAGTGGACGAGTCCAAGATCGAGTATCCCGATCCCTACGACCACTCAAAGCGGCCGCGTCCCGCCGCGAACGCCAATGATCTCTCGGCCATCGTCGAGCTGCTCTCCAAGGCGAAGCAGCCCGTGCTCATCACCGGCTCCGGCGTGCAGTGGTCCGAGGCCGAGAAGGAGATGCTGGCCTTCGTCGAGGCAGCGGGCGTGCCCTTCTACACGACGCCACAAGGCCGCGGCGTGATCCCCGAGGATCACAAGTATTGCTATCTCACCTCGCGTGCTGCCGCCTTCCGCGATGCCGACCTGATCCTCGTCGTCGGCACGCGCATGAACTACATCATCGGCCATGCCGCGCCGCCGCGCTGGAATGCCAATGCGAAGATTGTGCGCATCGACATCGATCCGATCGAGATCGCTTCCTCGCCGCGCAATCTGGCGGTCGGTGTGATCGCGGACGCCAAGGTTGCCTTCCAGCAGCTGACGGCGGCGGTGGCCGGCAAGGTCACGCCTGCGACCTACGAGACATGGCGCGAGCGCCTCCGCTCCCGCAATGTCCAGAAGACGGCCGAGGCCGAGCAGACGCTCTCCAATCCCGCGACGCCGATCCATCCGCTGCGTCTGTGCAAGGAAGTGCGCGACTTCATGGACCGCGACTGCGTGCTCTGCGTCGACGGACAGGAGATCCTGAACTACGGGCGTCAGGCCATCCCGCAGTACACCGCGCGCCACCGCATCAACTCAGGCGCTTTCGGCACCATGGGTGTCGGTATGCCGTTCGGTATCGGCGCCAAGGTCGCTTGCCCCGACAAGCAAGTGATCGTGCTGCACGGTGACGGCTCGTTCGGCATGAATGCCATGGAGTTCGACACGGCGGTGCGTCACGGCCTGCCGATCCTGACCATCATCAGCCAGAACGGCGGCTGGACGGGCGATCCCAATAAGGAGAAGCCGGGTCGCGATCTCGGCTATCCGCGCCTGGACAAGTTTGCCGAGGCCTTCGGCGGTCATGGCGAATGGGTCGACAAGCCGGATGACATCCGCCCGGCGCTCGAGCGCGCCATGAAGGCCGTGAAGGCAGGCAAGCCCGCGCTCGTGTGCGTGATTACGGACCATAACGCGCGCGCGACGACGACAGCCTTCACGAACTACTCGACCTCAGCCAGGTCAAGGGCGCCAAAGAAAACGGCCGGCACCAAGTGCCGGCCGTTCTCATTTTCATGATTTCCGATCGCCTTAGCGGCTGATCACCATGCTGGTGACGGCGAGGGCGACGTTCAGGCCCGTCTGACCTTGCACGCTGACCGGCTGAAGCACGATCGACTTATTGCTGCCGCCCACGAGCGCATTCGCGCCGACGCCAAGCGCGACGGAGGCTTCTGCCGATACGCCGCCGTAGTCACCGACGAGCAGCGGACCTCTGTTGACCTCGGTCGAGCCGAGCACCTGCCAGATCAGCGTGGTCTCGTTCTTGAAGCCGATATCCACGCCGACCTTGGTGATCGTCGCGGTGTAGCCGCGCGGCCTCTTGCCGCCGACGGACTGATAGAAGCACTCCAGCGTCTGCTGCGAGCCAACGATCATGCCGACATGCGGGCCGCCCTTGCAGGTCAGCGTGCCGACGAGCGAGCGTGCCGACTGGGCGTCTGCTGTGGTCGTAGAGACGGCTGCGAAGCCAGCCGCAAGTCCGATGCCGAGAAGCCCCGCCGCAACGCCCGTCGTAATCCTGTTCATGTCACCCTGCTCCCTGCGAAGTGAACTATCTGCCCTTCGACGCGAGACGTCCCCATCTCGAATCGACGCGCAGTATAGCCAACTCTCAGGCGCCGATTGCGGCGCTACTTTGCGCTAGAACAAAATCCAGAGGCGAGACGTACCGATGTCTGGAGGTTTTCGGAGGTGTGATGCGCAAGCGCCACAGATTTTGTGCGCTTGCTCACTCTTCGAAGATTGCCACAACGCGCGTGAAGCCGGCCGAGGCGCGTTTGATCTTGAAGGGGAAGCAGCACACCGTGTAGCCGGTCGCGGGGAGCTGCTCGAGATTCGCGAGCTTCTCGATGTGACAGTAGGCGCGCTCCATGCCGGCGCGATGGCCTTCCCAGATCAGCGCGGCATCGCGCGTCGCGGCGTACTTTTTCGCAGTATGAACAAAAGGGGCGTCCCAGCTCCAGGCATCCGTACCGGTGATCTTCACACCGCGCTCGGTCAGCCAGAGCGTCGCGGCGCGGCCCATGCCACAACCGCGCGAGACGTAGTCGGCCTCGCCGTAGCGCGCGCCCGCGGCCGTATTGACGAGCACAATGTCGAACGGCTGGAGCGTGACGCCGGCGCGCTTCAACTCCGCTTCGACATCACTGGGCGTCGCCACGTAGCCGTCTGGAAAATGGCGGAAGTCGAGCTTCACGCCGCGGCTCATGCACCACTCGAGCGGCACTTCGTCGATCGTCCAGGCGCGTTTGCCGCCATCCATGGTCGAATGGAAGTGATAGGGCGCGTCGAGATGCGTGCCGTTGTGCGTCGACACCGTGAGCTGTTCGACAGCCCAGGCCTCGCCGCCCGGCAGCTCCTCCGCCGTGAGCCCCGGAAAATGTGGAAGCATGCGTGAGAGCGCAGCCGGGTCCTTGTGCGCGACGTAAGTGATCTTCGGTTCGTTGCCCGGCGGATCGGAGGCGATGTCCGCTTCGAGCGCAACGGAAAGATCGACGATGCGACGCGCCATGGCGGCCTCCGATGCGTGAGGCTATTTCCCGGCCTTGATCTTCTCGAGTACCGGCATGATGTAGCGGCGGAACTGAGCCGGGTTCTCGCTCATCGGGAAGTGGCCGAGCTCCTTCATGATCGTGACCTCGGCGCCCTTGATGAGCGCAGCGGTGCGCTTCGTATCGTCCGGCGTGCAGGAAAAATCGTACTCGCCGGTCAGCATGTAGAGCGGGCAGCGCTTCGTATCGATGCGGGCGATCTTCTCGCGCAGGTCGCCATCGACGCGATAGAAATAGAGATCACCCTTGAAGATGCCAGGACCGCCGCATTTGTACATCCACAGCGTCTCGTGGCGGCTCTCGGCCGGACTCTGTGGTGCCATCATGCCGGAGACGAGCGCGGCGCAGACTTCGCCACCGTGAACGTCTGGCCGATTGAGCCACTCGGTATCGTACCAGGGCTGCTGATGGGCAGCGGACTCGAGGCCGATGAGCGCGCGAAAGCGCTCCGGATGCTCGGCCGCGAGATTGAGTACGAGCCGCCCGCCGATCGAGCAGCCCATCACGACGGGCTTATCGAGCTCCAGCGCATCACAGACGTCGAGCACCATCTGCGTGTAGTGGGCGGTCGTGAGATTGTATTCCTCGGTCTCAAAGCCGACGGGTGGTAGGGATTTCCCGTGCCACGGCATATCGAACACGATGACGCGGTAGTCGCGCGTGATCGCCGGATCGTTCAGCACGTGGCGGAACTGCCGACCGTCCGCGCCGGCCGTGTGCAGGCAGACGAGTGGAATTCCGCTGCCGGCTTCCTCGATGTAGAGACGGTGCGGGCGGCCCGAGAGCGTCAGATGGGCGTAGCGGCCGACGATCGGCTCGAAGGTTGCTTTCATGGGGCGCGTTTCCTCACGTCAGCGCGCGCGGCGCAGTGACGATATCCTTGATGACCTGCAGGTTCGCCATGAAGGGCTGCAGGTTGCCCTCGATGCGCGCAAGGCCGACCTTCGAGAGCGCCATGAGGTCATGCGTTCCAGGATCGGGTACGCGCTTCAGGAGCTTGAGCCATGTCTCTGGCTCGGCCGTAATCGAGAATGCCCATGGCCTGAGCAGGAATGGGCCACGCGCGACCGACGTCACGCGCCCGCGTTCGACGCGCACGAGCAGTGGCGTTGCGCCGACCACGATGGCGAAGTCGGTCGACAGGAAGCGGCCGCGCCGCAGGAGGTCAGCGTTCTCGCCGACCAACTCCGGCAGACGCTCGAAGAGCGCGATCACGCGCCCGGCTGTGGCATCGAGTGTCGTCAGCGTTGTCATTCCGACTAGGCCTCCACTAGACCCATGACGAGCAGGAAGAGGCCGAGAACGGCGAGTGCGCCACCGGCCGCGCGCAGACCCATCGGGTTCGTCTCAGCCGTAACGAAAAATTTGCGCGATACGAGCATGGCGACCGTGGCGATCGCTGCCATGATGATTGCAAGGCCGATCAGATAGGCGCCGATCACCGTGCGCTCGGCACCGACGACCGTCTCTCCGAAGGCATAGCCGTGAAAGAGCCCGGCAATGACGGCAAGCAACAGCCAACCCGTGCGCGCCGACGTGAGGCCGACAGCTAGCGCCGCGCCGGCGACGATCACGCTCGCGGCAACGAGCACCTCGACGAGAGGCACGTTCAGCTCGATGACATGCGCGAGCACGCCGAGCGACGAAGCAGCAATGAAGCCGGCGATGATGCCGATGCCGCCGCTCACGAACGCCGCAGCGATACCGATGGCGATGATGAAGGCCAGATGGTCGATGCCGATCACCGGATGCCCTATGCCGGAGAGAAAGCCCTCCATGAACGTCGTGGGTGTCACACCGCCCATGGGGTGGTGCGCCGCCGCCGAGCCGATGCCAGTCACGAGGAAAGCTGCGGCAAGGCCGAGCCGTTTCATTGTGGTGTGCTGCATGTCATTCCCCGAGGGTTCTGTGGCTGGCGTGTCGTGAGGCGTATCATGCCCGCGTGGGCGGTCGTGGATCAAGGGCCGCGCGTGGCTCGCGCCTTCGGCGCGACGGGGACTAGGTCCCCGCACCCCTACCGGGAGGGACACCCTCCCGGACCCACCCGCCTTTATGATTTGTGTCGCAGCAC
>JAEZAW010000354.1 GCA_023430315.1 Pseudomonadota bacterium | reverse complement strand
GGAGGATGCGGTCTGAGTGGCCATGTCTGTCAATGACTGGGTGACTTCCGGCGCGGCGAACGGCGCGGCGCGGGGTCATAAGATCAGCTAATGTGGGGCCTGTCATCCATCGGGCTTCGCACGTGCGGAGATTGGCAACTCTTCGTGCGGAGCCGGCGTTGCTGCCTCACTCATTGTGAAAGACGTCGCCGAGCGCAGGAGCGGTCGCCATGACCATCGAGAGGCTGAAGTTCGATCCCGACGGGCGCATTCCGAACAACCCGACGCTCTCTTTCATGGCTTATCGCGGCGCGCTCGATCTCGCCGGCGGCGAGCCGGAACGGGCCATCATCCGCCACTTCGCGGCCAATGGCTGGGGCGATGCGTGGATCAACGGCATTTATCCCTTCCAGCACTACCATGCGACGGCGCACGAGGTGCTCGGGATCGCCCGTGGGCGGGCGCTCGTGCAGTTCGGCGGGCCTAATGGGCCGCACATCGAGGTGAAGGCGGGCGATGCCGTCCTGATCCCAGCCGGGGTCGGCCATTGCCGCCTCGATATGAGCGATGATCTCTCCGTCGTCGGTGCCTACCCGCACGGGCAGACGGCCGACCTCCGGCGCGACAGGACGTCCGATCTCCACGGCGCCGCCGAGCATATTGCCAAGGTCGGCCTGCCGCGGCTCGATCCCATCACCGGTGCGCCGTTTACCGCGTGAGCCGCCGGGGGCGCGGCGGGCAGCGGGTTTACGGTTTTCATCCTCCAGGCTCTCGACTATGTATCTGCCCCGGCGGCGGGACCGCTCGCCGCTCATCCTGGAGTGCGCCCAAATGACTGCCAATGCGCCTGTGCCGAAGCCGGGCATTCTCGAGATTCAGGCCTACGTGCCCGGCGAGAGCGCGGTGCCGGGTGGCCTGAAACCGATCAAGCTCTCGTCCAACGAGACGCCGCTCGGCGCGAGCCCGAAAGCCGTTGCCGCGTACCAGGCGCTCGCGCATGAGCTGGCACTCTATCCGGACGGGGCAGCGACGGCGCTGCGCAACGCCATTGGCAAGGCATATGGCCTCAATCCCGCACACATCGTCTGCGGCACGGGCTCCGACGAGCTGCTGAACCTTCTGGCGCACGCCTATGCCGGTCCGGGTGACGAGGTGCTGTTCACCGAGCACGGCTTCCTTGTCTATAAGATCGTGACGCTCGGCAATGGCGCGACGCCCGTCATTGCACCCGAGAAGGATTACCGCACGGACGTCGACGCGCTCATCGCACGTCTGACGCCGCGCACGAAGATCGTCTTCGTCGCCAATCCCAACAATCCGACGGGGACTTATATTCCGTTCGACGAGGTGCGCCGCCTGCATGCAGCGCTCCGGCCGGACACGCTGCTCGTCCTCGACTCGGCTTATGCCGAGTACGTGCGCCGTAACGACTACGAGGCCGGTATCGAGCTCGTTGCGACGACGCAGAACACCGTGATGACGCGGACGTTCTCGAAGATCTACGGCCTCGCCGGCTTGCGTCTCGGCTGGGCGTATTGCCCGGCAGGCATTGCGGAGGTGCTCAACCGCATTCGTGGCCCCTTCAACGTCACATCCGCCGCGATTGCAGCTGGCGTCGCCGCCATCGAGGACGCAGGACACATCGAGCGCTCGGTGGCGCACAATGAAAAGTGGCTGCCCTGGGTAACGGAGGAGATCGGCAAGCTCGGTCTCAAGGTGACGCCGAGCGTCGGCAACTTCATCCTCATTCACTTCGACGCGGAAGGTGCGCGTTCAGCAGTGGCCGCTGACGAGTTCCTGAAGAAGCGTGGCATCATCATGCGCCGGGTCGCCGGCTATGGTCTCCCGAACGCCTTGCGCATGACGATTGGCACGGAGTCCGACAATCACGCCGTTGTCGCGGCCCTGTCGGACTTCATGAAGGGCGCTCCACGATGAGCCAGCACTTCGACACAGTCGCGCTGATCGGCATCGGCCTGATCGGGTCGTCGATCAGCCATGCGATCAGGCGCGGCGGCCTCGCGCGGCGCATTGTCGGCTCGGCCAAGACCGACACGACGCGCGCGACCGCACTGCGGCTCGGCCTCGTCGATGCGGCATTTGCCAACTCGGCTGATGCGGCGAAAGAAGCGGATCTCGTCATCCTGTGCGTGCCCGTGCGGGCGTGCGGGTCGGTGGCGGCCGAAATTGCGGAGAGCCTGAAACCCGGCGCCATTCTGACGGACGTCGGATCGGTGAAGGGCTCGGTGCTTGCCGATGTTGCGCCGCATGTGCCCGCGGGCGTGCATTTCATCCCCGGCCACCCGATTGCCGGTACGGAGCACTCAGGCCCGGAGTCGGGCTTCGCCGAGCTGTTCGACGGGCGCTGGTGCGTTTTGACGCCTCCTCCCGGCGCCGATAGCGCAGCCGTCGATCGCTTGAAGGCCTTCTGGCAGGCGCTCGGCAGCAATGTCGAGATCATGGCTCCCGATCACCACGACATGGTGCTCGCCATCACGAGCCACGTGCCGCATCTCATTGCCTTCAACATCGTCAATACGGCCGCCCACCTCGAGCGCGTCACGGAGAGCGAGGTCATCAAGTTCTCGGCCGGCGGCTTCCGCGATTTCACGCGCATCGCGGCATCCGATCCGACCATGTGGCGGGACGTATTCCTGACCAACCGAACCGCCATGATCGAGATGCTCGGCCGGTTCACCGAGGATCTGCTGCATCTTCAGCGTGCCATGCGCTTCGGCGACGGGGAAACCATCTTCCGCATGATCACGGAAGCGCGCCATATCCGGCGCGATATCATCCAGGCTGGACAGGATACGGCAGCGCCGGACTTCGGCCGGAAGCCGGGCGCGGCAGCGAGCAGCAACAAGAAAAACTGATTGATCGATGCGTGCAGTTGGTGGCGGCTAAGGCGCGTCGGTGATTACTTCGCCGACTTGTGCTTGGAGCCCTGCTTTTCCCAGAGATCGAGCTCCTCGCGACGACCATCGCTGTGCGTGATGCTGATGCCCCACCACTTACGGCGCACTTCGCTGTAGTGGACGTCGGGGTCATACACGAGCTTCGTCAAGCTCAGATTCTCTGAGCTGAGCCGGCCGACGGACTGAAGGACGAGGTAGGAGTTCACGACGAGGTTGCGTCGCGTCGTCTCGAGCTGAACCTGGCTCGACAGATACTCCTGCTCGGCGTTCAACACATCGAGAATGGTGCGCTGGCCGACCTTCTGCTCTTCACGGACACCGGTCAGAGCCGTACGGGCCGCAGTGACTGCGGCCTGATCTGATTCAAGCTGCGCGCGCGATGCCGTCAGCTGCGCCCAGGCAGAGAGCACACCCTCGCGTGCGGACGTGCGGGCCGTCTCGATATCCTGGAGCGTCGCGAGGTGATCGTGCTTCGCCTGCCGCACGCGGGCGTGAACGGCGCCGCCCTGGTAGATCGGGATGTTCACACGGCCCGATACGGAAGCACCCTCGCGCTCATCGATCGATTGGG
>JAEZAW010000294.1 GCA_023430315.1 Pseudomonadota bacterium | reverse complement strand
TCGTCATCGCCTGCCGTAAGAATCGCTTTCGGTTCCGTCATCCACGTCGCTCCGCCAATTCCTTCTGGCGCATTTCTTCAAGTTCTCGCATGGCGTCCTCTAGGGCGCGAGCTGCATGCGCCAGATGCAGGGGTGAACCTGTTCGCGAGTAGCGCGCGATCTCGCCCTGAGCGATGGCCAGGCTTGGCAGACCGCTAAATTGATGGCGTTTCTCGTGCATGGCGATCTCCTGTTTTTGTAAGAGCCGAACGCAACCCGCCATCCAGCGTTCCGGGCCCAGAAGTCAAACGCGCAAGTCCGGGCGCCCGCAGTTGGAACCAACTCCAGCTCAGGTCGTTTGCATCGGCACGGAAACTCGAAGGCGGGACTAGCCTGCAACCCTCGGCGGAGGCGCCGCGGCATTGTCACCCGCCTTCGAGCTACCGGTTAGACACGAAAACTTCACGAGCGCACACATGACCAAGCCACGCGAACGATCTCACGATGATGATGAACGCACCAAGAAGAAGCCGGGCGGTCAGCAGCATCAAAACCCACCTGGCAAAACAGGGACTGACAATCCCGAGCGTAATCCTCGCGATCAAAAGGGTAGAGGTGGCAGTAAATAGGTGGGGAGCATGGGAGAGGTTGTTCAGTTGGCATTGGCGCGCAGACGAAGAAACGTCTCGCCTCTCACCGTGGTCGAAACCAGTCGGGCGCCGGACCCCGCGCCCCCAATCAAGAAGCCACCCGAACCGATACCCGAGCCCTGATCGGGAGCGCAAATCCGATAAGCGATTGACACGCCACCACCCCGACCGCCTGAGCCTCCGCCGGAGAGGCCGCCGCGAAAGTCCAAGTTGCCGCTCTACACCAAGCGTGCTGCAACCCACTCTGCGCGTTTCAGCGAAAAGGTCGGTCCTATGGAACCGAAAATGACGAGGCTGCCTCTCGCCGTTGCATCGATAGTGCTCGGCCTGATCTTCGCTGGGCCGAAGGCGGAAGCTCAGTCTCGGCAAAAGGGTCCAGCGAATTCGCAAAGCTGCAGCCCATTGAACAAAGAATGCCAAAGGGCAGCCCCCAGGCGATCCCAAAAGCAGAAAAGGAGGCAGCGAACACGGAAGAAAGGTCCAGATTTCTGGGAAAAGCAGCGCCAGAACCAGCGCGGCTAGAGACCAAGGATCAGGCTTGGCACCCTCGCTCGCGCTAACGCGGCGGCTGCAACCAAGGGTAAAGGCAACGGCTAGGTGGCTTCTATTCTTCGATTCGTAGCTTGCCTCGCACTCTGCTTCGCCGTTGCAGTGGCTGGTGCTCTAGTTACGCGGCCCGAGATATCGACCTGGTACGTTTTCCTCGCCAAGCCTTCCTGGACGCCGCCCAACTGGGTATTTCCAGTCGCGTGGAATATCCTCTACGCACTCATGGCAGTAAGCCTTTGGCGCCTTTGGGGACGGGCACGTGATGGCGTTTCGGACGCGAGTTACGTCATAGGGTTGTTTCTGGCCCAGCTTGTTCTCAACGCTGCGTGGTCGCCGATATTCTTTGGACTCCATGCCATCCGCGGCGGTCTAGCAGTGATTGTCGGTATCGCGATCGCGCTCACCGCCACAATCCTGGTCGCGTTTCGCGTTGACCGACTGGCAGCCTTTTTACTCCTGCCCTATCTCGCCTGGATCCTCTACGCAGGTTCGCTCAACGCGGCGATAGTGGTTCTGAACCGCTAAGGCGGCAATCCCCGCGCGACGGCTAATTATGGGGGAATCGCGCCGCGCGGGGGCACGGCCGCCTGGTCAGACTTGGCCGCGCACTAAGTAGTAAGTCTGGGGCGGACCCTCGTGCTACTGGCCGAACGGCCAGCGCACCAAGAAAACCCGGCTCGCCGGGGGCGAGGCCGGGTTCTTTGGAGCCCGGCGCGGGAACGCCGGCAACCGACATGCCGCGTACGGGGGGACGGGAGCCTTAACAGCGAATGGAGCAGAAGGTTGCGTTGGCGCACCAGAAATCCAGGCGTTTCTCCAAACATAGGCTGTGAGAGAACACAGCGCGAGCGGTCGGAACCTGTATCGAGTCCTATAGGTTCTGAGCATACAGAGCTCGCGTTTCCCGGTCGGTGCCGAGCTCAAGCGCCGCCGATGAGCATTGAGGTGGGGGCTCGCCGGCGCTTTCTCCACATGGAGGTCGCAGTGCTGGATGAACACAATGATCGTCGCGTGACGCTTCTCGGCCGAAGCGTCGAGGTCTCAGAGCGTTTTCCGCTTTGGATCCTCCTCGGCGGGTGTGCCCTCGCAGCATTCCTATTGGTTGTCGTAGTCACCGCGGGATGAAATACCATCCAGAGCTAGCGATGATCGCTCAGAGGATCACTCCTCGCTTTCTTCGACGAGTTTCGGTAGCGCTTCCAAACGCTGCCGCAAGCGAAAAGGTTAGTGGGCAGGAGGCTTCATGAGCAAACACGAACTTATCGCGGAGCTGCGCGCCGCAGCCGCGAGCCTCAACCTCGCTGGTGTGTCGGTGCAGAGCGAAGACTTCGTTCAGGCCGAGCTCGCCATAGAAGATGCGCTGTTCCGCACTGAGAGCCTGCTCGCGCGCGTTCGGGAACAGATCGGAAAGACCAAGCCGCCGCCAGCCCCGAAGAAGTTCGACGGCTAGAAGCCGTTTACCGCCCCGCGGAGTGCATCAAGCGGCGAGCGCCTTATAAGCAGCGTAACGATTGCGAAGAAAGTCGCGAAGCCCAGACAGGGGGACAAGGTGGATCGCAAGCGCTGGATTTTGCTGTCAGCCCGTCGGATACTTCGGGAAAAAGACGAAGTAGATGATCACAAATAGGACGATAATCGCGATGACGGACATGAACAGTACGCGCGTGTTCATCTGGCGCTTGTCGCCGGCGCGGACCTCTGTCGTGCTCTTATGGGGATCATAGGTCTCTTTTGCCATTCTGCCCTCGCGCCGCTGATCTCCGCAAACGCTATGGGACAATCGAGGTTCCAAAGGACGTCGCTGAGGCGACCTCAATGACCCTGGGTTCGCCCCGTTTCTTGATCATAGAAAGCTCGAGCACGCTCGAAATCGTTCGTGCCGACCCACATGATGAAGTGTCATCCTATGCGTTCCCGCAGGATTAACGGCTCTTGCGGGCGGCCTTGCGCTTGGGCGCCCCCGTGCGTCTTCTCATCAGGGCGTCTTCGGACAAGGGTTTTAGTATTTGATAATTCCTGAATTTACGAGTGAAGAATCAGGCGTTTTCCTCTGTGTAAATGGGTGGTGGCAGCCTATTGAAATCGACGTTCGGCTGAGCACATCTTGCCCGCGGTCAGGGTGTTTGGGCGGGGAGCCAGTCCACATGCGCACCAAGCGCATTATCGAGGGGGCGGCCTTTGGACCGGATGTTCTGAATGTGCTGCGACAGGCTTTCGATGAAGCCGGGTCGGCTGTCGCCGACAACTTCAAACCCCACGAGCACGAAAACGCGCGGGAGATCCTGGCGCACTCGATGATGCGCATGACGCGGGACGATACCAACGACGTGGCGATTTTAAAGCAGGCGGGCACCCGCGCCATGCGTCTGGCCTACCCATCGCGCGTCGCATCCGCATCTGGACAGAACGGCACTGATGGCTGACGTCTCCAGCACGAAGGGCAGTGCTGTGATCTGATCATCCATCACTGCTTAGTCCGCCCGCGCATCTTCTCATAGCGGGCGTGGTTCTTTTCCCGCCACCAGCTTGCCTTGACCTTCACCCACTCAGGGCGCCTGCCGGAGCAATACGGCAAGTCGACGCGCTTGCTGACGACGCCCTCGAGGCGGAACTGCTCGGCCCGTTCGAGCAACATCAGCGGGTCGTCGAAGGCTTCCGAGAACATGAGCGAGGTGCCGACCAGTAGCTTCTCCAGGCGCGCACGGCGCTCGGACAACGGCAGCGGCCGCCAGTCCTTGCCGTCGAGCGACAGCAGGTCGAAGCACCAGAAGGAAACGCGCGGATTCTTACGGAGGAGCTCATAGAAGGCACGGCCGCCCCCGCTGCCGGTGTCGGCGACGACCTCGGCGTCGATGATGCAGGGCGGCAACTCGACAGAGAGCGGAAAGCGCTTCGAGAAGTCCTTGCCGTTACGCGAGAAGATGCGCAGCTTGGGTCGGGAGTGGATTTGCACGCGCCAGCCGTCGAACTTGACCTCGTGAATCCAGTTGGGGCCGGTCGGCGGCTCTGTCTTCTCGGTCGGGATGCAGGGCGGGATAAACACGCGAACGCCAGCCGTAAGAGGAAAGCATGACGACCGCGCCGTCTCATGCAGGGAGGCCGAGGGGACGCGGTCGCCACTACGGCGGGAGCCCATCAGCACCACCGCAAGCGGACATAACCGGCCAACAGTCGCTTGGTTCCGGAAATGAAAACGCAGTGTTAATTGGGGCGCACCGCGAAGATCACCCTGCCAAACAGGTGGGCACGAAGGCGAAGATCGCTGAAGGGGAAAAAATCGGGCGCGCGGATGGGTGCTAAGGCCGCGCGCCCGAAAGCGCATCTTACGGAGGTAACGGGAAGAGGTGTACGCTCTCCAGGCTTAGTCCGCAAGCTGATTGTCAGCCCATCTAACGCCATGGATAAGTAAGCGTTTTCATGCGATTAATATAGTTTTAACTCGCGTAGAATTGGGAAGATCTTCCTTTCAGACAGGCCTGCCGTATGCGCAGCGCACTCGCACCTTCCAGCCGAGGTCGTGCGCTGCCCCAGGGTCTCAACCATCCTGCCCTCCCTTGACTCCAAGCCGCGCATGGAACAAAATGGGAACAAGGCGGCCCGTCAAGAGTTCCAGGGCCACAGTCAGTAGGAGCGTAGCGATGGCTGACAACACCGAAAAACTAAGGACTGAGATGGAGCGGAATGCCGAGCTCTATGCGCCGATCATCGAATGGTGCGAGCAGCCAAAGGTCCCGCTCGTGACCGATGCGTCAGAGTTCGATCACACAACAGAATTTTACCGAGCGCTGGACAAGATCGTGCGTAGGGAAGATTTCAGCCTTGCGACCTTCACGCAGATACTCGCCGCCAATTGGCCCGGTGATACGACGGATCCGGAATGCGCCGGCTACTACGATGAGATCTGTTGGCGCGCGATGGCGGTTCGGCAATATCTCGAGGCGCGTGGCGAGGTTAAGAAGCGCGAAAGCAAGTCCGAACGTACCGGGCCTCATCTCCACTAAAGTAACTTGCCTGATCCCGCGGATCCTGGCGGCCGACGTACGCGTGTGCAGGGCGCATGGAGGACGGCAACGCTCGCCGGCGCCCGCCGGTACCAGGATAGGCTTTGGCTGATCTGCAATGCCTGTCAGCGCAGCTACCTCGTCATGCACGATGAGTTCGCGGCTTTCCATCGACTCGAGCCGGCAACGCCGTTTCCGCTCATCAACAAGCGGCTGCGCTGCGTCGTGTGCGGTCAGAAGAACGGCCAGTGCCGCTCGGAGACGCACGGCTCTGAGGCACTGAAAGCCTACCCAGTCGTGGGCTCGCCGGTCGAAGGACCGCAGCCCGCTCGCCGGATACTTCAACCCCCTCCAGAGCCACGTCGCGCCAACTGGCAAGAGATCGGTCACGACGAGCAAATCGAGTTTTGACGAAGAGGGGGCCATTGGAACGAGCAGACATCATTTGCGCGCGAGAGGAAGAGGTGGCCCGCGAGTGGCAGTGGCTGCAGGATGTCATCAACCTGGTAGCGCAAGCGCAGTCCGGAGAGTCGGAAGCGGTCGCCTTCCGGCTACTCCAGCATCGAGCAATGGACACCGGTCGGCGTCGCGTACAGCTTGCGCAGGAATTAGTTAACGCGGAGCGGAACCAGTGTACGTGAGATCGAGTTACGCGGGCGCAAACTTAAGAGGGCCCGCCACAATGCAACTATCAGCAGCTACCGACACCGCGATTGATGCGATCGATGAGGAGCGCCTGACGCCAGCGCAGCAGCTCCATCGACAGTTCAACGAGGCCTCCGCTCGCGTCGATGGATTGAAGCGTCTCGTTGAAATCCGCAAGGGACTAGGCGAGGACTTCTCGTCCTTGTGGAAGGTTCTGCAGCAGGCCGAGGCCGAGAGGCGGGACTTGCACGCTGAACTCGCGGCCGCTGGACGATCAAAAATCTTGTCTCGCGCCAAGTCCGCGGTCGTTTAGCTGGTGGAGCGCATGGAACGCAGCATCGTGGCCAGCGTTAGAGGCACACTGTGACGAATAGTGCGCGTGAGTGTGTGCTGCGATGGTGGAATGGGAGAGGCGGACAACGCCAGTCCACTTAATGCACAGAAGCTTCAATGAAGCCTCGGCTTCCGTGAAGATGTTGGAGTGTCTAATTGCGAGCCGCGAGACTGCTCAAGCGCCCTGTGATGATTTGCGCGTGCTGCTGCGGCGAGGCTGAAGCAAGAAGAGAAGCTGCGCGGGCAGATTTGCAGGCGGCAGGCGTGCGAAATGTCCTGGCACGCGAATAGTGGCCGCGGCCTCATCGAGCCTCGAGCTGTACGAGCGGCTCGGGTTAATTAACGCACGTTGATACTAGAAATCATTGCACATCGATCGCGGGCTTTGCCCATGCTGTTTCGTTCCATTCTAGAACGCTGGCGCGCGTTGCGAGGGCCTCAGCTAGAGAACGACCTCAATTTGATTTTGGGCTCCTCGATCCGGATACCACCCCATCTCGAGTACGGCTTCCTATCAACACTCTCGGCGACGATGGGGCAGTTCGAGTCCGAATTCGAGCTACGCGATCGAAGAGGTCAAATGCGCCTGATCAAAAAAGCGCGTTTGAAGACGCGTCGTCAGCGGGATGCGCGAGAGTATGCCACCGCAATGGGCGCCGCTCTGGTTGGCATCTACTTTGAGGCCACTATCACGCCGGGACCCGTCGCCGAACGCGTGAAGGTCCGAGCGAAGGAGGCAATAGAGCGGTTTCTAGACGAAGCTTAGTCGGATCTAGTCGGGGCACGCGACTGGCTAGCTCCCCAGTACGTTGTGAGCGATGACCCCGAAAGAGATCCATCGATCGAAGCGCGCGTGGCTGCGAAGATACGGCACGTTTGAGATTGAGTATGGGCTCTAGATCAGCCTACGGATTCGGGGGCGACTCAACGTAAGGTCCGTGTTCATACGCTGCGCGGGCCAGCGAGATCAGATGACCCTGCGCAGCTCCCAAACGGGAGACCCCATGCGCAAACATCTGCTCAAAGCCATGTTGTTGGCGACGATGGCCACGCTCCATGTGACCACTGCGACTGCCGGCGATCGAGACTATAGCTATCGAGAGGGCCCGTACCTCCATGAAGCCACAGGGAACTGGACGGGCCTCTATATCGGGGCTGCCATCGGCTACAGCTATAGCTCGACCGATGTAACGCACGATTGGACCGCCGTCGGACCTGTCGCAGTTAGCGATCGATATGACATTGGTCAGGACGGTGTGAACGCGACTGCCTCTGTCGGTTTCGATCTGCAAGTGAGCAGTCGTGTCGTCGCCGGCATTTTCGCCGACTACACGACCGGCGATATCAAGGAACGCTTGACACTTGCCACTCCAGGCAACGTTGGTCTGCGCCTGAAGCTGGACGACAGCTGGGCTGCAGGAGGGAGGTTGGGCTTGGTGCACGACGGGGCACTTTGGTACGTCGCAGCCGGTTACACGGGCATCAACGTCTCGTTCGATGCCTTCGAAGAGACCTTGCACGGCTACTTTCTCGGCGCCGGCCTCGAAGCGGACATCGGATACAACTTCCGCCTCAAGCTCGAGTACCGATACGCCGATTACGGCAGCGAGAATTTCTTCACCGGTGCAGGGTGCTGCGCGGAGAGCCTCGATATCGAAACCAGCGTCCATACTGTTCGCTTGGGGCTGTCCTACATGTTTGGCCATCGGCACGACGTTCGCCACGAGCCGCTGAAGTAGCTGGTATACGCGAGCGATCGGCTTTGGAGTTCGCGACGAGAAATGAGGATCCGCAGCTCGCATGACGATCAGAGCTCTTCCCGTGGATGGCTTTCCCCACATGTCTGTGACGGCTAACCGAGATCCCTCCCTGCTAGAAGGCACCCTCGCGGCTTTACGCGCAGCAGGCTTCAAGGTCGAAGCGGATCGCATTGTTCCGCCGGCCGGCGCTACGAGCCAGCAGGTCATTGCCGCTATCAGTGCAGCCTTTCAAAGCGCTAAACTGAATGGATCGGCACATCGCAGGTGATGACGATCGTGGTGGAGTTCGAAAACCCGGAATACCTGTTAAGGCCAGGCTTGCTAGTAACGCTTAAATCTTCGGTGCGGTAACGGTCGCTTTCCTATTCTTCCGATGCGGTGTTGAGCCTCCGCCAGCTAAGCCGTTGATCGGAGCTAGAGTCCGTCGATCCGAGAAGGAGACGGATGATGCGTAGGGGCAGGTTTTCGGAAGAGCAAATCATTGCGATCTTGCGGGAGCAGGAATCCTGCTTGACCACCGCCGTGCCAAAGGCATGGGATCTCGTCAGCGACATTTTATGCCTGGAAGTCGAAGTACGGCGGGCTCGAGGTGTCGGAGGCAACGCGCCTCAAGGCGCTTGAGGATAAAATCGCAAGTTGAGGAAGCTGCTGGCCGAGCAGATGCTCGACAACGTCACCCTCAAGGAGCTGCTGACAAAAAACTTCTGGACGCCCACCGCGGGGAGAACGGCCGTGAGCTGGGCGATCGAAGAGAAAGACTACTCGCATCGCCGCGCGTGTGCCCTGATCGGGCTCGCGCCGAAGGAGATCCAAGTGGCTCTGTGAGCCCTTCGAGAGGCTGAGGTCCTTGGGCACGAATGCCGTCAACCCCCTGGCAGGCGTAGGCATCTCGCCACTCGGTACGTCATGTTCGACGTGCTGGGGTGCATCATCCAGACGATGGTGACCAATGGCGCAGCGAGCTGCCGCTGTAGTAGCGCGGGGCTAATTCTGCCGTGTTTGCATCATCGGCTTGGCAAATCCTGTTTCCTCACGCCTTGGCCGCGGGGGGAGTAGCGCCATTGCCCTCATGCCCGAGACGTGATGCCGCCCATAGGCGTGCGGCCATTTCCAATGGAGCCTTGATACCCTGCCGCGCCCACCAGCCGCGTTCATCACCCGCGCGATGCAGCTCATCATGGTGCCCGGCGCAGAGAGGAAGCGTGAACTCGTCCGAGACCTTCAGGCTCATGGCCCGCGACTGAGCAAAACGCAGATGATGGGCCTGCGCCGGTCTGCGCCCGCAGACGAGACACGGCTGGCGGGCCACGAACTCGAGATGTTCCTTGCTCCGGATCCGCTTTTCCTTGGGGATCTTGAGGTCCGGAATTACGCCGTCACTCTCACCGTTTGCGACCTGTACCCGGCTGGTGACCCCCTCCAGGTCGGTCTGCTCTGCTCTGTCGACACCATTTCCGCCAACCCCGTGATTTGCGGCGCTCCCGCGGTTTGCGACGACGTCAGGGTCGGCGGCAAACTCACTGCCTGGGGCGACCGCCCGGTTTGCAGCGCCCGCATGCCTGGCGGGGCTTCCAGCCACTGCATGGTTTGCAGCATGGGCGTCCATTGAGCTGTCGGCGTGGTTCGCGGCGTTATCAACCTGGGCATCGGAGTGACTGGCGGTATCGTTGCCAGTCCGAGATCGTGCAAGTTCACGCGCGCGGGTCTTGAGCGCTTGCATGAGGATTTTCAGCGGATCTTGACCACTCTCCCGTCGCAGGAGACTGAGGCTTTCAAGGTTCGCCTCCCAGAAGGCATAAAGCCCCTCGAGCGTAGCGAGCGTTGGTAGGCGCTTCAGAACCGCATCGACAAAATCTTGTGCTCTCTCCATGTGCACACGCCGCCCATCCTCCTCGACGAGGACGAACTCGGAGGGTGCAGACTTCATATTGCCGTCAGAGGCGCGAGAGGCGTTGTGCTCGCGAGCCTCAGCGGCTTTGAGCCTGGACCGCGTGACGTGCAGTCGCGCTTTGTCGTAGAGCGCCAGACCAAATGGATTGCCGAACGTGGCAAGGGCTCGCTTGGTCGCATCCGTCTCGGCGGCCTTGAGCGCGATCTCGTGGGCGATCTCGGGTGCTGATGATCGGCCAGTACCCGTGCCAATGCCTTCGCGCACGATGGTTGAACCATTGGCCGTGACCTTGATGCAGACCTTGGCCGTATAGAAGCATGTGGTCTGACCGCGCTGCGTGTCCCGCCATATGCATCGCGGTTCGATGGTCGTGCGGTCCCACCCATCATGGCCAAAAATGCGGTTGGCCTCGGCAATAACATGCCAGCCCTCGACATAGGGGATCATGATCCCCTCGCTTAGGCGATTGCGAACATGACGATAACTGAGCTTGGACTTGAGGGCCGCGCGCTGTTCGTCCGAAAAGGCCATTACTTTGTCCTCACGCTGAGCTGCATTTCCTGAGCGGCGATGGTCGCGCCATCAATCATCGCGCCGCTTTTCAGCGCCGCCAGAATGCCCTGCTTGTCGAGCTTGGGTGGTTGCGGCTTCCAGTAGGCTGGCGGTATTTTGGCCTCATCTAGAACGTTGACGGCAGGGCCAGCCTGCTTGAGCGAGGCCGTGAAATCTGCGGTCGTGATCTTGCTGATGGTCGCATCGGACATGATGCGGGTCGCGAGCTGGCGCTTTTTCCGGGCGCGGCTCTCGAGCCGCTCTAAGCGCGCGCGCATGTCAGAAAGGCGTGTGGAGAGGGCGCTCTTCAGCGCCTCATCCTCTAGCGCCGAGCGGATGAGCTCGGCTAGCATCTCATTGAGGTTCGTCAGGCCCTCGAGCGTGTCCGCTAGGGTCTCTTCATCAAGGTCGGGCATCTCCGAAAGCAGGCGCTCTCTCAGATGCATGTGGTTGGCCGCTTCGGTGTGAACTTGGCTGTGAGGAAGACTGTTGAGACGCATGACACTGTCCTCAGATCGCAATATTGATACTTTTGGTATCAGTAATGCCACTAAAAGTCAAATTCATGCATTTCCGCGGCCCTGCGAACGGCCATGATCTTTCCCGTCCAGATCAGAGCCGCGCGCGTTCTCATCGGTATGAGCCAGTCGGAACTTGCCGAGCGCGCCTTGATCAGCGTGGCGACAGTGAAACGTATTGAGGCCATGCGCGAAGAGCTCACTGGGACGATCAGCACAATCACGAACATCAAGAGAGCCTTGGAGGAGGAGGGCGTGATCTTCATCGATCAGGATGAAAAGCGCGGCCCCGGTGTGCGCCTCCGTAAGCGCCTGCCATAGGCCACGTTGGACTTAGGGGGACGTCTGATGAATTTGCCTGCGATTTCGGTTCGACCAGGAAAGGCAATGCAAGGCACGGCAAGGAACGAGATCCTGAGATCACAGCCGAGCATGAAGCAACATCCAGCGGGCGCTATAGCTCAATTATGGCCTCAGTGAGCATAAGCCGCTCCGAGCATAATATGTCCGGGGCACGGGGCTTCCTGACGCCAGTCTCGATGGCATAAAACGAACCCAACGTCTGTGGCGGCCCAGCACGGCACCCGACTGGAAACGAACCCAAACCGACTGGGCTGCAAAACGAACCCAAAGTGGCGTCCGATCAAGTGAATGTTAGAGAAGCCGCGAAGCGATCCCAGAGCGCGAGCGCTGTGAAACGAGGCCAAGGGTTAGCGCGCATGCAAAACGAACCCAATGAGCGAGCATCCGCAAAACGAACCCAAAGTCAGTGACAGTACGCGGGGAAAGCTGCGGCAAACCGCGGCTTGCACGCGCTTGCAAAACGAAGCCAACCTGTCGACGATTATTGAAGTCGTTTGCGGGGTGAAGGATTGGAAGGCGGCATATGACACGCAAAGTTGCACTCATAACCGGCGTCACGGGGCAGGATGGTGCGTATTTGAGCCAGCTGCTTCTCGACAAGGGGTATGTCGTCCACGGAATCAAGCGGCGATCCTCATCGTTCAACACGCAGCGCGTCGATCACCTCTATGTCGATCCGCACGAGCGCGAGACGCGGTTTCATCTCCACTACGGCGACATGACCGACGCGACGAACCTCATCCGCATCGTGCAGGAGACGCAGCCCGACGAGATCTACAACCTCGCGGCCCAAAGTCACGTGCAGGTGAGTTTTGAGACGGCCGAATACACGGCCAATGCCGACGGCATGGGTACGCTCCGCCTGCTCGAGGCGATACGAATCCTGGAACTCACGAAGAAGGCGCGCTTCTATCAGGCATCGACGTCGGAGCTCTACGGCAAAGTGCAGGCTGTGCCGCAAAGCGAGACGACGCCTTTCTACCCGCGCAGTCCCTATGCGGCCGCCAAGCTCTACGCCTACTGGATCACCGTCAACTACCGCGAGGCGTACGGTATCCACGCCTCGAACGGCATTCTGTTCAATCACGAAAGCCCGATCCGCGGCGAGACCTTCGTGACCCGCAAGATCACGCGTGCTGTGGCGGCAATCGTCATGGGCCTGCAGAAGCAGCTCTACCTCGGCAATCTCGATGCCAAGCGCGACTGGGGCCACGCGCGGGACTTCGTCGAAGGCATGTGGCGCATCCTGCAACAGGACGAGCCCAGCGACTATGTGCTTGCCACGGGCGAGATGCATTCGGTCCGCGAGTTCGTGGAGATGGCCTTCGAGATGGTCGGCCGCCGCATCGAATGGCGCGGGAAAGGCGTTGAAGAGAAAGGCCTCGATGCGACGACCGGCGAAGCGCTGGTCGCGATCGATCCGAAATACTTCAGGCCGACAGAGGTCGATCTCTTGCTCGGCGATCCCACTAAGGCGCGCGAGCGTCTCGGCTGGAAGCACATGGTTCCGTTCCGCGAGATGGTTGCGGAGATGGTGCGCGAGGACCTGAAGCTGATCGCGCGGGATCAGGATCGGAAGGACATCCATGGCTAGCACTCCGCCCATCTCGTTCAGCCTCGCCGGCAGGCGAGTGTGGGTCGCCGGGCATCGTGGCATGGTCGGAGCGGCGTTGACGCGCAGGCTGGCGTCGGAGGGCTGCACGCTTCTCGAAGCCACGCGCGCCGAAGTCGATCTCAGGGAGCAGGCGGCAGTCCGCGCCTGGATGAAGCGCCAGCGGCCTGAGGCCGTGTTCGTCGCCGCCGCAACGGTTGGCGGCATTCTGGCCAATGACACGCGCCCGGCGGAGTTCCTCTACGATAACCTCATGATCGAGACGAACATCATTAGCGCGGCGCACGAGATCGGCGTCGAGAAGCTGCTGTTCCTCGGGTCCTCCTGCATTTATCCGCGTCTTGCCCCGCAGCCGATAACGGAAGCGGCTTTGCTGACCGGCCCACTCGAGCCGACGAACGAGTGGTACGCGATCGCGAAGATTGCCGGTATCAGGCTCGCGCAGGCCTACCGACGCCAGTATGGTCTGCATAGCATTTCGGCGATGCCGACGAACCTCTACGGTCCCAACGACAACTTCGATCTCACCTCGAGCCACGTGTTGCCGGCGTTCGTCCGCAAGATGCATGAGGCAAAGATTTCGCGCGCGGAAAGCGTCGTGCTGTGGGGGACTGGCGAGCCGCGGCGTGAATTTATGCATGTCGATGATCTCGCCGATGCACTCGTCCATCTGATGAAGGTCTACGACGGCGAGGGCCACGTGAACGTCGGCGTCGGCGAGGATGTCTCGATCACCGAGCTCGCGACGATCTGCGCGCGCGTGGTCGGCTTCGAGGGGCGCTTCGTGTACGACACGTCGAAGCCTGACGGCACGCCGCGCAAATTGCTCGACGTATCTCTGCTCGCGTCGCTCGGATGGCAGGCCTCGATCTCGCTCGAGGCCGGAATTGCGGCCACCTATCGCTGGTTCCTGGAGCACGACGGCGCGCACAGCCGACGATAGTTTCGGCATTGGCGATGCGCCTCTATTTCCTCAATCGCTACTTTCACCCCGATCATTCGGCGACCAGCCAGATGCTGTCGGATCTGGTGTTCGCGCTGGCGCAGCGTGGGCACCGGATCACGGTGATCACGTCCCGCCTGAGTTACGACGATCCGACGATACGGCTGCCGAGGCGGGAGACGCTGCACGGCGTCGAGATCGTGCGGCTCGCCACGACCGGTTTCGGGCGCGGCGGTCTCATCGGACGCGCCGCAGACTATGCAACATTCGGGCTCGCGGCGGCTTGGCTGTTGCTGTGGCGGCTGCGCTGCGGCGACATCGTGGTCACCAAGACCGATCCGCCGCTCCTTTCCTTGATGACGACGCCGATCGCGCGGCTCCGCGGGGCCAGCGTGGTCAACTGGCTGCAGGATATTTTTCCCGAGGTGGCAACAGGACTCGGGATGGCACGCGGTGGTTTGTCCGGCGCTGCCGTTGGCTTGCTTCAGTGGCTGCGTGATTGCGCACTGCGCAAGGCGTCGCTGAATATCGCGATTGGTGATCGCATGGCCGCGGAGGTGCGCCGTATGGGCGTCGCACCGGACCGTGTCCGCGTCATTCACAACTGGGCGGACGCGCAATCGATCCGCCCCATGCCGGCTCAGCACAATCGCCTGCGGCGCGAGTGGGGACTCGAGGGCAAGTTCGTCGTCGGCTACTCCGGCAATCTCGGCCGAGCGCATGACGTCGCAACAATTCTTGCCGCGATCGAGATGAGCGCGAGGGAGACGCAAGCGAGCCCGGTTGCAGCGTCGGCGACTGGCGCGCCCCCCCCGACGGCCGAAAGCAATGCGTCGGTACGCTGGCTCTTCGTTGGCGGCGGCGCACAGCTCGAGAGCTTGAAGGTGGAAGTCGATCAGCGCGGCGATCGCAATGTCATGTTCCAGCCCTATCAGCCGCGCGAGACGCTATCCGAGAGCCTTTCGGTGCCCGATGTCCATCTCATCACGCTGAGAGCCGCGCTCGAAGGTTTGATCGTGCCGAGCAAGTACTACGGCATTGCCGCCGCGGGGCGTCCGGCGATCTTCATTGGCGATCCCGATGGCGAGATCGGACGCATTCTGACGACGACCGATACGGGCATCGTCGTTGCCGAGGGCGATGGCGCCGCGCTGGTGCGTGCTGTCCGCGCTCTCGCCTCGGATCCGGAGCGATGTGCAGCCATGGGGCGACGGGCGCGGGCGCTGTTCGAGGCGAAGTATGATCTCGCCTTCGCCATCGACGCCTGGGAGGATGCAATCCTCACGCTGGCGCACCGATAGCCGGAAGGCATGAGACCAGAAAGGCCGGCGCGCTCGACCTCTAATCCCCGATATCAATGGACCGCGATGACCGCGTAAGCGAAGCAAAGCGCGAGACTGGCCCACACTGCCGCTGTGAAGTAGAGCGACATCCAAGCGATCTCGCCTCTCCATTGCGCAAAATCATGCGTCACGATCCAGCGTGTCCTCGCGTCACGGAGCCCCTCGAGCGGGCTGAAAGTGCTGTGGCCAACAGCACGCCCTAGGCGCCAGCGATTGAGGTACATCGGCACATCGACAGCGACAAGAAAAGCCAGATAGCCCGCGATCCCGATGATTGCGACGATGAGGCCCAAGCGAAGTGGCCCGTCGTACCCCGGCAGTAACAGGCAGAGGCCAATCCCTACCAAGAGGAAGGCAACGGCCCATATTGAATTTTCGACGGCATTCGCCAGACAATTGGTCGTCAATACGCCATACCACGAGCAGCATTGCGCCACGAGGATCAGCGGCACGACCGCCCAGGCGACGTACAGCGTAGTCTCCACGGCTGCTATGTTTGCGAGTTGGTAAAGTGCGATGGCCCACTGCATTGCAAAGCACATCTCGGCCACGGTCGCCACGGACCGCCCGACGACGACACTCGATAGCCAGGTATCAAACAAGCAAATGCGCTGCACATCCGCGCGGGGGAGAACCGACCTGAAGGCGCAGCCAAAAACATACGCAGCAGACAGAAAGACCATGAGCTGCATGTTGGATGCGCCATTCGCGCTTTTGATAGCGTGGCCTTTGAACTCCCAATACAGCACGAACCAAAGCGCAATGTTTGCGCTGCTGGCCAGAGTCAAGAAGGCCCACCACCACGCGAGCGGGTTTGACCGCGTCTGCCAAAGTAATCTCATGGGCTATTTCACGCTTCATCTAACTGACACCTAACCTTCACAATAGTGTCACGAAGCGCGCTCGGTCGCGAGTATAATGTTCGTGTTCCGAATGGCGTGCTGGCGCGCGGGCTGGCTAGATGGGCCTGTTGTCCCGTCCGCTGCCGGAGCAGCCCGAATAGCGGCAGCGACAGGTCCGGCTGCCCGTAAAGGACTTCAGCTCAGCCCGGTGCAGACGTGACGTCGACCGTCCGCATCCGAGATGAAGGCTGACATTGCGAATGATGACGATAGAACCACGGGCTCAGCCGCCTTGTGCCAATGCCACGGCATCCGAACCCGCAGGATATCTCAGCTGTGCGGACACATCGTTGGCAGCGCGCCAAACGACCTCAGCCACATCGCGTTCGGTCGTCACGGCGCTGGGCTGCTGGAACGCCGAAAGGATCGAATGAGCGTACGACGCATATGCCTCTGGGATGGTCGCCTCGATCGGCGTTTGAACATTCTGGGCGAAGCGCGTCGACGGTCCATAGCCCGGCTCAACCAGCTTCACGCGGACGCCGAAGCCATCGAGCTCATGAGCGAGCGATCCGGTGAAACCCTCGATGGCGGACTTGCTGGCCGTATAAGCTGCGACAAGCGGCATCGGGGCCAACGTTGCGCTCGATGTCACATTCACGATCACGCCGGACCGGCGCGCACGGAACTGCGGGAGCACGGCTTGCGTCATCGCCATCGCGCCGAATGTGTTGGTCTCGAACAAGCTGCGCACGACCGACATGGGAGTCGCCTCGAAGGCCCCGAACATGCCAATGCCGGCGTTGTTGACGAGCACGTCGATCGGACCGCTGGCTTCGAGAGCGGCCAAGATGCTCTGCGGATTCGTGACGTCGAGCGCTAACACGCGCAGCCGATCGGTTGCCGGCAGGATGTCGTTTCGCGGCGTGCGCATCGTCGCGATGACGTTCCAGCCCTGAGCGTGAAAGTGGCGCGCCGTCTCGAGGCCATAGCCCGAAGAGCATCCGGTAATCAGCACGGTCTTCATCATCGTCCTCCTGTTCGAATGACGCGGACGATAGACGGAGCCTTCCGGACGATCTGCAATTGATCGTCCAGATTTCGTTTGTTAGCGTCCTGAAATGGTCGATCCCCTTTCAGAAGTCGTCGCGCTGCTGCGGCCGCACGCTGTCTTCTCCAAGATCATCAGTGGCGCCGGGCGCTGGGCCGTGCGCTATTCCGACTTCGGCCAGCCGAGCTTCTGCACCGTCCTTGACGGGAGCTGCCGTCTTACCGTCGACGGAGAGGAGCCTCTGATCCTGGAAGCAGGAGATTTCCTCCTCCTGCCAAAGACGCCCGGCTTCATCATGTCGGGCTTCGCACCGGCGCCGGCGAAGCTCATTGATCCCAAAGTGGCGCCGGCCTCGACGAACGAGGTGCGCCACGGCACGGCAGACGGCGACCCTGACGTGCGACTGCTCGGAGGATCGTTCGTCTTCGACTCGAGGGACGCCGATCTCCTGGTATCGCTGTTACCGGCACAGGTGCATGTGCGCGGGGTGGAAAGGCTCTCCACTCTCGTGCATCTCGTCCGCGATGAAGCGACTGCCGAGAGACCAGGCCGC
>JAEZAW010000199.1 GCA_023430315.1 Pseudomonadota bacterium | reverse complement strand
GCTGGATACTCCGCCAGGAAGGCATTGCGGGCGTGCTCTCGGCAGGTGGATCGGGCGGCACGGCCATGGTGGCGCCGGCCATGCGGGCGCTCCCCGTCGGCGTTCCCAAGCTGATCGTATCGACGGTCGCATCCGGTGAGGTCAGCAAGTACGTCGGCCCTTCCGATATCATGCTCCTGCCGTCGGTCGCCGACGTGCAGGGCCTCAATGCCATTACCGAGGAAGTGCTCGCCAACGCCGCGCAGGCTATGATCGGCATGGTCGCTGCGCGTCAGGCGGCGCGTCCGCGCGTCTCGGCGAAGCCGGCGATCGGGCTCACGATGTTCGGCGTCACGACGCCGTGCGTGCAGCAGGTGGCGAAGCAGCTAGCGCCGACGCACGATTGTCTCGTGTTCCATGCGACCGGCATCGGCGGACAGGCCATGGAGTCGCTCGTCGACAGCGGCAAGATCACCGGTGTCCTCGACATCAGCACGACCGAGGTTTGCGATCTCCTCATGGGCGGCGTGTTTCCCGCGAGCGAGGACCGCTTCGGCGCCATCATCCGCACGCGCATTCCCTATATCGGCTCGGTCGGCGCGCTCGACATGGTCAACTTCGGCGCGCCGGAGACTGTCCCCGAGCGCTACGCCGGACGGCTTCTTTATAAGCATAATCCGCAGATCACGCTGATGCGTACCACGCCCGAAGAAAACACGAGCATGGGGCGCTGGATCGGCGAGCGGCTCAACCGGATGGAAGGACAGGTTCGCTTCTTCCTGCCCGAAGGCGGCGTCTCGGCACTCGATGCGCCAGGCAAGCCCTTCCACGATCTTACGGCCCGCGCTGCCCTCTACGCCGCGCTTGTCGAAACCGTGCGCCAGACGTCATCGCGCCAGCTCATTCGCGTACCCCACCACATCAACGCACCGGAGTTCGCGGCGGCTCTGGTCGCCGCATTCCGCAACCTGCACGGTGACGGCCGCACGCGCACGCGTGGGGAGGTGCATCGGTGATTCCGCGTCAGAAGATCCTGGAAAAGCTTCGCGCCATGATGGCGGACGGCGTGCCCATCGTCGGTGGCGGCGCCGGCACAGGGCTGTCGGCGAAATGTGAGGAAGCTGGTGGCATCGATCTCATCGTCATTTACAACTCCGGCCGCTATCGCATGGCCGGACGTGGCTCGCTCGCGGGGTTGATGGCATACGGCGACGCGAACCAGATCGTCGTCGATATGGCAGCCGAAGTGCTGCCCGTTGTTCGCAACACGCCCGTGCTCGCCGGCGTTAACGGCACTGATCCTTTCCGCAAGATGGACGTGTTCCTCGACGAGCTGAAACGGATCGGCTTCTCCGGCGTGCAGAACTTTCCGACTGTCGGGCTCATCGACGGTGTCTTCCGCGCCAATCTCGAAGAGACTGGCATGTCCTACGGGCTGGAGGTCGACATGATCGCCACGGCCCATGCCAAGGATATGCTGACCTCGCCCTACGTCTTCAACACAGACGAAGCAACAGCCATGGCGCAGGCGGGCGCCGATATCATCGTTTGCCATCTCGGACTGACAACGGGCGGCAGCATCGGTGCCGAGACGGCGCTCAAACTCTCGGAATGCCCGGCCCTCGTCGAGGCGTGGGCGGAAGCAGCCCTCAAGGTCAATCCGGAGGTGATCGTGCTCGTCCATGGCGGTCCAGTCGCCATGCCCGACGATGCCGAATTCATCCTGAACAACACATCCAATTGCCACGGCTTCTATGGCGCGTCTTCGATGGAGCGCCTGCCGACAGAAATCGCCCTGACCGAACAAACGCGCATGTTCAAGCGCATTGCCCGAAAGGGCCAGGGCCGGCGCTAGCCGCCGTTGAGTGCGTAAGGAGGAACGGACATGTCCATATCCGGAGAAGTGATCGGCCAGCTCATCCTCTGGCTCATCATCGCGGTGGTGGTGATCGCCATCATCTTCTGGGTTCTGCAGCGGCTCTATCGCCGGTCGACCAAAGAGATCGCGTTCGTCAGGACCGGGTTCCTCGGCGAAAAGGTCGTGATCGACGGTGGCGCGTTCGTCTGGCCGATGATCCACGACATCACGCCCGTCAATATGAACACCTTGCCGCTGAAGGTGTCGCGGACATCCAACGATGCGCTGATCACCAAGGATCGCATGCGCGTCGATGTGGAAGCTGAGTTCTACGTGCGCGTCCAGCCCGAGCGCCGTGCGGTGGCGATGGCGGCCTCCACACTCGGCCGACGCACGCTCGAGCCGGAAAGCCTGCACGCGCTGCTCGCCGGCAAGTTCGAGAGCGCCATGCGGGCCGCTGCTGCTGCGATGGACATGAGCAGTATGCACGAGAACCGGACGAACTATGTGGAGCGCGTTCGGCAGGCGGTGGAGAACGACCTGTCGCGCAACGGCCTCGAGCTCGAATCCGTCGCCATTCTCGACATCGACCAGACGAGCCTCGAGTTCTTCAATCCATCCAACCGGTTCGACGCCGAAGGCCTGACTGTCCTCATCCGGGACATCGAAGACCGGCGCAAGCTGCGCAACGACATCGAGCAGGATGCAACGATCCAGATCCGCACGCGCAACCTCGAAGCCGAGAAGCAGGCACTGGAAATCGAGCGCTCGAGCGAAGAAGCCCGGCTCGAGCAGGAGCGCGACGTCGAGTTCCGTCGGGCGCAGCAGCGTGCATTGCTGGCCAAGGAGCGCGCCGAGCGCGAGACGCAGGCCGAGTCCGCTCAGATTCTTGCTCGTGAAGCCATCGAGCGGGCGCGCATCGCGAACGAGCGGGCCATTGCAGAGGCGCGGATTGCGTCTGAAGTGGAAATCCGCCGGCGCGAGATCGCCCGAACCCAGACGGTCGAATCGGAGGAAATCTCCGCCCGCGAGCAGGTCGAGACAGCCCGAATTCTGCAGGAGCGTGCCCTCAAGGAGGCGCGCATCATCAATGAGCAGGAAACGACGGCGCGCGAGATCGAGCGGACGCGATTGCTCGAGGCTGCCGAGATTGCGGCGCGGGAGTCGATCGAGCGCGCACGCATCCTGCAGGAAAAGGCCGTGACGGAGACGCGCATCCAGAAGGATCGCGAAACGCAGTCTATGGAGATCGAGCGCCAGCGCGCTGTTGAGCAGGCCGAAATCGCCGCCCGTGAGGAAACCGAGAAGGCGCGTATGGCGCAGACGCTGATCCTCACCCAGACCCGGATACGCGGCGAGGAAGATATCCGTCGGCGCGAGATCGCGCGTCAGCAGGGGCTGGAAGAAGCTGAGATTGCGGCACGCGAGGCGACCGAACGCCAGAGGATTTCTCAGGCGGCGAAGATCTCCGAGTCTCGCATCAGCGAGGATCAGCGCATCCGTGCGATGGAGATCGAGCGGCAGCAGACGGTCGAAGCGGCCGAGATCGCTGCCGGACGGGCGATCGATGCGGCACGGATCGCACGCGAGAAGGGTGTTGCTGCCGAGCGGATCGAGGCCGAGCTCGCCACCCGGGCCGAGGAGATTGCGCGCGATAAGGCGATCGAGGCAGCCGATATCGCGCGACGGGAAAGCGTCGAGCGGGCGCGGATCGCCGCTGAGCTGAAATTGGAGCAGGAGCGCATCGCGAGCCAGCAGACCCGCGAAGTGATCGACATCGAGCGCAAGCGCGAGGTGGAAGCGGCGGAGGAAGCGCGCGTCGTCGAACTCGCATCGAAGAGGAGCGCGCGCGTGGCTGCAGAGGCCGACGTCCGCCGCGCCCAGGTGACGGCGCAGACGTCGGTCGAGACGGCCGAAGTCGAGCGCGAAAGGGCTGTCGAGGCGGCCAAACTCGGACGGCGTCAGTCGCTCGAACAACTTGAAATCGCCCGTGTCCAGGCACTGCGCGAAGCCGAGATCGAGAGCCGCGAGGACATTGAGCGTGCTCGTGTTGCTTCCGAGCGTGGGCTCGACGAGGTCCGCATTTCGCACGAGGCCGAACGCCGCCGGCTCGAAGTCGAGCGCGAGAGGCTCGTCGAGACGGCGCAGATGGACAAGGCGATCACGCTCTACCGGAAGTCGCTCGAAGAGTCGGCTGCCCGGCTCGAAGCCGACAGGGCGCGGGCCGATGCTGCTGCCGCCGAGGAGCGGATTGTCACTGCGCGCGAGACGGAAGCTGCCAACCGGCGCAAGGCCATCGACGTGCTGCTGGCGGAGAAAGCTGCCGCCGAACGCACGATCGCGGCCGGCGCCGAGAAGGTCCGGCTCACGGTCGAGGCCGAGGCTCAGCGTCTCCTCAACGAGGCCGAGAACGTCCTTACGGATCCGGCGCGCGTGTCGCTGTTCCGTCGCAAGCTGCTGGAGCATGTCGAAGGCATCGTGGCTGCATCGGTCAAGCCGCTGGAGAAGATCCAGGACATTCGCATCATGCAGCTCGACGGCATGAACGGCCCTGGTGGCGAGGGCCGTTCGGGCAGCCCCACCGACGAGGTGATCAACTCGGCTCTGCGCTATCGCGTGCAGGCGCCGATGATCGACAGCCTGCTCGCCGACATCGGCATCGACGGCGCAAATCTCGCCAAGCAGGGCGGCCTCATTCGCGAAGCTTCCGACATGCAGCGCATTGCCGGCGAGGCGCGCAAGTCAGGCGGCGATGGCGGCAAGTCGGCCAAGCCGAAATCCGAGTCGGGAGGCAGCACCTAAATGCCCCGCATCTATGTATCCTCCGTCATCGATGCCCCGGCCGCCAAGGTCTGGGAGAAGGTGCGCGACTTCAATGCCATGCCGCGCTGGCATCCGCGCATCCGGGAAAGCCGGATCGAGAATGGCGAGCCATCCGACAAGATTGGCTGCGTGCGCGACTTTCGCCTGCAGAACGGCGATCGCCTGCGCGAAAAGCTGCTCGGCCTTTCGGACTACGATATGTTCTTCACCTATTCGATCCTCGAGTCGCCAATGCCACTGACCGACTACCTGGCGACGATGCGACTGACACCGGTCAGTGACGGCGACCGGACCTTTGCCGAATGGACCGCCGAGTTCGAATGCGCGCCGGAACTGGCGGCCGATCTCGTCGACGGCATCGGCAACAACGTCTTCCAAGCCGGCTTCGACGCGCTGAAGCGGCAGTTGGTGGGGTGACATGGTGCGCGTTGTCGAGAGCACAGTTCTTGACGCGCCGGTCGAGGCGGTGTGGGCCGTGCTGCGCGACTTCAACGGCTTCGATCGTTGGCATCCGGCCATTGCCGACAGCCACATCGAGCGCGGCTATTCCTCCGACAAGATCGGCTGTGTGCGGCGGCTCCATCTGGCCGACGGGTCGGAAGTGCGCGAACAGCTGCTGACCCTTTCCGATGCTGACATGGCATTCTCCTATTGCCTGCTGGATACACCAATACCGCTTCTCAATTACGTAGCCCACTTGCGTCTGGCGCCGGTGACCGATGGCGACCGCACGTTCTGGCATTGGCAGAGCCGCTTCGATACGCCGCCGGGCCGTGAGACGGAGCTGCGCGACTTGGTGTCCAACGGCATCTTCCGTGCCGGCTTCGACGCGGTGCGCGAGCACATGGGGCTTCCGGTGCCGCGAAAGGGGGATGATCGATGATCCAATCCGTCGAAACGCACGCGACGATTGCCGAAGCGCAACGCGCAATGGGAGCCGATGCCATATTCATGGCCGGCGGCACGCTCGTCATGCGGGACGTCAATGCCGGCGTGACGGCCACGCGGATCGTGCGCAGCAGCGATCCGGTGCTTGCCGATATCCGCCTCTCCGGCGACGGCGTCACAATCGGTACGGGCGTTACGATGGCCATGATCGCAGCGCATCGCGACCTGACGTTCCTGGCGCCGGTTGCGCGCTCGGTTGGCGGGCCGCAGATCCGCAACATGGCGACGGTCGGCGGCAATCTCTTCGCCCCTCATCC